>DATARH010000178.1:0-6934 GCA_036264235.1 Allostellaceae bacterium
CGCACGCGGTCGGAAACCAGCGCCGGGAAGCGCGGCCTGAAGGCCGCAGCGCCGTCGGCGCGCTTCAACCCGCCGGGAACCGGCAGGTCGCCCCAGCCCGATTGCTGCCAATCGGCGCCAGTCAGGACCGCCAGCACGCCGGGCGCGGCCTTCGCCCGGGTCGTATCGATCGAGAGGATGCGGGCGTGCGCGTGCGGCGAGCGCAGTACATGGCCGTACGCCATGCGCAGCAACACCATGTCATCGATGTAGCGGCCGCCGCCGCGTAAGAGGCGCGGGTCCTCGAAGCGCGATACCGGCTGGCCCAACGCAAACTCGCCCATCCACTCCTCCGATCCGGTCCCGACACGCCGATCCTTGCAGCGGCGGCCTCATTCTTCCATGCTGACCGGCAATCACAAGCAAATCGGCAAGAGGGAGGCGCGCATATGGCAAGGATCACCAGACGCCGGGTATTGCAGGTTTCCGCCGGCAGTCTCGCCACCGCCGCAAGCGGCGGCCTCGCGGCGATCCTGGCGACCGGCCGGGCACCGGCCTTCGCCCAGGGCACGACGCTGCACTGGGTCAGAGGCTCGGATTACGTGCCGCTCTCGGACCAGACCGTCCGAACCAAGATCAACGAGCTGTGCCAGAAGGACCTCGGGATGAAGATCAATCTCGAGGGCGTCGACGGCCTGACGATCCAGGCGCGGGTGACCTCGGCGGTCTCCTCCGGCAGCGGTCCTGACATCATCAGTGCGATCAACAACTGGGCGCAGCTCTACGGCGACAGCGTCGTCGATGTCAGCGATATCTGCGAAGAGATCGACAAGGCGCAGGGCGGATTTTACGAGACGGCGAAGGCGATCGCCTATGACGGAAAGAAGTGGCTCGCGGTACCCAACACGATCGTCGGCTTACAGATCGCCAACCGCGCCTCATGGTGGAACGAGATCGGCTACGGGCCGGAGAAATATCCGGCGACCTGGGAGGAATGGCGCGAGGCCGGCAAAAAGCTGAAAGCGAAAGGCCATCCGCTCGGTCAGACGCTGGCGCACGCCTTTGGCGACGCCAACGCGTTCTGGTACCCGTATCTGTGGTCGTGGGGCGGCAAGGAGGTCGAGACCGATGGTAAGACCGTCGTGCTGAACAGCAAGGAGACGATCGAGTCGGTCAAATTCGCGGTCGCCTTCTGGAAGGATGCCTGCGACGAAGGCGGCCTCGCCTGGGACGATTCCGGCAACAACCGGGCCTTCCTTTCGGGCACGATCAGCGCCACCAACAACGGCGCTTCGATCTACATCGAAGCGAAGAAGAAGCCCGACACCTACCAGACCCAGGACGGCAAGCCGCTCAAGGACGACATCTTCCATACGCCGCTGCCCAAAGGGCCGGCCGGCAATTTCAGCTATCACGTGCCGTTCGCCGACATGGTGATGGGGTACGGCAAGCAGCAGAAGGCGGCGAAGGACTTCCTGCGCTGGTTCCACAGCGAGAAGATCTACGAGCAGTGGTGGGTGACGCAGCAGGGGTTCTCGGTCGGGCCGACCAAGATGTGGGAAAAGCACGCATTGTGGAAGGAAGACCCGATCATGCTGCCGTTCCGCACCGCGGCGGAAAGCGGACGCTTCGCCGGCTATGCCGGCCCGGCCGGCCGCAAAGCGGCCGAGGTGATCTCGAAATATCTGATCTCCGACATGTACGCCAAGGCCGTCCAGGGCATGGCGCCCGAGGAAGCAGTCAAACGCACCCACGAGGAGCTGGTGAAGATCTACGCCTGAGCAGGAGCTAAGACTTCACCTTGCGGGCCTGCAGCGAATAGGAGAGTGGGAAGCTCGGGATGTGGTCGGGTAGGCGGTACATGCCGCCTGCCGCCGGCACGCACATCGGGAAGGGCCGCCATGGCAACACCGGATGCTCGTGCAGGAATTCGAGCGTCAGTCCGGCATCGAGCAACGCGCCGAGGACGCGCGACAGCGAGTGTATCCATTCATAGGTCCGGCGCGCGGTCAGCGGTGTCGGATCGCCGCTATAGCTTTGCGGCTCGTTAAAAACGAGCGGACGGTCGGGCGGTGTGTCGATCGCGTATTCGTGCACCAACCGGCCGTCACGCTCTTCCAGCACCAGCATGTTCGGGTGCGCGTCGGCGAAATACAGAAAGCCGCCCGGCGCCAGCAGCGAGGCGATCACCCGTGCCCAGCGCGGCATGTCGGGCAGCCAGCAGATCGTGCCCCAGGTGGTGAAGACCACATCGAATTCGCCGGCAACCGCTTCGCGCCCGTCATAGAGTTCGGCGCAGACGAACTCGGCCGCGAGTCCGGTCTCGGCCGCGAGTCGCTGTGCTTCGGCGATCGCCGCAGGTGAAAAATCGAGCCCGGTCGTATCGGCGCCGTGCCGCGCCAGGATCAATGTGTCGAGCCCGAAGTGACACTGCAGATGAAGAAGGCGCTTGCCGCTGATATCCCCAAGTTCACCGGTCTCGATCGCATGCAGGCTCTTGTCGCCGGCCAGGAAACGCTCGATCGCATAGAAGCCGGTGCGGTCGGCGCGGTGGATCGCCACCCGCTCGTCCCAGTTCCGCCGATTGTTCTCGATCAAGGCGTTGCCCGGCATCGCCGTTGATATTAAAGCATTCGGGACCTAGGCATAAGCGGCAGTGCAGCCATGGATCTGATCGTCCGGAATGCGGTTCTCGCCAACCGGCTCGGCGACGGTCCGCTCGACATTGCCGTCGAGAGCGGCAGGATCGCCGCGATCGACAAGGCGCTGAGCGGCGAGGCGCAGGAATACGATGCCGGCGGCCGGCTGGTCTGTGCCGGGCTGATCGAGACGCATATCCATCTCGACAAGTCCCGCATCATTGGCCGCTGCCCGCCGCCGGAGGGCAGACGGGTCAACCCGGTGACCGCGGTCAAGCCGCTAAAGCCGGCCATGACGGTCGAGGACGTTTATCAGCGCGCCGAGGTGACGTTGCGCGAATGCCTGGTCAACGGCACGACACGGATGCGCACCCAGGTCGAGGCCGACCCCGGCATCGGGCTGCGCGGCTTCGAGGCGATCGCGGCTCTGGCCCGCGACTACCGGTGGGCAATCGATATCGAGATCTGCATCTTCCCGCAGGAAGGGCTGACCAACTATCCCGGCACCGAGGAATTGCTGGTGGAGGCGCTGAAGGCCGGCGCGCCGGTGCTTGGCGCCGCGCCGCGTTACGACAGCGACCCTTCTACGCAACTGGAACGGATTTTTGCGCTGGCGCGCGAGTTCGACGTGCCGCTCGACCTGCATCTCGATGTCGGCGACAGCACCGAGCACATGGATATTTACAAGACCCTTGAGCTGACAGAGCGCTACCAGCGCGGCGGTCGCGTCACCGTCGGCCACATGGCAAAACTGTCGCTGATGCCGCCGAGCGACGCGGCGGCGATGGCGCGGCGGCTCGCGGATGCCGGGATCGCGGTGACGGTGTTGCCGGCGACCGATTTGTACCTGATGGGCCGCCATCAGGATCATGCGGTGCTGCGCGGCGTCGCAGACGCTAACCTGTTGGCGGCGCATGGCGTCACCTGTTCGCTGTCGAGCAACAACATCCTGAACCCGGCGACACCTTATGGCGACTGCTCGCTGATCCGGATCGCCAATCTGCACGCCAATCTGCTGCAGATCGCGGTGCCGGCGCAGCTGCGCGAGCTGTTTCTGATGCTGAGCGAGAATTCGGCGCGGCTGCTAGGCCTCGAGGATTACGGGCTGGCGGTCGGAAAGCCGGCCGATATCGTCGTCGTCGATGCCGAAACGCCGGAGCAGGCGGTTGCCGAAATCCGGCCGCCGCTCGCGGTGTGGAAGCGCGGTCGGCAGACCGTGGTCCGCCGCCCGCCGGAACTCCTGTATCCGGCGTAAAAACTTTGACCGGAGTGCCGATGGCCGAGAGAGACCCCGACGGCACTTACCCGACCTGGCTCGAAACGACCGAGCGGTTGCGCGACGGCACCGAGGTGAAATTGCGGCCGCTGCGCGCCGAGGACGAGCCGCTGCTGCAGGATCTTGCGGCGCATATGAGCGCCGAGGATTTGCGCCTGCGGTTTTTCGCGGCGGTGCGCGGCCTGAGCCATGCCATCGCCGAGCGTCTCGCCCACATCGACTACGACCGCGCGATGGCGCTGCTCGCCGAGAAAGACGGTGTCGCGCTCGGTGTCGCCCGTTTTCATGCCGAGCCTGATCGCCGGCGCGCCGAATATGCGATCGCCGTGCGCAGCGATTGGAAGGGCCGCGGCCTCGGCCATCTGTTGATGACACGGCTGATCGCGGTCGCACAGGAATGGCGGATCGGCGAGCTGGTCGGACAGGTACTGTGGGAGAACCAGCGGATGCTCGCGCTGTGTCGCGAGCTGGGGTTCTCGATCCACAGCGACCCGAGCGACGCCACCTTGGCCGACGTCAGCAAGGTGCTGACGCCGGAGTGACGCGGCTTACCGAAGCGGCTGAAACGCGGTCTCGCGGCTTCGCAACAGAATGATCAGCGTGACGATCGCCGCCACGATGACGTAGATCGCCGGCGCCGTCGTCCGGCCGGTCTGCTGCACCAGGAACGTGGCGATGAACGGCGCGAAGCCGCCGAACACCGCGACCGCGATGTTGTAGCCGATCGACAGCGCGGTGTAGCGCACCCGGGTCGGGAAGATCTCGGCGTAATAGGCCGGGCAGGCGCCGGCATAAGGCACGTAGAGCAGGATCATCAGCACCTGCGAGACGATCGTCAGCCCGACATTGCCCGACGACGACATCAGGAAGAACGGATAGCCGAGCAGCAGATAGCCGATGCAGGAGAAGATCAGCGGCGGCCGACGCCCGACCCGGTCCGAGATCCAGCCCATCACCGGCATCAAAACGACGAACAGCGCCAGGCATGAGGTGTTGATCCACAGCGCGGTGCCTTGCGGCAGCTTGCCGGCAGTCTGCATGTAGCTCGTCATGTAGACGAGCGCGATGTAGTAGGCCACCGTGTTGTGCAGGGTGATGCCGAAGCCCAGCAGCGTCTCGCGCGGGTACTCGCGAAATGCCTCGGCGAGCGGCGCCTGCGCGACGGCGTGCTTCTCCTCCAGCTCAGTGAATTTCGGGGTGTCGGAGAGCCGCCACCGCAGGTAGCCCCCGACAATGCCGACGCTGATGCCGAACAGGAATGGCAGGCGCCAGCCCCAGGCGAGCTTGTCGGCCTGCGACAGCCCGGCATTGAGCAGCGCCGCGGTCAGCGAACCCAGCAGGAACCCGCCCCCGACCCCGACCAGCTGCCATGAACCGAAAAAGCCGCGCCGGTTCTGCGGCGCGAACTCGACGATGTAGGAGGTCGAGCCGCCCCATTCGCCGCCAGCCGACAGGCCCTGGAATAGCCGCACCACGACCAGCAGCGCCGGGCCGAGAATGCCGGCCTGGGCATAGGTCGGCAGGCAGCCCATCGCGAAGGTCGCGATCGCCATCACGAAAATGACCGCCGACAGCGCGGCGCGCCGGCCGAAGCGGTCGCCGTAGATGCCGAACACGATCGAGCCGACCGGCCGCATCAAAAAGCCGACGCCAAAGACCGCAAACGTCGACAGCAGCGCCACGGTCGGGTCGCCGGCCGGGAAGAACAACGTCGACAGCGTCGGCACGAGATAACCGTAAACGCCGAAATCGTACCATTCGAGAACGTTGCCGATAACGCCGGCGGTGATCGCCCTGCGGTATTCCGACCCCGCCCGCTCCGGCATCGTCGCTGCTGCTGCGGTCATTTTCTGTCCCCCCCTAGGCGGCCAAACTCCGATAAAGCCTGCACCAGAATCCGCGCCCTATGCCAATGCTTTCTGCCCTAAAGCATGCGCTCGTCGGGGCCGATCAGATTGAGCGGCGTCTCGCCAAGGATCGCCCGCTTGCAATTCGCGACTGCGCGGCGCAGCGACACGTCGCGCCAGATGCCGCCGCCGGCGGAATTATGCGGCGAGCCGATCACATTCGGCAGGTCGAGGAACGGATGATCCATTGCGAAGCGGCGATGGCGAACCGGCTCGACCCACCACGCGTCGATCCCGGCGAAGAAGCGCGGGTGCGACTTCAGGTGCCGGTAAAGCGCCGCCTCGTCGATGATCTCGCCGCGCGCGACATTGACGAGGATCGCGTCATCCTTCATCAGCGACAATTCGTGGGCGCCGATCATACCCTCGGTCTTCACGGTTAGTGCCGTGCAGACGACGAAGATGTCGGCCGCCGCCAGTATCTCGTCGAGCTGCTCAGGTGGGCCGATCCAGTCGGTCGGCTCATCGCTTTGTCCGCGCGTGTTGATCGCGTGGATCTTCATGCCGAAGGCGCGCATCAGCCGCGCTGTCGCGCGGCCGACCCCGCCAAAGCCGAGAATGCCGCAGACGCCGCCGCGCAGCATCTTGTTCGGGCTGCGCTGGTTGAACTCGCCGGCTTTCAGCTTGTCGTGCTCGATGAAGAGCCGCTTTGCGGCGGCGAGCGCCATCGCCACGACATGCTCGGCCATCGGCTCGGCCGAGGCGCCGCGATTGCCGGCGACCGGCAAGGCCGGCGGCAGATCGCGGGTGGGGACCCAGTCGATGCCGGCGGCGGTGAATTGCAGCAGCTTTGCGTTGCACAGCAATTCCGATTCGCCGGGTTTGAGTTCGGTCGAGGTGTCGTTCGCGAGGACCGCCCCGGCCCGGCGCAATGCCGCCGCGCGGTCTTCCGGTGCGAGCTCGGCGAGGTAGACGATTTCGGTAGCGCCGCCGAGCTCCGCGGCGATGATCGCGCGGCTGCGCTCGGTCAGCGGATACGTCACCAGCAGCGGCCCTGCGCTCATGTTTACTCCTGCATTGCGGCGGTCCATCGAGGCAAATCCGTCCCCGCGGATAAATAGGACACAACTGTTTTGTGGGACGAATACCGGCGGGCTGTCGTCGAATGCCGAACGAATTGCGCGCTAATACTG
>DATARH010000184.1:0-1556 GCA_036264235.1 Allostellaceae bacterium
CGTATGCTCGACCGCCATGCGGGTCAGTTCGTGGGCGGCGCCACCGTCTATGGCGACGACGGTCAGCGGCACCTTGTGGGGGCGCCGGCGCGGGGGGGCCTGGCCGCTCATCCTGCGACCGCCGGTCTCTTGCAGATCCCGGCCCCTCCGGAGGCCCTTCGGGGGTCGTCTCATCGACTGGCCGAGATCGCGCCGTCAACGGGGCACCCAGGAAAACATAGGCCCCCCGAATGCGGCACCCTCGACGGCGGTATCGTGAAAGAGCCCGACGGCATCCTCACTCGACTCCGGTCGTCACGTAATGAAGTTGCGCACTATATCCGGATAACATGTGCACCGTCGATGTGCAGGAGATCGATCGACCCTTCGGCGAAGCGGCTAAGCGCCTCCTTGGACGGCGTGCTGGCGACTGCGCTGGTGATGGGCCGGGTCATCCAGGCCGTCACTTTCCGCACTTATGGGCGGCTCACCCGCCCCCTCTCGGAGGCCGCCGAGGACATTGCCCAGGGTATCTGGGCGGCAATACAAAAACAGCGAGACTGAAGAATGACCAAGCAGATCGAATTGCTGCGGACGCGGCGCTTCCTGCCGCTGCTGCTGACCCAGACCACCGGGGCGTTCAACGACAATCTGTTCAAGAGCGGCTTCATCATGCTGATCACCTACGGCGCTGCCGCCGGTCCCGATCCCGGCGCGGTCGCTGCTATTGCCGGCGGCGCGCTGATCGCGCCGTTCTTTCTGTTTTCGGCGAGCGCCGGGGAGCTCGCCGACCGGTTCGAGCGCTCGCGTCTATTGCAGATCCTCAAAGCCGCCGAGCTCGTCGCCGTGTTCGGCGCTGCGGCCGCCTTGCTGACCGGCAATCTGGCGCTCTCTCTGGTCCTGCTGTTCGTGCTCGGGACGCAAGCGGCGTTTTCGAGTCCGGTCAAATATGCACTGCTGCCGCAGCATCTCGCGACCGGCGAGCTGGTCGACGGCAACGCCTTGATGGAAGCCGGCACCTTTCTCTCGATTCTTGCGGGCACGATCGCCGGCGGTGTCGCGGTCGCAGTTGCCTGGGGACCGGCCGCCTGCTGCCTGCTGCTACTGGTCTGCGCGGGTTTCGGCCTTGCCGCGAGCCTGCGGGTGCCGGCCGCCCCGGCTCCAGCCCCCGCTCTGCGGCTCAGCTGGAATCTGGCGACGGCAACCGCTGGGATTCTGCGCCACGCATGGGAACGCCGAGACGTGCGGTTGTCGATCCTCGGAGCATCCTGGTTCTGGCTGGTCGGCGCGGTGTCGCTGTCGCAGCTGCCGTCCTTCGCCAAGATGACGCTGGGTGCGGACAGCAGCGTAGTTGTCCTGTTCCTTGCCGCCTTCTCGATCGGCGTCGGCGTCGGCTCGACCCTATGCGGGCGGCTGATGCGCGGCGAGGTCAGCGCCCGTTATGTGCCGCTGGCGGCACTCGGAATGGCGGTCTTCTCTTTCGACCTCGGGCTCGCGGCGCAGGCCGCGGCGCCGGTGCAGACCGTGTTGATCGGCGTCGTCGGCTTCCTGTCGCAGCTCGGCGGATTGCGCATTTT
>DATARH010000201.1:0-18132 GCA_036264235.1 Allostellaceae bacterium
CAGGTTCATCAGCCCGTCGCCGGTGATATGGATCAGCGCCTTGATCGAGGCGATCGCATTGAGGAGTTCGAGGATTTCCGGCACATAGATATGGGTCGGGCGCAGCAACTCCTCGCCGAGCGGGCAGCCCAGCTCGGGGAAGACGTGGTCGATCCCGACCTTCGCGATGTCGAAGAACACGCGGCGGGTCAGGGTGAAACCGTTGCTGTGCAGACCGCTGCTGGCGATGCCGATGACCCGGTCGCCCGGTACCAGATCGCGGCCGACGAGGATGCGGTCGAGCGGCACCAGCCCGACCGCAGTGCCAACCAGATCGAAGCCGCGGACGACATCACCGAGCTGTGAGATCTCGCCGCCGGTGATCGAGACGCCGGCCTGCCGCGCGCCTTCGGTCAGGCCGATCGCGATCCCGTCGAGCACCGCCGCATCCGCCCTCTCGACCGCGATGTAATCGACCATCGACAGCGGCCGGGCGCCGACGCAGAGCAAATCGTTGACGTTCATCGCGACGCAGTCGATCCCGACCGTGTCGTATGTCTTCATCATCTCGGCGACGATCGCCTTCGACCCGACGCCGTCGGTGCCGATCGCGAGCCCGACCCCGCCGACATCGATCACATTGGCGAAATAGCCGATCGGCAGCTGCACCTGGCCGAGGCCCGATTGCGGCCAGGTGGCGGTGATGCGGCCGACGATGTTGGCAAGTCCCCTATCCGCCTCGGCGACATCGACGCCGGCTTCCTTGTAGCCATCCGAGGCGGTGTTCGATCGCGTCACAACCAGCGTCTCCGGGGTATCGTGCGGCGGAGCCGCTCGCGGCGAATCTGGCACAGGCCTCGGGCGCGACGCGAGAGCGAAGTTAGGGGATGCCTCAGAGCCGCTCCACCCGACACAGAAAGCAGCCCGGCCGTGCCGTATGAATGTTGACGCAATCGGTGCGTCGGTCTGCCAGGGCGCGATCGAGCAGCCTTTCGACATCGTTGCCGTCGCAAACATCACCGAGCTCGTAGAGACACATGTCCTCGGAATCGTAAGCCCGCACCGAGACCAGCCGGTTGCGCACGATCTCCGGTACGGCGTCGGCGCGAGCGAAGGGCTCGCACGCTGCGGCGTGGACAAAGATGGGGCTCGGTGTCCAGTAGACGCCGCGCGGCCGACCGAAATGGTAGGAACCGAGCAGGACCGGCTCGCCCTCCGTCGCGTCGGCCAGACAATGCCGGCAGGGCGACGGGTGGTCGGCGATCCTGCGATGCAGCGGGCTGCCGGCATCGTCGCGACCGGTCTGTCGAAACCGTTCGGCGGCGGCGGTATCCATCGGCACGCAGCGGAAGCGGATCATTGGCCTCACTCCTGGGATAGAATTCCGAACTGCAGAGTGAGCGCCGGGCCGGGCCTCGTCTTCCCGCCGGTTGCGCTCTCGTTCACGCCGCCGGATGCCCGGACAGGTCGAATGGAGAAAGCTATGAACGAAGACCGCTTCAATATGGATATCCGCAAATTCCTCAAGGTGGTCGGCGTCAGCTCACAGCGCGAGATCGAGCTGGCGGTGCGCAACGCTCTGGCCGCCGGCAAACTGCCGGACAGCGCGGTGCTCAAGCCGAAAATGACGCTGCGGATTCCCGAGATCGGCCTCGAACACGTGATCGACGGCGAGATCGGCCTGCGCTGACCAACGCGGCGGACGCGGGCTGAACCCACTGTCGAATAGCCGCCAGCGTGAGGATCTCGGTCCGACACATCGTGATCTTGTTGGTGGCGCTGATTGCCGGCGCGGCGGGCTTCTATGCCGTCCCGGAACCATGGCCTGAATTGTCGCGCGCCGAATTCCTCGACGAAATACGGGCCGGGCATATCCAAAGCATCGACATCGAGGATCAGGACGTGATCTTCAGTGAGAGCACGACGCGCGGCCGCTTTTTCACCAAGTTCAACAAGGCGCGGGATGCGGGTTTGCCGGACAAGCTGCGCAGCTTGGGGATCGAGGTCTGGTACAGCAAATCGCCCCCGGGTATTTAGCAGCGGCATGCCCATATCAGCCGGGCGATGACGGCCACACTCTTTGAAAATCAGGCGCCGCACCCGCTCGCGGACCGGCTGCGGCCGCAGCGGCTCGCCGATATCGTCGGGCAGGACCATCTGATTGGCCCGGAGGGGCCGATCGGCCGCATGGTGACGCGCAAACAGCTCGCCTCGATGGTGCTGTGGGGACCGCCCGGTTGCGGCAAGACGACGATCGCGCGCCTGTTGGCCGAAGGCACCGATCTCGCCTTCGAGCCGCTGTCGGCGGTGTTTTCCGGCGTCGCCGATTTGCGCAAAGTGTTCGAGGCGGCGCGCAAGCGGCGCGAGATGGGCCAGGGTACCCTGCTCTTCGTCGACGAAATCCACCGCTTCAACCGGGCGCAGCAGGACGCGTTTCTGCCGGTGGTCGAGGATGGGACCGTGATCCTGGTCGGTGCGACGACCGAGAACCCGTCTTTCGAGTTGATCGGCGCGCTGTTGTCGCGAGCACAGGTCTTCGTGCTGCGCCGGCTCGACGACGCCGCGCTGGAAATTCTGCTGGAACGAGCCGAGCAGCACCTCGGGCGGAAACTGCCGCTGAGCGAGGACGGGCGCGCGGCGCTGCGGGCGATGGCCGATGGCGACGGCCGGTTCCTCTTGAACCTGGTCGAGGAGATCGACCGGCTGCCGGCGAAGAAGCCGCTCGGTCCGAGCGAGCTCGCCGAGATCGTGCAGCGCCGGGCGCCGCTCTACGACAAGCAACAGGAGGGTCACTACAACCTGATCAGCGCGCTGCACAAATCGCTGCGCGGCTCGGACACCGACGCAGCGCTCTATTGGCTGGCGCGCATGCTGGCCGGCGGCGAGGACCCGATCTACATCCTGCGCCGGCTGACCCGCGCCGCGGTCGAGGATATCGGCCTCGCCGATCCGGAGGCGCTGACCCAGGCGCTCGCGGCCTGGGACGCCTACGACCGCCTCGGCTCACCGGAAGGCGAGTTGGCGGTCGCGCAATTGGTGATCTATCTCGCGACCGCCCCGAACTCGAACGCCGCCTATGTCGCGTTCGGCGAGGCGCAGGGGATGGCGCGCGAGACCGGCTCGCTGATGCCGCCGATGCACATCCTCAACGCGCCGACCCGGCTGATGCGCGATCTCGGCTACGGCAGCGGCTATGTCTATGACCACGCGACCGAGGAAGCCTTTTCCGGCCAGAACTACTTCCCGGAAACCGCGCCGCGCCGGAATTTCTACCGGCCCGGCGAGCGCGGCTTCGAGCGCGAGGTCAAGAAGCGGCTCGATTACTGGGACAAATTGCGCCAGCGTTCAGCGGCAGCCAAATAAGCGCCATGGTCGATACGATTACGGTGCGCACCGAGGACGGGAGCAGCCGGCTCGACCGCTGGTTCAAGCGGCATTATCCGAGGCTCGGCCACGGCCGGCTCGAGAAGCTGCTGCGGACGGGACAGATCCGCGTCGACGGCAAACGCGCCAAGGCCGGCGACCGGGTCGAGCCGGGCCAGGCGATCCGAGTGCCGCCCTTGCCCCAGGCCGATCCGGAGGAGCGGGCGCGCACGGCGGCAGGGGTCCGGCCGCAGGATGCGGCGATGCTGCAAGACGCGGTGCTGTATCGCGACGATTGGGCGATCGTCCTCAACAAGCCGGCGGGACTTGCGGTACAGGGCGGCACCAAGGCTGAGCGCCATATCGACGGCATGCTCGATGCATTGCGGTTCGGCAGCGACGAGCGGCCGCGCCTCGTGCACCGCCTCGACAAGGACACCTCCGGCGCCCTGCTGCTCGCCCGCACCGCGGCTGCGGCCGGGTTCTTCACACGGGCGTTTCGCGACAAGCGGACCCGAAAGATCTATTGGGCAATAACCGTCGGAGTGCCGGAGATCCGGCAGGGGCGGATCGATCTCGGCCTGCTGAAGCGGGGCGGTCCGGTTGGCGGCGAGCGCGTTCATGCCGATGACGAGGCAGGCAAGGACGCGGTCACCTATTACCGGGTGCTCGACCATGCCGGCGACCGCGCCGCCTGGGTGGCGTTGTTGCCGGTGACCGGCCGGACGCACCAGTTGCGCGCCCATTGCGCTGCGCTCGGCACCCCGATCCTGGGCGACGGCAAATACGGCGGCGCAGCGGCGCACCTGCCGGGCAGCGCAGCGGGGAGCCGGCTGCAGCTGCATGCCCGATCGCTGGAAATCCCGAGCCCCGGGGGTGGATCGTTGCGGGTAACGGCGCCGTTGCCGCCGCATATGAAAGAGATGTGGCGGTTTTTCGGCTTCGACAGCGACGCGAAGAACCCGTTCGCCGAGTTGGAGCTGGCCGAGTGAAGCGCGTCTACAACAAGGTCGAGGGCCGGTCGGCCGAGGGGGGATACGGCATCGCCCTCGATGGGCGCCCGATGCGGACCCCGGCGAAGCGCGACCTCATCGTGCCGAGTACGGCGATCGCAGCGGCGATCGCCGCCGAATGGGACGCGCAGCAGGACGAGATCCGGCCGGCGACGATGCCGCTGACGCGGCTGGCGGCGACGGCGATCGACCGCACCGCATTCCAGCGCAACCAAGTCGTTGCCGAGACGGCGAATTTTGCCGGCACCGACCTCGTCTGCTACCGCGCCGAGCACCAGCCGGCATTGGCGGCGCGGCAGCAGGCCCTGTGGCAGCCTCTGATCGACTGGGCGACGTTACGCTTCGACGCGCCGCTCAGTGTAACGGCCGGGGTGATCCCGACCCAGCAGAACCCGGCCAGCCTGAAGGCCTTCGCCACCGCGGTGGCGGCGCACGACGATTTCCGGTTGACCGCGCTGCATACACTGACGGCTGCTTGCGGCTCGCTGGTGATCGCGCTGGCGCTGGTGGAGGGCCGCCTCGACGCCGACGGGGCGTTTGCCGCCTCGCAACTCGACGAGAGCTTTCAGATCGAAGCCTGGGGCGAAGATGCCGAGGCCGCGGCGCGACGCGAGGCGCTGGCGGCGGACATCGCCGCCGCCGCCCGCTTCTTGCAGCTGCTCGGTGAGCCTTAGCTAAGCCTTGCCGGTCTCGGCGCGGTATTCCTTGAAGACGCGGCTGGCGACCTGCATCGACTCGCGGATGATCGGGACCCCGATATAGCCCGACAGGTGCAGCAGGGTTTCCGTCAGTTCCTCCTCGGTCCAGCCCTGGCGCAGGGCAAAGCGCAGATGCAACGCGAGTTCCGGCTCGCGCCCGGTGCAGGTGTCGGAGACGACGCAGATCAGCGCGCGGGTCTTGGTGTCGAGACCGGGCCGGGTCCACAAAGCGCCGAAGACCGTCTCGGTCGCGACGTCGATGAACTTCTTCATGATGGGGTCGCTGTAGATGCCCTTGGCGGCAGCCTCGACCGCGGCGTCGCCCATTAGTTGCCGCCGCATCTCGGCGCCTTTCTTGTACAGCTCGCTTTCCGCCATCTCGCCCTCGCTGGTTGAATTCCCGGGCCATCTTGCCGTGCCAGCGCAGCCGCGCGCAATCAGCCGCAACTCTGGCCTTGGCAGCCGCTTTGGTGCACCTTCCCGCGATGCAGGACATCGTCAGCCAGCTGGAAAAGAAGCGCGCGGCGGCCCGAGCCGGCGGCGGCAAGCGCCGCGTCGAGGCGCAGCATGCGAAGGGCAAGCTGACCGCCCGAGAACGGATCGAACTTCTGCTCGACCCCGATTCTTTCGAGGAATGGGACATGTTCGTCGAGCACCGCAGCCACGACTTCGATATGGCCGAGCAGCGGGTCCCGGGAGACGGCGTCATCACCGGCTATGGCACGATTAACGGACGGCTGGTTTTTGTCTTCAGCCAGGACTTCACGGTGTTCGGCGGCTCGCTGTCGGAAGCGCATGCCGAGAAGATCTGCAAGATCATGGATCAGGCGATGAATGTCGGCGCGCCGGTGATCGGGCTGAACGATTCCGGTGGCGCCCGCATCCAGGAGGGGGTTGCCTCGCTTGCCGGCTATGCCGAGGTGTTTGAGCGCAACGTGCTCGCCTCAGGGGTGGTGCCGCAGGTGTCGCTGATCATGGGCCCGTGCGCCGGCGGCGCGGTGTATTCGCCGGCAATGACCGACTTCATCTTCATGGTGAAAGACAGCTCCTACATGTTCGTGACCGGCCCCGACGTGGTGAAGACGGTCACCCACGAGACGGTGACGCATGAGGAGCTTGGCGGCGCGGTAACGCATACGACACGGTCCGGTGTCGCCGACCTCGCCTTCGACAACGATGTTGCGGCGCTGTTCGAGTTGCGTCGGTTTATCGATTTCCTGCCGGCGTCGAATCGCGAGGCAGCGCGGGTGCGGCCCACTCCTAATTCGGTTGGCGATCCGCGTGACCGCAACGAGCCGTCGCTCGACACGCTGATCCCAGCCAACCCGAACAAGCCGTACAACATCAAGGAGCTGATTGCCAAGATCGTCGACCATGGCGATTTTTTCGAGCTGCAGCCGAACTTTGCCGGCAACATCGTGATCGGCTTCGCCCGGATGGAGGGCGCGACGATCGGCATCGTCGCCAACCAGCCGATGGTGCTGGCCGGCTGCCTCGACATCGACAGCGCCCGCAAGGGGGCGCGGTTCGTGCGGTTCTGCGACTGCTTTAACATCCCAATCGTCACCTTCGTCGATGTTCCCGGCTTCCTGCCGGGCACGGCGCAGGAATACGGCGCGATCATCAAGCATGGCGCCAAATTGCTGTTCGCGTTTGCCGAGGCGACCGTGCCTAAGGTGACGCTGATCACCCGCAAGGCCTATGGCGGCGCCTATGACGTGATGAGTTCGAAGCATCTGCGCGGCGACGTCAATTTCGCTTGGCCGTCGGCCGAGATCGCGGTAATGGGGCCGAAGGGCGCGGTCGAGATCATCTTTCGCGCGGATCTCGGCGACGCCACGGCGATCGAGGCGCGCACCGAGGAATACCGCGAGAAATTCGCCAACCCGTTCGTCGCCGCCAGCCGCGGCTTTATCGACGACGTGATCCAGCCGGCGACGACCCGGCTGCGCCTATGCCGGGCGCTGGCGATGCTGCGCGGCAAGCGGCTCGAAAACCCGTGGAAGAAGCACGACAATATCCCGCTGTGACCGCCCCGATTTCAGCTGTAACCGCCCCGCCGCGATGTTCAAGAAAATCCTGATCGCCAATCGCGGCGAGATCGCCTGCAGGATCATCCGTACCGCGCGGCGGATGGGGATCAAAACGGTTGCGGTCTATTCCGAGGCCGATGCCGAGGCGCTGCATGTGCGCGCGGCCGACGAGGCGGTCGCGATCGGGGCGGCGCCGTCCGCCGACAGCTATCTGCGTATCGACAGGATCGTCGAAGCCTGCCGACAGACCGGCGCCGAGGCGGTTCATCCCGGCTATGGTTTCCTGTCGGAGCGGCCCGCATTTGCCGAGGCGCTGGCCGAAGCGGGCATCGTCTTTATCGGCCCGGCGCCCGAAGCGATCGCGGCGATGGGCGACAAGATCGAATCGAAAAAAATAGCCGCGGCGGCCGGAGTGACCACCGTCCCGGGACACCTCGGCATCGTCGGTGACAGTACGGAAGCCACGCGCATCGCCCGCAACATCGGCTATCCGGTAATGATCAAGGCCTCGGCCGGCGGCGGCGGCAAGGGGATGCGGATCGCGCACAATGACACCGAGTTGCGCGACGGCTTTTCGAGCGCACAGCATGAGGCAAAATCGAGCTTCGGTGACGACCGCGTGTTTCTTGAAAAATACATCGAGGAGCCGCGCCACATCGAGATCCAGGTGCTGGGGGATGCGCATGGCAACATCGTTCATTTGGGCGAGCGCGAATGCTCGATCCAGCGCCGACACCAGAAGGTTGTCGAGGAGGCGCCGAGCCCGTTCCTCGACGAAGCGACCCGCAGCGCAATGGGTGCGCAGGCGGTGGCGCTGGCGCGGGCGGTCGGTTACCGCTCCGCCGGTACGGTCGAGTTCATCGTTGACCGTCACAGGAATTTCTACTTCCTCGAAATGAATACCCGGCTGCAGGTCGAGCATCCGGTGACCGAACTGGTGACCGGATTCGACCTCGTCGAGTTGATGATCCGCATCGCTACCGGCGAGAAACTGCCGTTCCGTCAAGACGAAGTGAAGCGCGCCGGCTGGGCGATCGAGGCTCGGGTTTATGCCGAGGACCCGCTGCGCAATTTCCTGCCGTCGATCGGCCGCCTCGTGCGCTACCGCGTGCCGGAGGGCGATGGGGTGCGGGTCGATACCGGCGTGTTCGAGGGGGCGGAAATCCCGCTCTACTACGACCCGATGATCGCGAAACTGATCGCGTCGGGACCGGATCGGGCCGTCGCCACCGAGCGGATGCGGCGGGCGCTCGACGCGTTCTACGTATCCGGCGTGCGCAGCAACATCGCCTTTCTCGCGGCAATCATCGGCAGCAAACGGTTCGCCGAAGGCGCGTTGTCGACCGATTTCATTGCCGAGGAATTCCCGGACGGGTTCGCCTCGCCGGGCGAGGAGACAGAGGCGGACCGCACGATTCTGGTCGCCTCGGCCCTGGCCCGACAACGCGTCGACGAGATCGAGCGACCGGTTCACGATGTCAAACAACGGCTGACAGTCCTGCTCGACGGCCGTCCGCATGCGGTGACGGTGCGGCCCAAGGCCGGCGGCTATGCAGTCGGGATCGAGACGGGCGACTGCATCGCTCGCACGGACTGGCAGCCCGGTGAGCCGCTGCTGCATCTCACGAGCAACGGCGGCACGGAAACGGTGCAGGTCGAGCCATTGTCGGCGGTGTCATACCGTCTCGTGCATGGTGGCGTGATCCGCGAAGCGCAGGTGTTGCCGCCCCGCGCTGCCGAGCTCCTGTTGAAGATGCCTAAGAAACAGCCGGCCGACACCTCGCGGCTGGTGTTGTCGCCAATGCCGGGGCTGTTGACCGCGGTGGCCGTCGACGAGGGGCAGGAGGTCAAGGCCGGGGAGCCGCTCGTTACGGTCGAGGCGATGAAGATGGAGAACGTGCTGCGCGCCGAACGCGACGGCAAGGTCGCGAGATTGCGGGCGAAGCCGGGCGACAGCCTCGCGGTCGATCAGGTGATCCTCGAATTCGAATGAGGCCAAAAGAGATCGGCACGCGCAGCGTGCGGCTGCGCATTACGGGACGAGTGCAGGGCGTCGGCTATCGTGCCTGGGCGCTGCGGCAGGCGAGCGCTCTCGGGCTGCGCGGCTGGGTGCGCAACCGGAGCGACGGCAGCGTCGAGGCGTTGGCGATCGGAGAGTACGACGCGGTCGAGCGGATGATCGCAGCCTGCGGAGAGGGCCCGTTCTGGGCGCGGGTGACCAATGTCGCTGTCAGCGAGGCTGAGGACGACGGCAGCGACGGCTTTAAGGCGAAGGCAACCGCGTAACTACGCCGCCTCGGCTTCTTCCTCGTCGGGCTCGGCAACGGGGCCGGAATCCTGGCCCTTGGCGTCGGGATCGCGGTCGACCAGCTCGATGATCGCCATCGCCGCGTCGTCGCCGTAGCGATAGCCGGCCTTCAGGATTCGCGTGTATCCGCCCGGCCGCGCGGCGTAGCGCTCGGCCAGCGTCGTCAACAGCTTGTCGGCGAGCTGCGCGTCCTGGAGCTTGGCGATGGCCTGCCGGCGCGCATGCAGCCCGCCATGCTTGCCGAGGGTGATCAGCCGCTCGACGATCGGGCGCAGATCCTTTGCCTTCGGCAGCGTCGTGCGGATCTGCTCATGCTTGATCAGAGCCGCGGCGAGGTTCTCGAACATCGCCTTGCGATGCGCGGAGCGGCGGCTAAAGCCGCGGTGGTGCATGCGATGGCGCATCGCGTCCCCTTCCTATTGATCTGCCGACCGCCGCCTCAATAAGGCTCGTCGATGCGCTTGGCCAGCTCTTCAATGTTCTCCGGCGGCCAGTTCGGGATTTCCATGCCGAGGTGGAGGCCCATATTGGCCAGTACTTCCTTGATCTCGTTCAGGGATTTGCGGCCGAAATTCGGCGTCCTCAGCATCTCCGCCTCGGTCTTCTGCACGAGGTCGCCGATATAGACGATGTTGTCGTTCTTCAGGCAATTGGCCGAACGCACAGAGAGTTCGAGCTCGTCGACCTTGCGCAGCAGGTTCTTGTTGATCAGCGGCTCGCCGGCGATCTCCTTCTCTGCGGCGTGCCGAGGCTCCTCGAAATTGATGAAGAGCTGTAGCTGGTCCTGCAGGATGCGCGCGGCGACGGCGACGGCGTCCTCCGGCGTGATCGCGCCGTTGGTCTCGACCCGCATCGCCAGCCGGTCGTAGTCGGTGACCTGGCCGACGCGGGTGTTTTCGACGCGGTAGGAGACCTTGCGGACCGGACTGAACAGCGCATCCACCGGGATCATGCCGATCGGCGCGTCCTCGGGCCGGTTGTCGGTGCCCGGGACATAGCCCTTGCCGTTCTCGACGGTCAGCTCCATTGAGATCTTGGTACCGGCATCGAGCGTGCAGATGACAAGATCCGAGTTCAGGACCTCGATGTCGTGCCCGGTCTCGATCGCGCCGGCGCGGACCTCGCCCGGACCGCTGCCGCGCAGCCGGATGCGCTTCGGCCCTTCGCCATGCATGCGCAGACCGATGCTCTTGACGTTCAGCACGATGTCGGTGACGTCCTCGAGCACGCCGGGAATCGACGAGAACTCGTGCAGCACGCCCTCGATCTGCATCGAGGTCACGGCCGCGCCCTGGAGCGATGACAGCAGGACCCGGCGCAGGGCATTGCCGAGGGTCAGCCCGAAACCGCGTTCGAGCGGCTCGGCAACTACCGTCGCGACACGGGTGGAATCGTCGCCGGGCTCGACCTCGAGCTTGGCCGGCTTTTTGAGATTTTGCCAATTTCTTTGCAGCACAACGAATTCCTCGGTGGAAATTGAGTCAAACAGACCGAAATTGCATCGGCCGCCGGCCCACCCGGCGGCATGATTTTAGGAGCCGGGTAGCGTCCGGCTAACGCATCACACCCGGCGCCGCTTGGGCGGGCGGCAGCCATTGTGCGGGATCGGCGTCACATCGCGGATCGATGTGATCGCGAACCCGACCGCCTGCAACGCCCGCAACGCCGACTCGCGCCCGGAACCCGGGCCCTTGACTTCGATGTCGAGGGTGCGCATGCCGTGCTCCATCGCCTTCTTTCCGGCATCCTCGGCGGCGACCTGCGCCGCGTAGGGGGTCGATTTGCGCGAACCCTTGAAGCCCTGGCTGCCCGACGACGACCACGCGATCGCGTTGCCCTGGGCATCGGTGATCGTGATCATCGTGTTGTTAAAGGTGGCGTTTACGTGCGCCGTTCCCGAGGTGATGTTCTTGCGCTCGCGCCGCCGCAGGCGCGGTGCTGCCGTGCTTTTTGCCATCTAGCTCTTCCGCAATTCGCGCCGAGAAAGTCTCGCGCGCCCTATTTCTTCTTACCGGCGATCGGCCGCGCCGGGCCCTTGCGGGTCCGCGCGTTGGTATGCGTCCGTTGACCGCGCACCGGCAGCCCCTTGCGATGTCGCAGCCCGCGATAGCAGCCCAGATCCATCAGCCGCTTGATGTTCATCGCGACGGTGCGGCGAAGATCGCCCTCGACCGTGTAATTGCGGTCGATCAACTCACGGACCCGCAACACCTCGTCGTCGGTCAACTCGTGAACCCGCCGCTCAAGCGGGATGCCGACCGTCTCGCAAATCTCCAGCGCCTTTGACCGGCCGATCCCATGGATGTACGTCAATCCGATCGGCACGCGCTTCTGATTGGGGATGTTGACGCCAGCGATTCGCGCCACTTGCGCATCTCCTCGGGATTCGTGGGGAAGAGGGGGTTCCTCTATCTAAGCCCCGGATTATATGGATCGTTACAAACGCGTCAATGCCGCGGCGAAAGGCCGCGCTGCAGGCTCAACACATAACTGTTTTGCCGGCCAGCACGGCTTCGATCTGCCGCGTCACCTCATCCATCGAAGCCATCCCGTCGACCCGACGCAGAATGCCCCGATCCCGGTAGTAAGGTAGTATCGGCGCGGTCTGATTGCGATAGGCGGCAAACCTCGTTCCAAGCGCCTCTGGCCTGTCGTCGGCGCGATGCACCAGATCGGTGTTGCCGCAGGCGTCGCAGACGCCCTCGACCTTTGGCCGGTGATAACGGTCGTGATAGCTGGCGCCGCAAGCGCGGCAGGTAAAGCGGCCGGAGAGCCGGTCGATCAGCGCGGCCTCGTCGACCTCCATCAGGATCACATAATCGAGCCCGCGGCCCTGCGCTTCGAGCATCAGGTCGAGCGCCTCGGCCTGGGGCACCGTGCGCGGGAAGCCGTCGAGAATGAAGCCGTCACGGCAATCGGGCTCGGCAATGCGGGCGGCAATCATCTCGATAATGATGTCGTCCGATACCAGCGCGCCCGATTCCATGATTGCCTTGACGCGCCGTCCGAGGTCGCTGCCCGAAGCGACCGCGGCACGCAGCGTGTCGCCGGTCGCCAGCTGGATGAGCCCGTGCGTCTGCTCGAGGCGTTTCGCCTGGGTCCCCTTGCCGGCGCCGGGCGGGCCCAGCAGGATCAGGTTCATCCGCGCCGCCCCCGCAGCTTCGCCTTCTTGATCAGCCCTTCGTATTGGTGGGCGAGCAGATGCGAGTGGATCTGCGCGACCGTATCCATCGTCACGCTGACAACGATCAGTAGACTGGTGCCGCCGAAGTAAAACGGCACCGCGTATTGCGAGATCAGAATCTCCGGCAGAATACAGACCGCCGCCAGATAGGCGGCACCGACGACGGTGATCCGGGTCAGCACATAGTCGAGATAGTCGGCGGTGTTCTTGCCGGGCCGGATGCCCGGAATGAAGCCGCCGTACTTGCGCAGATTGTCGGCGGTCTCGGTCGGGTTGAACACGATCGCCGTGTAGAAAAAGCAGAAGAACACGATCAGCGACACATAGAGCAGCATGTAGAGCGGCGTGCCATGCGCCAGGTACGAAGTGATCGTGCCGAGCCAGCCGAAGCTCTGGCCGCTCTGCTCGAAGGTCGCGATCGAGGCTGGGAGCAGCAGCAGCGACGAGGCGAAAATCGGCGGGATCACACCCGAGGTGTTGATTTTCAGCGGCAGGTGCGACGATTCCCCGCCGAACATGCGGTTGCCCTGCTGGCGCTTTGGGTATTGCACCAGGATGCGGCGCTGCGCCCGCTCCATAAACACGATGAAAGCGACGACGGCGACCGCCATCAGTAGGAAGAGGATGATGAATACGGTCGAGATCGCGCCGGTGCGGCCGAGTTCGAGGGTCGCTGCCAGCGCGTGCGGCAGGTTGGCGACGATCCCCGACATGATGATCAGCGAGATGCCGTTGCCGATACCGCGGGCGGTAATCTGCTCGCCGAGCCACATCAGGAAGACGGTGCCGCCGGTCAGGGTCACGACGGTAACGAGGCGGAAGAACAGCCCCGGGTCTATGACCGCAGAGGCGGCGCCGGACCGCATGCCTTCAAGCCCGACAGCGATGCCGTAGGACTGCACCGCGGCCAGTCCGACGGTTCCGTAGCGGGTGTATTGGTTCAGTTTCTTGCGGCCGCTCTCGCCCTCTTTCTTCAGGTTTTCGAGGGTCGGCGACACCGCGGTCAGCAGCTGGATGATAATCGATGCCGAGATGTACGGCATGATGTTGAGGGCGAAGATCGTCATGCGCCCGAGCGCGCCGCCCGAGAACATGTCGAACATCCCAAGGATGCCGCCCGAGTTGCGCGAAAAGATGTCGTGCAGGATCGCCGGGTCGATGCCGGGGATCGGGATATAGGTCCCGAGGCGATACACCACCAGCGCGCCGAGCGTGAACCAGATCCGGTTCTTCAGCTCGGTCGCCTTCGAAAACGCCCCGAAATTGATGCTGGCAGCAAGCTGCTCGGCGGCTGACGCCATCGACCCCGTCCGTACCGAAAAGAGGCGTATCCGCGGGACCGCCCTCAACGGCCAGATATGGCCCCCGGCGAGCGATCCTGCAAACGTTTAACCCTACAGGGCGGCCCCAGGCGCGAAGTGCCGCACCCGCGCCGCCACGCAAGCTAGGAAGACGGCGTTTCGGGGTCCGAGTCTGGCGTCTTGGCGCGCCGCGCCCGGGGTTTTGGCGCTTCGGCCTTTGTCGCTTCGGCCGCGCCTTCGGGCGCCGCTTCCGGAGCCTTGGCTCGCGCCGCCTGCGGCTTTGCCGCCTCCGCTTCCTCCGCCGGGGCCGCTGCCAGAGTTGCCCCTTCCGGCAGCACCACCTTGCCGCCGGCCTTTTCGACGGCGGCGATCGCGGCTTGCGAGGCGCCGGCGACCTCGATCGTGATCTTGGTCTTGAGCTCACCTTTGGCCAACAGGCGGATGCCGTCGCCCGAACGGCGCAGCAACCCGGCGGCCACCAGCGCCTTGCCGTCGATTGTGTCGTTGCTGGCAAGCTTCTTGGAGTCGAGCGCCTGCTGCAACCGGCCAAGGTTCACGACCTTGTAGTCCTTTTGAAAAATCTTGTTGTTGAAGCCGCGCTTCGGCAGACGGCGATGCAGCGGGGTCTGGCCGCCTTCGAAGCCGTTGATCGCGACGCCGCTGCGCGCGGTCTGGCCCTTGCCGCCACGGCCGGAGGTCTTGCCCTTGCCGGAACCAATACCGCGCCCGATCCGCTTGTAACGGTAATGGGCGCCGGGATTGTCCCTGATCTCGTTGAGTTTCATAACCTTGCCCTAAGCCTCGTCGAGCACGCGGACGAGGTGACCGACCTTGGTGATCATCCCGCGCACCGCCGGCGTGTCTTCGAGGGTGCGCTGGCGGTGCCGCTTGTTGAGGCCGAGGCCTTTCAGCGTCGCCTCCTGGTCGCCGCGGCGGCCGATCGGGCTGCCGGTCTGAACCACGGTCACCGTTTTCTTCTCCGACGCCTTCGCGGCGCCCCTGCCCCTGCCCTTTGCCATTACGCGGTCTCCCGCGCCGCCGCTTCAGTCTCGCGGCGCCCGAGGATGTCGCCGACCTTCTTGCCGCGGCGCGCCGCCACCGCGCGCGGCGAGTTGATGCGGCCCAGCGCGGCGAAGGTCGCCTTGATCATGTTGTGCGGGTTCGAGCTGCCGATCGACTTGGCGACAACGTCCTGCACCCCGAGCGCCTCGAAGATCGCGCGCATCGGGCCCCCAGCGATAATCCCGGTGCCGGGCTTGGCGGCGCGGATGATGACCCTGCCGGCGCCGTAAGAATCGGCAATGTCGTGGTGCAAGGTGCGCCCGTCGCGCAGGGGTATGCGGACCATGCCGCGTCGCGCCTGCTCGGTCGCTTTGCGGATCGCCTCCGGTACTTCGCGCGCCTTACCCGAGCCGTAACCGACCCGGCCCTTGCCGTCGCCAACTACGACCAGCGCGGCGAAGCCGAAGCGCCGGCCGCCTTTGACGACTTTGGCGACGCGGTTGATGCTGACCAGCTTCTCGGCAAACTCGCTTTCCTCGCGGTCGCGCGGCGGGCCGTCGCCGTCGCGTCGCCGCCGCTCACCCTGGGTGCGTGCCATCAGGACCTCTTACTAAAACTGAAGGCCGCCCTCGCGGGCGGCATCGGCCAGGGCCTTGACCCGGCCGTGAAAAATGTAAGCGCCGCGATCGAACACCACGCGCTCGACGCCCGCGGCCTTGGCGCGCTCGGCGATCAACTTGCCGACCGCGACCGCCGCCGCCTTGTCGGCGCCGGATTTCAGCTCCTTCTTCAGGCCGGCATCGACGCTGGAGGCGGCGGCCAAGGTGCGGCCGGCCGCATCGTCGATGATCTGGGCGTAGATGTGCCGCGACGAGCGGAACACCGACAGCCGCGCGCGGCCATTGGCGGCGCGGCGCAGCCGGTACCGCACCCGCTGGCGGCGACGCTGGAAGAGCGCATCCGGTTTGTTCGCCATGGCTACTTCTTCTTGCCTTCCTTGCGGCGGACCGTCTCGTCCGCGTATTTGACGCCCTTGCCCTTGTACGGCTCGGGCGGACGGAACGCGCGAATCTCGGCGGCCACCTGGCCAACCCGCTGCTTGTCGGCGCCGGTGATCGCGATCGCGGTCGGCCGCTCGCAGGCGATCTTCACGTCCTGCGGGATCGGGTACGGGATGTCATGGCTGTAGCCGAGCTGGAGGTTCAGGATGTTGCCCTGCACCGCGGCGCGATATCCGACGCCGTTGATCTCGAGATTGCGGGTGAAGCCGGTGCCGACGCCGGTGACCATGTTGTTGACCAGCGCGCGGGTCGTTCCCCACAGCGCCCGCGCCCGCTTAGACTCATCGTTCGGGGTGATTGTGACGGCGCCGTCGGCGACCTTCGCCGTCACCTCGGGAGCAACGGCAAGGCTTAGCGTGCCGAGCCGGCCTTTCGCGGTCAGTCTCTGGCCGCTCAGTTGCACCTCGACACCCTGCGGGATCTGCACCGGATTTTTGCCGATACGCGACATCGTTGCTATGTCCCTTGAACTCAGAACACGCGGCAGAGGACCTCGCCGCCGACCTTGGCGGCGCGAGCCTCGCTGTCAGACAGAACCCCGCGAGGGGTCGACAAGATGGCAATGCCGAGACCGTTATAAACCCGCGGCAGATCGGAAAGGCGCGAATAGATGCGGCGCCCCGGTTTCGAGACGCGAGCGATCTCGCGGATCACCGGCTCACCATCGACATATTTCAATTCGATCTTCAGCTCGGCAATGCCCGGACGCACCTGCTCGCGGCTGAAGCCGCGGATATAGCCTTCGCGCTTCAGCACTTCCAACACATTGGCCCGCATCTTCGAGGCCGGCGAGGCGACGGTTGCCTGATGCGCCTGCTGCCCATTGCGGATGCGGGTCAGCATATCGCCGATCGGATCGCTCATCGTCATCGGATCGGTTCCCTTACCAGCTCGACTTCGTCATGCCGGGGATCTGCCCGGACGAAGCGAGCTCGCGCACCGCGATGCGCGACATCTTGAACTTGCGGTAGTAACCGCGAGGACGCCCGGTCAGCGAACAGCGGTTGCGGATCCTGGTCGGCGAAGAATTGCGCGGCAATTCGGCGAGCTTCAGTTGTGCCTGAAAGCGCTCTTCCGGCGCGGCGTTGCGGTCGCGCGCCAAGGTTTTCAGACGGTCGCGCGTGGGCGCCTTCTGCTTCGCCAGCTTGGCGCGGCGATTGTTCTTCTCGACAGAGCTTTTCTTGGCCATCGAAACTGGGTCTCCGGTCGATCGAATTTCTGGCGATCAAGTCTGGAACGGCATGTCGAAGCCCTTGAGCAGCGCCCGGGCCTCGTCATCCGTCTTGGCAGAGGTGACGATCACGATGTCCATGCCGCGCACCGCGTCGACACGGTCGTAGTCGATCTCGGGAAACACGATCTGCTCCTTGAGACCGATCGCATAATTGCCGCGACCGTCGAAGCTGCGCGCCGACACGCCGCGGAAATCGCGCACCCGCGGCAGCGCCACCGTGATCAGCCGGTCGAGGAATTCGTACATGCGCTCGCGGCGCAACGTCACCTTGACGCCGATCGGCATGTCCTTGCGCAGCTTGAAGGTGGCAATCGACTTCTTGGCCTTGATCACGACCGGATGCTGGCCGGTAATCGCGGTCAAGTCACCGACCGCAGCGTCGATCTTCTTGCCGTCCTGCACCGCTTCGCCGACGCCCATATTGACAACAATCTTCTCGAGGCGCGGCACCTGCATGGCGTTTTGATAGCCGAACTCCTGCATCAGCGCCGGACGCACTTCGCTGTCGTATCGCTCGTGAAGGCGGGTCATCCGGGCTTCCTCATTTGTCGATCACTTCGCCAGAGCCGCGAGCGAAGCGAACCTTGCGGCCGTCATCCAGCGTGCGGTAGCCGACCCGCGCCGGCTTGTCCGATTTCGGGTCGATATGGGCGACGTTCGAGGCGTGGATCGTCAGCTCCTTCTCGACAATGCCGCCCGGATTGCCCATCGCCGGTCTGGTATGCCGGCGGGCAACATGGACACCCTGCACGATGATCCGGTTCTCGGTCGGCAGGACTCGCAGCACTTCGCCGCGGCGGCCTTTGTCACGGCCGCTGATCACGACGACGGTGTCGCCCTTTTTGATTTTCATCTTCGGCATCGCGTGCCCCTACAGGACCTCGGGGGCGAGCGAGACGATCCGCATGAACCGGCGGGCGCGCAATTCGCGGGTCACCGGACCGAAGATGCGGGTG
>DATARH010000256.1:0-2390 GCA_036264235.1 Allostellaceae bacterium
CGCGCGCCGCACTTCGCAGGAGCACCTTCGCTCGATCGAGATCGCCGAGCTGCGCCATCGCGATGCCGCGAAGTGCGAGCGCAGGCGCGTCGTCACGCAGGGCGACCCGGTTCAATGCGCTGAGCGGATCACCCGCCGCGAGCGCACGTGCGGCGGCCGTAATCAGCCAGTCCATCCGAAACCCGACACACTTGTCACCCCACGGTTCGACGCCTGGTCCTCATGTATCCCTTGACCATCAACCGACACGTCATATCAATCGCCGTCAGACGCGACGTCTTCGATGGGCAAGTCGGGAAGGGGTGCAGACGGTAAAGAAACCCGGCCGCCTACCCAAAATCGGCGTCCCCGCGAAAGCGGCGACCCAGAGCCTGCCCTTGGCTTCAACAGGAGGCAAGTGCCTGAAAATCCTGGGTTCCCGCTGGCGCGGAAACGACGCGGAAAGGTCAGAGAGAGGCGAGCACGAACTTGCACACGGCTTCGGTAGGAAGCGGTCATTCTCAGGGCGGTGTGGGCCGCATTGCGACGTAAGCGACCCGGAGCCCGGGCCTGAAACCCTGCCGTTCGTAGAAGGCGTGCACGCCGGGATCTGCTCGACCGCTCTGCATCGCACGGGATGGCAGTCAGCCGCCCAAGCATGCTCCAGTGCAGCCAGCACCACGGCTTTGCCATGACCGCATTTCAAGCGCGATTTCTTCACACCCTCTCAGTGGTGCCGCATCTTGCGCAGCGGAGCAGAGCACATCCGCGGGGCGGCCACCAAGGGCACCCATAAGCAGCGCCATGATTGCGAAGGTCGGCGCGCCGCGAGGGATGGCCAGTCGCCTGCGCCAAGGGCGGCCACACTGCCGCTTCCGGCACACGCGCCCGCAGCTTCGCGCCGGGTAGCAATCACGTGGCGGATCCACGTGCGACGCAATCAGCAAATCTTCCCTCGCTTTCCCGGCGAAAGCCGGGACCCATTCTTCCCGCACTCGGAATTTCTCGAGGCAATTGCAATGCCTTGCCAGCGGGGATGGGCTCGTGCCACGGAACGATAGACCCCGGCTTTCCGCCGGGGAAGCGTATAAAATAGCGATGGATGTTTCCTTCACACGCTCTGAGCGGAATGTCCCGATGTACTTGCCGATGATCGCCTTCCATTCGGCGCCTTGGTTGAAGCTGATCTCCACACGCCGAAGCGGTACCCGCCGGTGCTGAAAGTGCAAGAGGCTCAAATGCGGCGATATCGACGGCGGAAAGCAGTCACTCCCTGCCAGTGCGGCCGTGCCAGGGGTCGGGGCCCGGGTCGCGCCCGGCTGCCACCTCGGCCAGCCGGCCGAGGAAATGGGCCCAGCCTTCCGCATGGCCGGCGCATTGCTCGGCATTGGGCAGGCCGGTGTGGGTCAGGCGCAGCAGCGTTCCGTCCGGCGGCTGGTCGATCAGGTCGATTTCGACCAGGCTCGACCCCGGCGGCACCACCTCGCTGCCGTCCCAGCCGAAGCTGTAGGCCAGGCGGTGCACCGGCACGACCTCGCGAAAAGAGCCGCGGGCGAAGCGAGCCCCGGTGACATTGACGAGATAGAGCCCGCCGGGCTGCGGCTCGACATGCGCCTCCGTTCCCATCCAGCGCAGGATCTTCTCCGGATCGGTCAGGAGGGCGAACACCGCGGCGGGCGGCGCCGGGATGTGCGTCTCGCGGCTGACGACGAGGGCCTCTTGCATCGGTGTCCTCCACTGTTGCAATGCTCGCACCGAGAATAGACCGGCGGGGCCGGCTGCGCCATTGCCGCGGCTCGAATGACAGGCAGGGGCCTTCGCGGCATGATCGCGCCATGGATCTCCCCGCGCCCCTCGCCTGGCTCGTGGACGAGGCCGGCGCCTCGCCCGGCCCTGACCGGTTCCTGGCCGAGCTCGGCGGGCGGCTGCTGGCCGACGGCCTGCCGCTGGCCGGCGGCGCCCTGACGCTCGCGGTGCCGCATCCGATCATCGCCCGCCGCACCTGGCTGTGGCGGGCGGAGACCGGGGCGGTGATCGAGGCGCTGGGCTTCGCCGGCGGTCCGCTAGGCCAGGCCGGGCACGACTGGCTGGCCGGGCTTGGCCCGGTGCAGCAGGACACCGTCGGCCCGGCGCCAGACGGTCCGGTGATGGGCTGGGCCGGGGCCCGGCCGTTCGGTCCCGCTGAGGCCGGCCGGCTGCGCGAGGTCGCGCGCTTCGTCGCGGCGCCCTTAGCCGCGCTGGCCGCGCGGGCGGCGCTGGCCGCGCTGCTTGAGGCCTATCTCGGCCGGCGCAGTGCCGCCCGGGTGCAGGCCGGAATGCTGCGTCGCGGCACCGGGGAGACCATCCGCGCCGTGCTGCTCTCTGCCGATCTGCGCGACTTCACCGCCCTGTCCGAGGCGACGGAGCCCGCC
>DATARH010000263.1:0-1702 GCA_036264235.1 Allostellaceae bacterium
ACTTGACCCGAAAATCCATCCATCAAGCGTGCATGGCCCTGTTAGGGAGCCGGTGGCATGGTGGTCGCATGCTCTGGCTCATCATCGGCGCGATCTGGTTCTATTTCGCGGTCCGTGCCCTCGCCTTCGTGGTGGCGCTGCCGTGGAGAACATGGCCCATAGCGCATCCTTCCCTTCCTGGGAAAAAGGTGCACCGTCAAACCCTGCGATCAAACTGAAGCTGCCCCGATTTTGTGGAGAGTTTTGAGCTTGAGTGACTACGGTTCTGTCGGTGCGACCTCCATTGCCGCTTCGTAGGCTATGGGCGAGCGGTAGCCGAGGGCGGAGTGCAGCCGCACCGGGTTGTACCAGCCTTCGATGTAGCTGAAGCATGCCATACGCGCCTCGGCTTGAGAGGCGAAGCGGCGGCGATCAAGCAACTCGCATTCAAGCGTCGCGAAAAAGCTCTCGCACATGGCGTTGTCGTAGGCGTCGCCCACCGATCCCATCGACGGCCGCACACCGGCCTCCTTGCAGCGTTTGCCGAACGCCAGCGACGTGTATTGGCTCCCCTGATCGCTGTGGTGGATGACGCCGTGTGGTCGACGCTGGCCGGTCGCCATCTGCAGCGCATCCACCACCAGCTCGGCGCGGAGGTGGCTGGCCATCGACCAGCCGACGATCTTGCGGCTCCAGGCATCCAAGACGACCGCCAGATACAAAAAGCCACGCGCCGTCGGCACGAAGGTGATGTCGGCCACCCAAAGCTGGTTCGGCGTGATGGCGACGAAGTTCCGATCAACCAGATCAGGGGCGGGTCTGGCCTCCTTGTCCCGTCGCGTGGTCGTAATCCCACCGCGGCGACGGCTGACGCCGACCAGCCCGGCCACGCGCATCAGTCGCGCGATGCGTTTGCGCCCGTGCTTCTCCCCGCCTGCCCGGAGTTCGGCATGCACGCGAGGCGCGCCATAGGTCTCGCGCGAGCCGGCGTGGATCGTGCGGATCCGCTTCAGTAGCGCCACATCGGTGATGGCATGCGCAGATGCCGCCCGACGCCGCCACGCGTGAAAGCCGGACTCCGACACGCCGAGCACGCGTGCCATCACAGCAATCCGGAAGACGGCCTGGTGCGTGCTCATGAATTCGAAGACCCGGGCGGGATCGCGCCGGTCTCGCGTGCGAACCAGGCTGCCGCTCGAGAGAGGATATCGCGCTCCAGCCGCAGTTGCTTGTTCTCGCGCCGCAGCCGCGCCAACTCGTCACGCTCAGCCGCCGACAGCCCGTCGCCCTTCTCCTCCCGGCGGCCCTCCTGATGGTCGGCCTGCACCACCCAGTTGGTGATCGACTGCGCCGTCGGTTCGAACTCCCGGGCAAGCTCGGCCGGGTCCCGGCCGGCGCGGACCAGCTCGACCATCTGACGGCGAAATTCAGCGGAATACGGCGCACGGGTCTTGGGCATTTGAGAAGCCTCCTCTGAAAGCCTGAAGGGCTCCACCAAACCGGGTCAACTCCACTTGGCCTCGAATGCCGGATCTTGGGAGCGCTTGAAGGTGCGGATGCGGTGCGGCTGAAGCTCGTGCGCCTGCCAGATGCGCTGCACCGAGCGCTGCGAGATGCGGGTGGCCTTCGCCATGGCCCGCCCGGTCCAGTGGGTCGACGCATGCGGTGGCGGCCCGCAAGTCAGCGCCACCAAGCCCGAACCCCTAGACATCGCTGACGAGGG
>DATARH010000006.1:0-11946 GCA_036264235.1 Allostellaceae bacterium
GTGGAGCGGGTGATGGGAATCGAACCCACGTAGCCAGCTTGGAAGGCTGGAGCTCTACCATTGAGCTACACCCGCCTGTTCGCCTGCCCTGCACCGACCGTCATCCGCCATCTTGGTCCCAAGGGCCGAATACGCCAACCACCGGCCGGCGCCGCCCTCTGCCGGTGCCGCGCCAGTCAAGCACCCGGTGCCGAAGCGCTGGTGGAGGGGGTAGGATTCGAACCTACGTAGACGTTCGTCGGCAGATTTACAGTCTGCTGCCTTTAACCACTCGGCCACCCCTCCGCGAGTTCGCTTTGCGCCCGGGGGCCGCGGATCGCGGGTGATAAGGTTTCCTCCCCCGCTTGTCAACACGATCTGGCCCCGATTCGGGCCACGTGATAGGAGGCGGGCCAACGCTTTTCGGCGAGGACTCTTGCGACCGTCGCGCCCGCATCAAAAGGGGTTCCGGCCGCGCCGCTCCAAGGCGGCGCCGGACCCGAGCGCCGCCCATCCGTCGGTCACCGTGTTTGAGCCGCGCGCGCGGCTCAAACCGCCGGCTGCGGGAGAGTCCGAGCGCTGGCTCTACGGCCGCCACGCGGTCGCCGCGGCACTGGCCAACCCGGCGCGGCGCTGGCGCCGGCTGGTGGCGCTGGCCGGACACGAGACCGAAGCCGCCGAACTCGCGGCCGCGGCACGGGCCGAGAAGCGCGGCGCCGGCGAGTCGGTACAGGCGCTCGACCGGATCGCGCTCGCCGCATTGTTGCCGGAGGGCGCGGTGCACCAGGGGCTGGCGCTCGAGGTGGAGCCGCTCGCGACGCCCGACATCGACGACGTCCTGCGCGCCGCCACGCTGGTCGCTCGCGCCGTCGTCGTGGTTCTCGATCAGGTCACCGACCCACACAATGTCGGCGCGGTGCTGCGCTCCGCGGCAGCCTTCGGCGCACTGGCGGTGGTGATCGCAGACCACAATGCGCCGCCGGCAAGCGGAGCCTTGGCAAAGGCGGCCTCGGGCGCGCTCGACCTCGTCCCCCTCGTCCGAGTGGTCAATATCGCCCGCACCCTCGATCAATTCAAAGCGGCCGGGTTCTGGTGCTGCGGCCTCGACGAAACCGCGCCCGAGCCGCTTTCGGGTCTCGATCTCGGATCCAAGGCGGTGCTGGTGCTCGGCTCCGAGGGCGGCGGGCTGCGCCGGCTGGTGCGAGAGCGCTGCGATTTCCTTGCGCGGCTGCCGACCCGGCCGCCGCTCGCCAGCCTCAATGTGTCGAACGCGGCGGCCGTCGCGCTCTACGAATTGGCGCGTGGTAAATGACCGCGATCTACATCGACGCCGACGCCTGTCCGGTGCGCGAGGAGGTGTACCGGGTCGCGACCCGGCTCGGGCTGGAGGTGTTCATCGTGTCGAACGGTTCGCGGCCGATCCGCCCGACAGGCCTCCCGAATGTCCACATGATCGTGGTCGGCGCGGCAATGGACGCCGCCGACGACTGGATCGCCGGGCATATCGGGGGAGGTGATGTCTGCGTCACCACCGACCTGCCGCTCGCGGCGCGCTGCCTCAAGAACGGCGCACGGGTGGTGCCACCCACGGGCCGGCCGCTAACCGAGGCCAATATCGGCAACGCGCTCGCCGGCCGCGAGGTCGGCCGGCACCTGCGCGAGATGGGCGTCGCGACGCGCGGCCCGGCGGCATTGACCAAGCAGGACCGCTCCCGCTTTCTCAGCGCCCTCGACACCGCAGTGCAGGCCGCCCTGCGCGAGGCCCGTTCCTGAAGGCCGGCTCAGCCCTCCAGGTGCCGGGTGTCGTTCCACATCCGGATGACCGGCTCCTTGAGGTTGTTGTGCTCGTAGCTGAAGGCGCTGAGCGCCGTGGTGCCGAGCACGAAGCGGGCGCCGCCGCTCGGCGGCAGCTGAATCCAGCGCGCCGCGAAGACGCGCAGGAAGTGCGAGCTGGAAAAGATCAGCACGTCGCCATCGGCGGCGCGGATTTTCTCAATGACGCGATCGGCGCGGGTGCCGACCGCGGCCGCGTTCTCGCCGCCCGGACAGCCGTCGCGGAACAGGTCCCAATCGGGGTTGTCGCGGTGAATGTCGTGGGTTTTGACCCCTTCATATTGGCCATAATTCCATTCGATCGCGTCGGGCACGATTTCGGCCTGATCGCCAAAGCCAGCCAACTCACAGGTGCGGCGGGCGCGTTGCAACGGGCTGGTGAACACCTTGACGAATTTCAGGCCCTTGAGGCGGCCGGCGAGTTTGCGGGCGTCGCTCTCGCCATGCTGCGTCAGCGGAATGTCGGTAACCCCGGTGTGCTGGCCGGACAAGCTCCACTCGGTCTCGCCGTGCCGTGCCGCATAAATGACTGGAACCGTCATGATCATGTCCCCCTGTTGTTTCGCCGATATTGCGGGTCAAGTGCGGCGGACGCAAATGTCATTCGCCTGTCATCCGCCGAGCCGCGTTGCCGGCGCGGCCCGGCTCGGCTATCAGGGGGCCAAAAATGAGTATCGGATGTCCGGGGCCGGCTTAGCTCAGCGGTAGAGCAACCGCCTTGTAAGCGGTAGGTCGTCTGTTCGATCCAGACAGCCGGCACCACTCTTCCCGATTTGCCATACCTTTGCGGGCTAGCGTAAAGCCGTGCCGACGCCGCCGTGGTGGGCGCAAGCCTCCGGCGATCCCGGGTTCTTGCTCCAGCTCCAGGTGCCGTCCTCGCAATGCGCCGTGGCGTTGAACCGGGGCTCTTGGCTGTTCGCCTGGATGTCTATCGCGGCGCCGATCGTTGCAACAACGATGATACCGAGTCCCAGAACCATGCCCATCAGGACGGCTGCTATGGCGATGCGCGCCTTCATGGTCCGGGCGCCCTGGTTCAAGGCGGTCCGCGCATCGGCTGCCTCGATCCAGCGCAACGTTGGTTGCTGCTGCTGCACTGCTCCCTCCGCCCGGAGGTCCATTCGAGAGCGGTTTAGCGCCGCTTCGGCCCGCTCAACGTGATCTGCCTCACATTCGCGGAAGATTTTTCTTAAACCCTGGCCGGCCCTCGACGGTTTTGGCGTTCAGAAACGGAATTTGCCAGGCTCTCTCTCCGGCTCCCTTGGAAATGGTACGACGCCCGCTCGATGAACGCCGCCGGGGTCATGTAACGAGCCGCAACAGATTGCAGCACATGAAGACGAGAAATCGGAACCCGCGACCGAAGCGGCATGTTTTCGGATTTGGCTGCTACCTTTCGGAGAGAAGCAAATGAAGCTTAAGGCCCTTTTGGCTGGCGTCGCCCTCATCGCGCTTGCGGTTCCGGCGATGGCCCAGACCTCGTATTACATCGTCCAGGACGTCAAGACGAAGCATTGCCAGATCATCGACAAGGCGCCGAGCCCGACCGAACGCGAGTGGACGTCGGTCGGCCCGGGCGGCGTGGTCTATCACACCCGCACCGAAGCCGAGACCGCGATGAAGACCGTCAAGGTCTGCACCAGCGAATAGTTTCGTAATACGCCGATTAACGCCCGCGTCCTGTCCCGCCTGGGACAGGCCGCGGGCGTTTTCTTGTCCGCGCATTGCGCGAGCGCGTGATCCGCAATGAACGATGCGGCAAATCTACTGTTGTTCGCAGAGTGACGCCGCCGATCTCGGCGGCGATCCGAACCCTGCGGAGGCCAATTCGATGAAATCCCTGCTCGGCGGCGTGGCGATCGGCGCCGTCCTCGCGATAACGGCGCCAGTCTGGGCGCAGCAAACTCCAAGCAACCCGCCGCCGGCGGCCGCTCAGGCACCGACGGCCGCGCCGATGGCGCAGCCGGCACCGACCGCGCCACCGGTTCCGCAGGCCCCGCAGGCACAAGCGCCCAAGCCGGAAGCACAAACGGCGATGCCGCAACAGCAGCCCCGGTCGGCAATGCCCGAGAACAACCGAGAGGCGCGTTCGGGACACCACCCGATGCGGTCCGCGATGGGCCACCGCCGGCATCATCACTGGCGGCATGCCCAGGCGTGGCGCTGGCATCATCACTGGCGCTACGCGCAAGCGCGGCGCTGGCATCACCGGCACTGGGCGTATTGGGACCGCGGCTGGGGATATGAGCGGTCGCGGCCGATGGCGTGGAGCGGCAACTGGCAGGCGCCGCCACCGAACATGACCAGCACGACACAATATTCGACCCAGTATTACGGCGCGTCGACCGCGCCGATGGGCTACTCGGCCGCCGCCGGGTTCGGAGGGGTTGCAGCGGCGCCGGCGCCCGCGCCGATCGCCTACGGCACCGGGGGTGTGCTGTGGTATCCGCCGCACTCTAATCCGCCGTCGCCGCCGGGCTTCCCGCCGCCGTTTTATGGCCTCTGGTGGTGGTGGTAGGCACCGCCTGACCTGAAACCCCGCCCTGGCCGATCGGCCCGGGCGGGTACGGGTTGTGAACGCGTTCACAGCCCATTGCCGCAGCCAATGCTAGCCTCCCGCTCGCCGACAGCGGACGAGGAGGGCCAAAGCATGGTGACGGCTACCGGTTCCAGCCTGGCGGAAACAGTCGTCCCGACGCTGTCGCCCACCGCCAAGGTCTTTGCGGCCTCGGCCGGTGCCGCGATCGGCGGCACGGTGGGGACGATCGCCAGCTGGATCATCGCCGCTTATCCCGCTTTCGAGCAGGCGTCGGCCGCGCTTCAGGCGGGAACGCCCGTCGTCCTCACCGCGTTGTGCAGCGCGCTCGGCGCCGGGCTCGCCGGCTGGCTCAGACGGCCGGACCCGGACACACGTCTCGTGTTTGACGAGGACAACCGGCCGCGGATGGCGCGGCGCATGGTGCGCCGGGTGGAATATCGATAAGCGGCGCGGCGCGCCTCTGACGTAGAGTGTCCGTCCATTGCGGACACTGCGGACGGAGGAGGCGATGAGCGAGGCAAAGCGGACTGCGATCGTGACCGGGGCGGCCGGCGGCATCGGCCGGGCGCTGGTGCGCGGGTTGATCGGCGCTGGATACCGCGTCGCGGCGAGCGATGTCAGCCGCGACGGCCTCGGGGCCCTGGCCGCCAGCCTGCCCGGTAAGGACGTCGATCTCCTGACGATCCCCGTCGATCTGTCGGCAGACGATGCCGCCGAGATGATCGTCGCAGCCGCGCGCGACCGCTTCGGCCCTGTCGGCATCCTCGTCAACAATGCCGGTGTCGGCCAGGGGACGCTCAGACCCGCGAACTGGCAGCAGCCGCTCAAATTCTGGGAGGTGACGCCCAACGACTGGCGCCGCTTTGTCGCCGTGCATACGACCGCGCCGCTGGCCCTGGCGCGCGCCGTCGTGCACGACATGATCACCGCCAAATGGGGACGCATCGTCAATGTGACGACAAGCCTCGGGACGATGATCCGCGCCGGATCGCCGACCTACGGGCCTTCGAAGGCGGCGCTGGAGGCGTTTTCGGCGATCATGGCGAAAGATCTCGACGGCACCGGCGTCACCGTCAACGTACTGGTCCCGGGCGGGGTGACGAACACGCCGATGGTGCCGCGGGAATCGGGCTTCGACCGGCAGCAGATGATCCAGCCCGAGGTGATGGCGCCGCCGCTGGTGTGGCTGGTCTCGAACGAAGCCGCCGACGTGACCGGCCGGCGCTTTCTGGCGGTGCATTGGGACCCGAAATTGCCGCCACGCCAGGCCGCCGAGAAAGCCGGTGCGCCGGTCGCCTGGACCAGCATCGCGACGATGCCGATCGAACCGGGGCGGCAGAGCTGACCGGGTTTTCCCGAGCCGGCAGGTGCAACCGGAGCGTTTTCCGCGCCGGCTCGTTCACCGCACGGTCGACCGCGGCTCCTGCCGCGGGCCGAGAGCCGATGGAGATCACAGGATGTGGTGGCGTGCCCTGTTAATTGCCTGCGCGGTGCTCGCGTTGGGCGCTCCGGCCTTTGCCGATCAGACGGCGGCGCCGATCAAGCACCGGACAGTGAAGAAGAGCATCGTTCACCATCGCAAGAGCGTCCGCCGTACGATCGTCCGCGAGGCGATCATCCCGTTGCCGCCGCCGCCAATCGTCCCTGCGAGGGTGGCGATAACCCTGCCGCCCGGCCATTGGCGCTGGGAGCCAGGCCAGCAGATCTACACATGGGTGGGCGGACCCGCGCTCGCGCCGCCGCGACCGTTTGGGGCGTGGCTGCTCGGCTATTGACGGTCACACCGCCGGTCTTGCCCTGATCTCGTCCGGCACCTTGCGGGCGAGCCATTTGCCGTCTTTCGGGTCGCCCTTGAGCGAACCGTTTTCGACCATGATCTTGCCGCGCAGCATCGTCAGCGATGGCCAAGCCGCGAGGTCGCGGCCCTCCCAGGGCGAGTAATCGGCCTCGTGCATTTCGGCAGCGCGGACCGTGTGGCGCTTGCGGGTGTCAAGCAAAACGATATCGGCGTCGGAGCCTACCGCCAGCGCCCCCTTCCTCGGGTAAAGACCCATGATCTTGGCGGCGTTGGTCGAGATCAGATCGACGAAGTGGTTGAGGCTGTAACCACGCTTCTCGACGGTCTCGGTGTAGATCAACGACACCCGGGGTTCGACCCCAGCATTGCCGCCGGTCGTGTCGTCGATGCGGCGGCCCTGCAGCTTGATGCGCAACGGGCAGCAGATCTCGTCAGTGGCGACGGTCTGGATCGCGCCGCGGTTGGTGCCCGCCCACAGCGCGTCGTGGTCCTCCTGGTATTTCAGCGACGGGTAGGTGTGGAAAATCTGCCCGTTCGGCCGTTTGTAGTCCTCGGCGGTGTACATCAGGTACTGGTGCAAGGTCTCGCCATAGATCGGGAAGCCGCGGGCGCGTGACGCCGCCACCGCGCGAACGCCGGTCGCGGCCGAGACATGCATCATATAAAGCGAGGCGCCTTCGACATTCTCAGCGAGGCGAATCACCCGGTTGAACGACAAATCCTCGGACAGCGTGTTGTGGACCTCGGCCATGTTCTCGAAGCCGGTGCGGTCCTCGCGGAACAGCTTCTCGTACATGTGCATGACGATGTCGTTGTCCTCGGCGTGGATCACGGCGAGGCCACCGGCCTTGGCCAATGTTTTCAGCACCTCCCAGATATCGCCGAAATCGACCATGCGGCCCTTGCGCGACGGCGTGATGTCGGTGGTGAACATCTTGACCGTCGGGTGACCGGCCTCGACCGCCTCGGCGACCTGGCCGAGCCGCTCCGGCGCGACCTTGCCCTGGATCATCACGTGGAAGGCGTAGTCGCCATAGCACGCGCCGGCCCACTGACTCTGGCGCCGCTCGATCGCCTGCTGCACGGTTTCGCTGCCCTCGACCAGGGCGAAGTCGATCGTCGTCGTCGTGCCGCCGAAGAGGCCGGCCTGGCTGACGCGGTCGGCGCCAGCCGTCATCTGGTGCTCGGTCTGGCCCGGCAGCGGCATCGGCCAGTTGCAATGGACGTGCGGATCGATGCCGCCTGGAATGACGATCTGGCCGGTGGCGTCGATCGTGCGGCCGGCGCCCAGCGCGGCGAGGCTACCAGGCGCGCCGATCGCGGCGATGCGCTCGCCCGCGATGCCGATATCGGCCTGCTCCGCCCCGGCCGGCAATACGGCGAGACCGCCGGTAATCACGGTATCGAGCATCTTTGTCCTCCCCTAAGCGGGCTCGTGATGATCATGCGGGCGAGACGCCCGTGCTCCCAAGAGAGTGGGAGCGGCGAAGGCGAAGCGGGCGAGGATTTCGTCGCGCGCAATTTTATGGACGATGAAGACGAGCCGGCTGCGCCGGTCCACCCCGGCTCCATCAGCGGGCCAGTCGTCGAGCCATTCCGGGGGAAAGATCGCGTGCTGCGCGCCTTGCACGACGGCCGGACGGCCCGGGCGGTCGCTAAATTCGACGATCCCTTTGACCCGCAGCAGGTCGGTGCCGCGGTCGTTGGCGAGGCCGCCGAGGGCGCGGGCGAAATCGAGCCGGCTGATGCCGCCGGTAAGGATTACGGCAAAGGTATCGATCCCGTGCGAATGCTGCGCGTGCGGCGCAGCGCCGCTAGCTACCCCCTCTCCCACGCCGGGGGAAAGGGTTGGGGTGAGGGGACCGGCCACCATCACGTTGCGAGCACCCTCACCCGGCCTCGGCTGCGCCCAAGGGAACTCCACTGCCACCCTCTCCCGCGGTGCGGGAGAGGGGTTTTGGAACAGCGCAGCACCTGGGTCGGCGATATCTGTAGCGGTGAGGCGCTCCGCCTCCGGGTTAAGCAACGCGAGCGCCGCTTCCAGTGAAGGCGACGGCGCGGCGAGGTCGGTTTTCGAGATCACCAGCGCGTCGGCCACCGCGGCCTGACGCGCCGCCTCGGCGAAGCGGGCCAGCGTCTCGGCGCCGGTGACAGCGTCGATGACGGTCACAACCCGGCCGAGATGGAGCCGGCCGTCGAGCGCGATATCGGCGCCGAGGGTGAAGAGGATTGGCGCCGGGTCGGCGAGCCCGGTGGTCTCGATCACGATGCGGCGGAAGGGGCGGATGTCGCCGGCATCCCGCCGGTCGAAAAGATCGCGCAGGGTGCGGGCGAGGTCCTCGCGCACGGCGCAGCACAGGCAGCCGCCCGGCAATTCGAGCACAGCACCTTCGACGTAATCGACGAGGTGATGGTCGATCGCGATCTCGCCGATCTCGTTGACGATGACAGCGGTATCGGCAAGGGCCGGAGACGCGAGCGCCCGCCGCAGCAGCGTCGTCTTGCCGCTGCCGAGAAAGCCGGTCAGCACCGTCGTCGGGAGGCTGCCGTTTGCCGCATCGCCGGTCATTGCCGGCAATCGTTCCACGCGCGCAGCAAGCGGGCAAGCGCAGCTTGCGGCCCTGCTCTAAGCCGAGGAGCCGCACGCATTCGGTTGCATTCTCGTATTTGCGTCAGCATCATGCCTGCCATAACGGCGGCGCATGCGCCGCCGTGGCATTCGGGAGGAACGCGGACCGCATGGCGCTCGACGCCACCTCAGCGGCAATGGCACCGGGAGAGCTCCAGCTCGCGGTGACCGGGGTCTCTAAGCGCTTCGGCGGCGTGCGTGCCGTTGAGGACGTCTCGATCTCGGTGCAGCGCGGCAAAATAGCTGCGATCATCGGCCCGAACGGCGCCGGCAAGACCTCGCTCCTCAACATGATCAGCGGCTTCTATCGCCCGGACAGCGGCTCGATCGTCTTCGAGGGCCGCGACATCACCCGCGCCCGCCCGCCCGAGATCGCCGGTCTCGGGATCGCCCGCACCTTTCAGAACATCGCGCTGTTCGGCGGCATGACGGTGCTCGACAACATCATGCTCGGCCGGCACGTGCGGATGAAATCCGGAGTGCTGTCGTCGTTCATTTATTGGGGTCTGGCGCAGCGCGAGGAAATCACTCACCGGGCTCGCGCCGAGGAGCTGATCGACTTTCTCGAACTGCAGGATCTGCGCAAGCAGCAGACCAGCGCGCTTGCCTATGGGCTGCGCAAGCGGGTCGAATTGGCCCGCGCCCTGGCGCTCGACCCGAAACTGCTGCTGCTCGACGAGCCGATGGGCGGGATGAACCAGGAAGAGAAAGAGGACATCGCCCGCTACATCATCGACGTCAACGAGCAGTGGGGCACCACGATCATCCTGATCGAACACGACATGGCGGTGGTGATGGACATTTCCGATCAGGTTTCGGTGCTTGACCGCGGCCGCAAGATCGCCGAGGGGACCCCGACAGAGGTGCAGCGCAACACCGAGGTGATCCGTGCCTACCTCGGCGGACATCACGAGGAATGGGCCGCGGCATGAGCGCGCCACTGGGCACTGACGCGACCCTGCCGCAGCTGCTGCGGCGCAATGCCGAGACGATCGGCGCGCGGCCGGCGCTGCGCGAAAAGGATCGCGGCATCTGGCAGCCCTACAGCTGGAAGGATTACTGGGAGCAGTCGCGGGATCTGGCGCTGGGCTTGGCGGCGGCCGGGTTCAAGCGCGGCGACAAGCTGTCGGTGATCGGCGAGAACCGGCCGCGCCTCTACTTCGCGCAGCTGGCGGCGCAAAGCCTCGGCGGCATCGCGGTGCCGGTCTATCAGGACGCGATCGCGACCGAGCTCGCCTTTGTACTTGACCATGCCGAGACCTCGGTCGTCGTCGCCGAGGACCAGGAACAGGTCGACAAGGTCATCTCGCTGCAATCGCGGCTGCCGCATCTGAAACTCGTCGTCTATGACGATCCGCGCGGTCTCCTCAATTACGAATACCCGTTCCTAAAGTCGTTCGAGGCGCTGCTGGAAGCGGGGCGCGCCTTCGGCGCCACGCACCCGGGCTATGTCGAGGCGGCGGTCGATGCCGGCACGCCCGACGATGTGGCCCTGTTCTCCTACACCTCGGGAACGACATCGCGGCCGAAGGGCGCGATGCTATCGCATGGCAATCTTTTGGGCCCGGCCGGCGTCTTTGCAGCAACCGAAAAGCTGACCGCGAACGAGGACCACCTCGCCTATCTGCCGATGGCCTGGATCGGCACCTCACTGATCTCGATTGCGTTGCACCTTCTGCTCGGCTTCACCTGCAATTTTCCGGAAAAGCCGGAAACGGTGCAGCGCGACTTGCGCGAGCTCGGGCCGACCATCGGCTTGGCGCCGCCGCGCTTTTGGGAAAACACGCTGACGCAGGTGCTGGTGCGCGCCGCCGACGCGTCGCCACTGAAGCGGCGGCTGTTCGACTACTTCCGCCGCGTCGCCGACCAGGCCGAGCAATGCAAGGCCGACGGCAAGGCGGTGCCGCCGCACATCGCGCTCGCCCGAATGCTCGGCGAAGTGCTGGTCTATGGTCCGATCCGCGACCAGCTCGGTTGGCGGCGCGCCCGCGTCGTCTACACCGGCGGAGCGCCGCTCGGCGCCGACGTGTTCAAGTTCTTTCGGGCGATCGGTGTCAACCTGAAGCAGGTGTACGGCGCCACCGAACTGTCGGGCCTGTGCTCGGTACAGCCCGATTCCGAAGTCGACGCCGACACGGTCGGACGTATCCTCGCCGGTATGGAGGCGCGGATCGCCGAGGGCGGCGAGGTCGAGGTGCGCTCGGCGGGCATCTTCAGGGGCTATTACAAACAGCCGGAGGTCACGCAGGAGGTGTTGACCGAGGATGGCTGGCTGAAAACCGGCGATGCCGGCTTTATCGACCGGCGCGGCCACCTCGCAATCATCGACCGGGCCAAGGATGTCGGCCGGCTCGACGACGGCACGTCGTTCGCGCCGCAATTCATCGAGAACAAGCTGAAATTCAGCCCCTATATCGGCGAGGCGGTGGTGTTCGGCGACGCGAAGCCGTTTGTCGCCGCGATCGTTGCCATAGACCCGAACACGGTCGGTAAATGGGCTGAACGTCACAGCCTCGCCTACACCTCGTTTCAGGATTTGTGCGCCCGGCCCGAGGTGCTGGGGCTGGTGCGCGACGAAATCCGCAAATGCAACGCACTGTTGCCGCCGGCGACGCGGCTGCGCCGATTCCTGGTGCTGAACAAGGAATTCGACGCCGACGACGACGAGATCACCCGGACCCGCAAGATTCGCCGCCGCTTCGTCGCCGAGAAATACGCCGCCGTGATCGACGGATTGTACGGCGGCACCGGCCAAGTAGAGCTGAGCACCGAGATCACCTACGAGGACGGCCGCAAGGCGATGCTGCGATCGGTGTTGGCGATCGGTGACGTCGAGGGCGGGGAGCGGCTTTCGCCGGCAGGATCGCAGCCGCGCTCGGAGCCGGCGCTCGCGGCCGGCGAATAGGCGTGATCGGGTTGGCAGCAATTCACCGCGACGATCTGCGACGGGTGTGAGCGATGCCTGGTTTCGAATGGCAATTCACGCTCGTGCTGCTGACCAATGGGGTCATGATCGGCCTGATGTATGCGCTGATCGCGCTCGGTTTCGTGCTGATCTACAAGGCGACCGACGCGATCAATTTCGCGCAAGGCGAATTCGTCATGTTCGCCGGCTTTATCGCAGCCGGCGCCGCCGATATTTCCGGTGCGCCGTTCTGGGTTGCGGCG
>DATARH010000092.1:0-1776 GCA_036264235.1 Allostellaceae bacterium
GCGCCAGCCGATTCACTCGGAAAGACCGCCGCGGAACCCGGCCCATTTATCTTTGACCTCCTTGTAGTGCCGTTCCATGTCGTAGAGCCTGACGGGGAGGTTCAGCTCGGGCGCGATCAACCGCCCGACGGCCGCCGCCAAGTTGAACTCTGCAAGAGCCGCATCGTGCTGCGCGGTAACCAACTGGGATTGCGTCGTCAGCAGCTGCTGGTTCTGGATTAGAACGTCAAGCGTTGTGCTCGTGCCGACCAGCGCCTGCTGCTGCACGCCGGCAAGGGCGATCTGCGCCGCGCGCACCGCCGCCGAGAACGACGCGACGCTGGCCCGGCCGGCCTGTAGTGTCGCCCAGAACTGGGTCGCCGTCTGAACCGCCGCCCGTCGCGCATCGTCGACCTGGCTGCGCCGTTGCCCGACGGTCTGCTCGGCCTGCCGCGTCTGCGAATAAATCGCCCCTCCTTCATAGAGGGGCATCGTGAGCTGCGCCAAGATCTGCGCGGAGTTGAGCAAAGCACCCTTGAAGGTCGCGGATTGGTCGTATGAACGGCTAAGGGTGCCGACGACCGAGATCTGTGGCAACAGCTGGCCGCGCACGACATCGATGTTGTCGCGGGCGGCGAGTTCGGCGAAGGTTGCCGAGATCACACTGAAATTATTGTTGGCCGCAAGGCTCAGCGCTTCTTCGCGGGTGGCGGGTAGCGCTGGACGATCGCGCGGCAGCACCAGTCTTCCCGGCGGATGGCCGACGGCACGAACATATTCGGCTCGGCTTATCTCGAGTGTTCCTTCTTGGGAAACTAAGGTGCCCTGGGCTTGAGCAAGCGCAGACTCGGCCTGCGCCACGTCAGTGCGGGTGACCTCGCCGACGCGGAAACGGTCTTGGGTGGCCTCAAGCTGCTTGCGCAGCACTTCCACGTTGTTGCGATCGACCTCGACCAGGGCCTGGTCACGAACGACGTCGAGATAACCCATCGCGACCGCCTGGAATACCGTGGTCTCGATCGCCAGGGTCGCCGCTCGCGTCGATTCGACGGTATTAATCGCCTGGCGGGTCTGCGCCACGGTGCGTCCGCCCCGGTAAATCGGCTGCAGCGCCTGGAATTGCACGAGGTCCGGTCGGGTGATTATGTGCCGGCGGTCGCTGGAGGAGTTGGTCAGTCCGGTAAGAGCGTTGAACGAGGGAGCCGTCGGAGGAGTTTGCAGCGACGACGTATTCAAACCGATTTGGCTGGTGAAGGTGACCTGTGGGCGCCAGAACGACAGTGCTTGCGGGACTTGCTCATCAGTCTCACGCAACAAGGCGCGTTGGGCGAGAATTTGTGGATTGGTGTTGTAGGCCTCGGCAAGGGCATCGGTAAGCGTCTGAGCCTGCGTAGAAACCGCTATCAGAGCGGCAACGACTCCGGCAACCAACCCCAAAATCGTCATGCCGCGTGGGCTGCCGCCGCAATTTGCCCGATCGGGGTTCGCGTAACGGCGGGTCAGACCAGCGCACCGGTTCTTGGGCATTTTCCTCGGCTCCTGATCAAGGCGTCAGCAGAACTCGAACGCGGGCTTCGGTGCAAAGCCCGGCAGCACGGGAGTAGCAGCATCAAATATAACGCGGCGCGCGAGCACTCCGCCAGTCCGCGTCATCAAGGTGGCGCGGCCCATAGCATTGGCGGGTTTGACGACGGCCAAAAGCCGACCGCCATCGGCGAGCTGGGCGGCGATCTCCGGAGGCGTCTCGACAACCGCCCCACCGAACAGAATTACATCGTACGGAGCACGCGGCCGATA
>DATARH010000191.1:0-3123 GCA_036264235.1 Allostellaceae bacterium
CATCGCGATCAGCGCCGACTTGCCGTTGGCGGCGAGCGGCCCGGTCTGCGCCATGCCCAAGCCGATGCGGATCGGGTCGGCAGCCTGGGCCGGTGTCAATAACCCTATCATGGCAATCAGCCCGAGCAGCGCCGGGCCAACCGACCGTGGCGTCATTGTTTGCTCCTCCCGCCCGACATCCCGGCTTCTAGGCCGTTCGGGCATGATGTTCGGCCTCATCGGCGAGCCCTGCAAGATATCGGATATGGACCCGTATCCTGATAGCCAGATCCTGGGCTACATACCTGCCGAATGACGGCGCTGGGGCGCATTTCTGGGGAACCGCGCGCCACAGCGCCAACCATTCGACCGCGCTCAGCCGTTCGGACCCGCAAATGGCCGGAGCAGCGCTGAGCGGAAACCCTTTTTGGAGGCGACTGCTTCCGGTCCCCCGAAGCAGTCAACAAGCTCGGCACCCAGGAATGGCTCAGTTGGGGCGGAACCTGGTTCCTGAGCGGCGCCGCCACTGCCTCAAGCACCGCAGCACCTGGCCTGTACCTGCTCGCTGCAGCGACACTTTGCGGCCCGTCTGACGCCGAGGGCTCGATTGCGCCTGAGGGCGGAATCTGCGCAAATCGAGGTCGCGTATATCGTATTCTGTGCCGATGAAGCCTGCCCGTTTCGAGTACCGCGCCCCCGATACGCTGGAGGAGGCGGTCGCGTTGCTCGCGGCCGACCCGGACGCAAAACCAATCGCCGGCGGGCAGAGCCTGATGCCGGTACTCAATTTCCGCCTCGCCGCTCCGACGATGCTGGTCGATCTCCGGCGCGTGCCGGGTCTCGAGAAGATCGATATCGGTCCCGATGGCGTTCGGCTCGGCGCCAAGGTGCGCTGGCGCGACATCGAGGCCGATCACCGGCTCGCGACCGCGCATCCGCTCCTGCGGGAGGCGGTCGCGCATGTCGCGCACTACCAGATCCGCAACCGCGGCACGGTCGGCGGCAGCCTCGCCCATGCCGATCCCGCCGCCGAACTGCCGGGGATCGCGGTGACTTGCGACGGCCAGATCCGGGTGACCGGCGCGGCCGGGCCGCGAACGATCGCGGCGGCCGAGTTCTTTACCGGCCCGCTGTCGACGGTGCTGCGCCCGGACGAGCTGATCACCGAGTTGCGTTTGCCGGTGTGGCCGGCGGGGCGACGCTGGGCATTCCGCGAATTCGCCCGCCGGCATGGCGACTTCGCCTTGGCCGGGGTGGCGCTGTGCTATGACTTGAACGCGGACGGGCGTGCCTGCGATGCGCATGTCGGCGTAATCGGCGCGTGCAGCCGGCCGCACCGGCTCGGGGCGGTCGAGGCGACGCTGAACGGCCGTGTCATCGACCAGACCATGATCGCCGCTGCGGCAAAGGCCGCCTCCGCTGCGGTCGATCCGCCGAACGACCTGCATGCCGACGCCGATTACCGCCGCGCCTTGGTCGGCACCCTAACCGAGCGGGCGCTGACCACCGCTGCGCAAGGTAGAGGCCGCTGATGCCGGTGCAATTCGAGGTCAACGGCAAGCCGGTGTCGGTCGAAGTCGAGCCGCGCACCAGCCTGGCCGATTGCCTGCGCAATCAGCTGCGGCTAACCGGTACCCATCTCGGCTGCGAGCACGGCGTTTGCGGCGCCTGCACCGTGATTGTTGATGGTGAGGCGGTGCGCTCGTGCCTGATGCTGGCGGTGCAAGCCGAGGGTAGCAAGGTGACGACGGTCGAGGGTCTGTCGCGCGACGATGGGCTGACGCCGCTGCAGACCGCGTTCAAGAAACATCATGCGCTGCAATGCGGCTTCTGCACCCCGGGCGTGTTGACCACCGCGCATGCACTGCTGTCGGAGGAGCCGGGCGCGAGCGAGGAGCGCGTCCGATCGGTGCTCTCCGGCAACCTGTGCCGCTGCACCGGCTACATCCCGATCGTCGAGGCGATCCTCGAAGCGCGGGCGGCCTACAAGGCCGACAAGCCATGACGCTGGTCAACCGCTACATCGGCAGCCCGGTCGAGCGGGTCGAGGATTTCCGTTTTCTGCGCGGCCGCGGCGAATATGTCGGTGATCTCGTCCGCGACGGCATGCTGCATGCTGCGATTCTGCGCAGCCCGCTCGCACATGGCCGTATCCGGAAGATCGATGTGTCACCGGCTCTGGTCATTCCAGGCGTGCATGCGGTGATTACTGCCAACGAAATCGCCGCTTCGCTCGGCGTGGTCCCGCGCATCCCGCTGCGCTTGCAGACCTCGCCGGCGACCGAGCCGTTCTGCCAGCCCGCGATCGCCGCCGAGAAGGTGCGCTATGCCGGCGAGCCCGTCGCCATCGTCCTCGCCGACAGTGCCGCGCTGGCGGAGGACGGCGCCGACGCGGCCGTGCTCGAGATCGACGAGCTGCCAGTCGTCGCCGACCGCCACATCTCGGGCCGCCACGAGACGCTTCTGTTCGACGAGGCCGACGATAATTTGGCGATGACCTTCACCGGGCTGAAGGGCGACGCCGATGCGGCCTTCGCCAACGCGCCCTACACCCGCCGCGCCAAATTCCGGGTGCAGCGCCACACCGCCCTGCCGATGGAGCCGCGTGGCCTCCTCGCCGAATGGGACTCCGGCGCCGGCCGGCTCACCGTCTCCGGCGCGGCCAAGGTGCCGTTCTTCAACCGCCGCACCATCGCCGGCATGCTCGGCCTGCCCGAAAGCGCCGTCGATCTGATCGAGAACGATGTCGGCGGCGGCTTCGGTGCCCGCGGTGAGTTCTATCCCGAGGACTTTCTGGTCCCATTCGCTGCGAAGCATGTCGGGCGGCCGGTGCGCTGGCTCGAAGACCGGCGCGAGCATCTGATCGCGATGAACCATGCGCGCGAGATGGAGGCGGAAGTCGAAATCGCCTGCGACCGCGACGGCACGATTATCGGCCTGCGCGGCGACATCTATATCGATCTCGGCGCCTATATCCGCACAAACGGGCTCACCGCGCCGCGCAACGTCGCGCAGTTTTTCAGCGGACCGTACCGCGTCCCGAACATCCGCCTGTCGTCGCATTCGCTGGTGACCAACAAGACGCCGACCGGCACCTACCGCGCGCCGGGGCGCTACGAGGGCAGCTTCTTCTGCGAGCGGCTG
>DATARH010000195.1:0-3852 GCA_036264235.1 Allostellaceae bacterium
GCAAGCCTGCGTCGCGCGACGAATCAGCTCCGGCACCTTCGACACCGGCACCGAGATGTCGTTCTTGACCGAGGCGCCGGCGCGCTTCTGCGATTCCGAATGTTCCTCGCGCAGCTTCCACAGCGCGGCGCGCTGCACGCCGCTCTCGGCGACGACGGCGTCGGTCACCACACCCGCTTCAAGCGCGGTGCCGAGCACGGTTTCGAGGGCGCCGCGCAGATTGGCACCCTGGCGCGGCGTCGCGAGTTCGACCAGCACGTAATGCGATGCGGGTTGCGCGAGCGGCAAACTCGCGCCCGGGATGTGGCGCAGCACCAGCTCCATGCCGGCGCCGGACATGTATTCGAAGGCCTGGATCGCCGCCGGGTCGTGCTGCTGGAAACGGTTGAACAGATCGAGCGCCGCCTCGGCCGAGGCGACCGCGCACAGCGCCACTTCCACTTCGCGCGGCCGCGGCCACAATTTCAGCACTGCGGCGGTGACGATGCCGAGCGTGCCCTCGCTGCCGACAAAGAGCTGGCGCAGGCAATAACCGGTGTTGTCCTTGTGGAGGCGGCGGAGGCCGTGCCAAACCTGCCCATCCGGCAGCACCACTTCGAGGCCGAGCACGAGGTCGCGAGCGTTTCCGTAACGCACCGTGTTGTTACCGCCGGCATTGGTCGCGAGGACGCCGCCGATCTGCGCCGAGCCCTCCGAGCTAATCGACAGCGGCAGCAGACAGCCGGCTTCGGCGGCAGCCTCCTGCGCCGCCTTCAAGACCACGCCGGCCTCGATCTCCATCGTCATGTCGACGGGGTCGATCGCCCTGATCCGGTTGAGACGCGACAGGCTCAGCACGATCTGGCGGCCGCTATCGTCGGGCGCGGCGCCGCCGACCATGCTGGTGTTGCCGCCCTGCGGCACGATCGGCACGCCGCGCTCGGCGCAGAGCGTGACGGCGGCCGCGACCTGCTCGGTGGTGGCCGGGCGCAACACCGCCGGCGTCGCGCCGCGATAGAGGCGCCGCCAATCCTCGCAATAGGGCGCGGTGTCGGCGGGGTCGGTCAGCACGCCGGCGGGGCCGAGCAGCGCGACGAGGCGCGGGATCAGATCGGTGTCGGGAGAGAGCCTGTCCATGACGGCGATATAGGCCTCACCGGCGGGCGGCGGAAGCGGCATCACCCCACCCTGCCCTCCCCCATCAGAGGGGGAGGGTTTATGGCGATCGGGCGGCGACGCCCATCAGCGCGTCGAGGCGATCGGGGGCGGCGAGGAGGTCGCGGCTCGGGCCGGAAAAGACGATGCGGCCGCGGTCGAGCACGATCGCGTTCTCGGCAAAGCCGAGCGCGAGGCGGGCATGCTGCTCGACCAAGAGCATCGCGAGCCCAGCCTCGCCCTTCAGGCGTTCGAGGCCGGCGAGCAGCGCGTCGACGATCACCGGCGCCAGGCCCTCGAGCGGCTCGTCCATCAAGATAAGGCTCGGATTGCCCATCAGGGCGCGGCCGATCGCCAGCATCTGCTGCTCGCCGCCCGACAGCTGGTTGCCGCGGTTGCCGCGCCGGTCGGCCAGCGACGGAAAGAACTGGTAGATACGCTCGACCGACCAATGCGCGCCGGCACCGGCTCGCTCGGCGACTCGCAGATTCTCCTCGACCGTCAGCGACGGGAACACCTCGCGCTCCTGCGGCACGAAGCCGATGCCGAGCCGGGCGCGGCGGTAGGCCGGCAGCGCCGAGATGTCGCTTCCGCCGAACGCGATGCGGCCGGCGCGCAACGCGGTGTGTCCCATGATCGTCGCCAGCAGCGTCGTCTTGCCGACGCCGTTGCGGCCGAGCACCGTCAGCGTGCCGCCGGGCGGCAGCGACAGCGACACGCCTTCGAGGACGATCGTGTCGCCGTAACCGGCATCGATGCTCTCAAGTGACAGACCCGTGTTCATCGGTGCTCGCGCTCGCCGAGATAGACCTGCCGCACGCGCGGGTCGGCGGCGATCTCGGCGGGCGGCCCCTCGACCAGCACGCGGCCCTGCACCAGCACCGTGATGCGCCGCGCCAGGCGAAACACCAGATCCATGTCGTGCTCGATGATCAGCAGCGACAGTTCCGGCGGCAACCGCTCGATCACCTCGATGATGATGCCGCTCTCGCCGGACGGGACGCCGGCCGCCGGCTCGTCGAGCAGCAGCACCTTCGGCGCGAGGCCGAGTGCGACCGCGATCTCGACGAGCCGCTGCCGGCCATAGGCCAGCGTGTTGACCGGACGCAGCGCGTCATCGGCAACGCCGAGCCGGTCGAGCAGCGCGTAGCCCTCGTCGATGACGGCGCGGTGCCGGCCGGACGGGCGCCACAGATCGCCGGCGACGCCGTCGCGCTCCGACAGCGCCAGCGTCACATTCTCCAGCGCCGACAGCCGACGGAACAGCGCGCTGATCTGAAAGGTGCGGGCGAGGCCGCGCTTAACGCGTGCGTCCTGCGACAGATGTGTCACCTCGTCGCCGTCGATCCGGATGTGGCCGGCATCGGGCCGGAGACCGCCGGTGACGAGCTCGACAAAGCTGGTCTTGCCGGCGCCGTTCGGGCCGATCAGCGCGTGGCGCGCGCCGTGCGCCAAGGTGAAGTCGATGTCTTGCGCGACGGTCAGCGCGCCAAAGCTCTTGCGCAGGCTGCGCGTTTCCAGTGCCGGGGTCATCGGCGGAACCGGTCGAGGAGGCCGATTACGCCGCCGCGGGCGAAGACCACCACGACCACCATCAGGAGGCCGATCCAGAAATACCAGTAGACCGGATCGATCGTCGAGAAGCGGTCCTGCGCGATCATGTAGAGCGGCACGCCGATAAAGGCGCCGTAGAGACGACCGACACCGCCGATGATCAGCATGATCAGCACCGTGCCGGAGCGGTCGAGGCTCAGCACCCCGAGGCCGACGAACCCGGTCGTCTGCGCGATCAGCGCCCCGGCGGCGCCGGCAAACGCCGCCGCTATCGTGTAGACGATTAGGCGCCGGCGCATCACCGGCGCGCCGATCGCATGCATGCGACGCTGGTTCTCGCGGATGCCGGTCAGCGAGCGGCCGAACGGCGAATGCACGATGTGCCGCGCGACGAGCCAGCACAGGAACAGAACCGCGAGGCAATAGAGATAGGCGGTGCGGCCGAACAGGTCGAATTGGAAGACGCCGAAAACCGGCCACACATCCATGCCCTGCAACCCGTCGTCGCCGCCGGTGATGAACGACGCTTTGTTGGCGGCCTCGCGCAGCAAGGTCGCGACGACCAGCGTCTGCATCAGCAGCGTGAGGCCGCTGGTGCGCAGCACGATCAGGCCGGAGAAGAAGCCGACCAGCGCCGCCACTGCCATCGCCGCAAACAAGTCGGTGATCGGCTCGCCCCAGCCATTCGCCGCGAGGATGCCGGCGGTATAGGCACCGGTGCCGAAAAACGCCGCCTGACCGAGGGTGACAATGCCGGCATAGCCGAGCACGAGATCGGCCGACAGCGCGAAAAGAATCGTCGCCAACACCTGCGCGCCGAGCGGCAGATAGCTCGGAAACGCCGCGAAAACCGCCACCGCGAGTACCCAGGGCAGCGCCTCCAGCGGCCGATAGCGGTGACGCCTGGCAAAGGCGTCGACCGCGCCGGCAGCCTCGCCGGCGGCGCCTACGCCCGTCCGAACAAGCCCCTCGGTCGCCACAGCAGGATTGCCATTACCAAGGAATAGATGAAGAACGCCCCGAGCTGCGGCAACAGGTAGCGAAAGAACGTGTCGGCGATCCCGATCAAGAGCGCCGCGGCAAACGGGCCGCGGATGCTGCCGAGCCCACCGACCGCGACGACGATCAGGAAATAGACCAGATTGTCGAGCGCGTAACCCGGGT
>DATARH010000118.1:0-7544 GCA_036264235.1 Allostellaceae bacterium
CCGCCAGCCAGCGTAATGCCCACCACGCGCTCGATCCGTCCATCATCGCGACCCTGCGGTCGCTGACGCGCATTTGGTGAACCTGGTACAACGGGCCGCTGTCGTAGCCACCGGCGATCTCGAACAGCACGAGCTGCGGCCTTCGCTTGGCGCGGGCCAGGTATTCCTTGAGGTAGTGCAGCCGCTCGAGATGCGGCGCGCCGCCGACCGCGAGGCGGTGCACCGCGGCGGCGCGTCCGGAGCTGCCGAGCGCCTCGGCGAGCACGTCCGGGTCGATCCCCGCTTCGCTAAAGCTCGACCCGATGAGAAGAACCACCGGTCGCTCGCCGCCGTAATCGGTGAGTTGTTGCAGCAGGTCGTGGAACGGGCCCTTAGGGACCAGCCCGAGCCCTGCGATCGCGGCAGACAAGCCGGTCTGGGCCAGGATGAAACCGCCGAGGGCGAGTAGCGGGGCGCGGAACCGGCGACCCGGGCGCGGGCGGGGAAGCAGATGGTAGAGCGCGGCCATCGCGGCGCCGAGCAGCAGGCACGCGAGCGTGCTCATTGGCAAATCGGGCCGGGTACGGCCCGAGCCCCGTTCTGGGTGCTCCTTCCCCTGCAACTCGGCATCGTCCGCGTAGCGGAACACTGTCGAGCCTGCTTTGGTTGCGTGGAACCGGTTTGCGCGATGCGCGAGTGGGCGCGGGTTGGTATGCGGATAGCGGTATTCCCGGACGTTATTCGGCCCGATGCCGCTTTCCTTCATCACGCGGCATCCGGAAATTAGCCGTAATCGTGTAGTATCGTGCCGGTTTACGACAACTCTGGCCCAGCTTAGCAGAATGAGATTTTGTTTAAATGCTGCTCATAATTCATCCGACGCCGCCACTTATTCAGATGCCTGGAGAGGTAATCTCCTGTTACTTCTCGGCGGTCGCTCAAAAAGGCGAGGCTTTCCGCAGAAAAGCGGTGGGCCTTGCTTGTTTTTCTCCTGTTTTTTCAGGCAGGGTTTCGCGTTCCCCGGGGATGGCGTGATCTGTCAAACCCGACCGATGCGACGCCCAGGCTCGGTGATGCGGAAGCCAGCGTCATTGATGCGCCAGGCGGGCGTTCTACATGCCGGCCGAGGCAGTATCGCCGAAGCTGGTGGGCAGAGTTTGGGCTCGCCGGCCTTGCGGGCCCTGTGCCGAGCGTAAGGCGTTGCCCGACGGTCCGACTGGCTCTGTGTTATATTGAGCCGCCGACGGCCTCCGGCATCGGTGGTGATTTGCCGTTACCACCAGTGGCAGCGTGGCCATTGAGTGGAGCCATAGCCGTGTTGCCGATTGCCCATCGGCCCCCTGCGTCCCGAACCACTTGGCCGGTTTCTTCCATGCGGTGGAGCGCGATTTCCGTTCGCTCGAATTGGTAATCGACGGCTTTGGCAATCTGGGTTGCTGTCATTGCCTCGCCGGAAAACGACAATTCACGCAAGATCAGCTGGCGTATGTCCCGACGGACGCGTCGCCGGCGCGGCTCATTGGGACGAGGCTCTGTCGGACGAGCCTCCGTAGGACGAGGCTCCCCGGGACGAGGCTCCCCGGGACGAGGCTCCCCGGGATCGGATGCGGCATCGCCGCCCGAAATTGCGGGAACCGGAATTGCCGTACCGAGCATTTCCATCGCCGCTTGAAAACCTTCCTGGCGGGCTTTGAGCAGTCTGGCTTCCTCGGCTTTCTGTTCGCTCAGCGCGAGCGCCGCCCGCCGGTCAGCCTCCAGCGCGTCCATATACGCAAGAGCTTTCTCAATTGGCGTCGACATCGAAGCTCACCCTTATTCGTTAAGATACCCTTATTAAGAGATCAGCCGGAAAACACTCGTCTAATTGGACGGTTCCAGCCGCGGCTCCGTGTCGCGGCTAAGGCGACCGGCTTGTTGGTTGCATGCGGAAGGCCCGCGCCTTGCCACGCGCCACGGCCATTCGATTTCACACCTGATGTTGGTCATTTTTTTGACAGAACGGTTAAATTCTTGCGGTACCTCGCTGGCCTGTTTTGGGAAAGGGAGACAGAAATGCCCGAAAATAAGCGCATTAGGCCCACAGCATCGAATTCTTCCGCTGACCGCGCCTCAGCGCGAGGGATAGCGGATTCCGACCAGGTAGAGGCCTTCGGGCGGCGCGGTCGGGCCGCCGGCGCGACGATCGCGGGCAGCAAGGGCGCGGGCAACGTCGTCGGGACGCCAGCGTCCGAGACCGACCAGCTTCAATGTGCCGGCCATATTGCGCACCTGGTGATGCAGAAAGGAGCGGGCACGAGCCGTGATATGGATCTCGTCGCCGGCGCGGCCGACTTCCAGCGCATCGAGCGTCTTCAGAGGCGACTTCGCTTGGCACAGCGAGTCGCGGAAGGTCGAAAAATCGTGGTGTCCGACCAGATGATGGGCGCCGGCGCGCATCGCCTCGGCGTCGAGCGGTGGAGCGACCTGCCATACCCGGCCGCGTTCGAGCGCCGGCGGGGCGCGGCGGTTCAGGATGCGATAGAGATAGACCCGGCCGACCGCCGACAGCCGCGCGTCGAACTCGTCGCAAACGCCCTCGGCGGCAAGGACGCTGATCGCATGTGGCCGCAGATAATGGTTGACGGCGCCGCGCAGCACCTCCGGCTCCGCCTCGCGGGCGAGATCGAGATGCGCGGTCTGCGCCAGCGCATGCACCCCGGCGTCGGTCCGCCCTGCCCCGTGGACAGTGACCGTCTCCCCGCAGAATTTGTGGATCGCGGTTTCGAGCGCTTCTTGAACCGAAAGGCCGTTCGCCTGGCGCTGCCAGCCGACCAGCCCGCTGCCGTCATATTCGATGGTCAGCTTGTAGCGGGGCACGGCAGCCTCGTGCCGGGGGGGATCGGAAATCCGCGCAGGAAGGCCGGGGTGTCGAGTGTGGCGCGGCCCGGCCGCTGCAGCCGCAAGAGGCGCAGGACGCCCTCGCCGCACGCAACGGACAAGCGGTCGTCGAGCACGGTGCCCGGTATGCCGCCGGCCGGACCCGGCAGATCCACCGCCGCGTGCACGCGGATCCTTTCGCCGCCGATCTCGAAGAAACACCCCGGCCAGGGCTCGAATGCCCGGACCCGCCGCTCCAGATCGATCGAATGCAGCCGCCAATCGAGCCGGCCTTCCTCCCGGCCAATCTTGGGCGCATGGGTAATGCCCTGCTGCGGCTGCGGCGTGCTGGCAAGCCGGCCTTCGGCGACCCCGTCGAGCGCCGTCAGCATCAGTCGTCCGCCGAGGATTGCGAGCTCGGCCGAGAGGCCGGCCGATGTTGCATCGGACGCGATCGGCACCGTTTCCTGCAGTAGGATCGGGCCAGTATCGAGGCCTTCCTCCATCTGCATGATCGTGATCCCGGTCTCCCGGTCTCCGGCGAGCAATGCCCGCTGGATCGGGGCGGCGCCGCGCCAGCGCGGCAGCAGGGAGGCATGCACATTGAGACAGCCGAGCCGCGGCGCGGTCAGGATCGGCCGCGGCAAAATCAGACCGTACGCGGCGACCACCGCGGCGTCGGCGCCGAGCGCGGCGAAGGCGGCTTGCTCCGCTTCGTTCCGCAGGCTCGCGGGACAGCGGACCGGAAGCCCGTGCTGTGCGGCGAGAGATTGAACCGCCGAACGTTGCGGGCGGTGTCCCCGGCCGGCGGGGCGCGGCGGCTGCGTGTAAACCGCAACGATCCGGTGCCCGGCCTCGATCAGCGCACCCAGGATCGTCGCGGCGAACGCCGGCGTCCCCATGAAAACGAGGTCGAGCGCTCGTCGCGGACCGATCGTGGTTATCCTTCGCCGCTTTCCGGGATCAGGCGGCAGTCGCGGGTACCCGGCTGCGCTTGGCCTTGGCGAGCTTGCGCAGGATCATCCCGCGCTTCAACGAGGAGATATGGTCGACAAAGAGTACGCCGTCGAGGTGGTCGATCTCGTGCTGCAGGCACATCGCGAGGAGACCCGACGCCTCGATCTCCCGGATCTCGTTCTGGTAATCGAGGTAGCGCAGCCGGATCTTTGCCGGGCGCGTGACCTCGGCGTAATGTTCCGGGAGGGACAGGCAGCCTTCATTGCCGGTCGTAAGCTCCGGCGATCGCCAGAGGATTTCTGGATTGGCCAGCTGCAGCGGCTGCGGCTTCTCGCCCTCCCGGGCGACATCGAGGACGATGACCCGGCGCGATTGTCCGACCTGCGGGGCGGCGAGACCGATGCCGATCGCCCCATACATCGTGTCGAGCATGTCGTCCATCAGGCGCCTGATCTTGTCGTCGACCGCGGGCACCGGCCGCGCGTTGATCTTGAGCCGAGGGTCGGGAGCCGTAATGATCGGAAGTTGCGCCATGCCAAGTAGTTAAGCGGCAGTCCGCTCAGCGTCAATACTGACGGGCCGGATAGGATTCCAAGGCTTCGGTGAACATTTCGACGATCTCGTCTGCTGGGCGGCGCAGGATCGTCTCGTTGGTAAACAGTTCGAACTCGGCGCCCTCGGGGGAGGCGTTCAGCGCAGGCCTAATTGCGATCCCGCGTGCGAGCAGCCGCTCGGGCAGGCTCTCGGCGTCAGCCCCGAAGACCTGCAGGCGCGTGACATTGGTCGCCGCTGCCGACCGCCAAACTTCGCAGCCGGGGTGCCGGCGCAGCGCATGAAACAGGGTTTCGGCAGCGGCGACGGCTTGCTCGAAGCGTTCGCCGAAGCCGTCGAGGTAATGCAATGCCACCGCCGCATAAGGCCAGGCCTGGCGCAGGCTGCCGCCGAACATGCGCCGCTGATGATAGAGGTTCTCGATCAGATCCCTCGGCCCGGCGAGCACGGCGCCGGCGGCGGCGTTGAAGTATTTGTAGAGCGACACGTAGACGGTGTCGAACAAGGCGGCATAGCTCGCCGGCGTTATTCCCGTATAGGCCGAGGCGAGAAAGATGCGGGCGCCATCGAGGTGGATGCCGATCCGGTGCTCGCGCGCAAAAGCGGTGATCCGCTGCATCTCGGCGAAGTCGAACACCTCGCCCTGCAGCCGGCGCACCGGGCACTCTATCGAGATCACGCCGACAGGGGTCGATACGCGGGCTTCCGGAAGTCGAGCGATCTCGCCCTCGACCTCGGCGAGGGTGAAGGTCGCGCGCTGCGGAGCGACGGGGATCAGGGTCAGACCGCTCAGCTCCTGCGTGCAGTCACCGGTGTCGTTGTAGATATGGCTTTCGCGCTGCACGAGCACACGGCGTCCGCGTGTTGCAAGGACACGCAGCGCCAGATGGTTGGCGAGCGTACCGCTCGGCAAAAACAGCGCCATCTCTTTGCCGAGCAGCGCGGCCATCCGTTGCTCGAGCTCAACAACGACCCCCTCCCGCGAGAATTCGTCGGCGGCGATGCCGCGTTTCTCGGCCAGCTGAACCAGCAACCGAGCATACTCAGCAGGCGGGAGCGCCAAGCCGTCGGAGCGAAAATGCACAGTGCGATCCATTCTTTGCCGCCCCTATGACGCTTATCGCACGAGATCGGCGAGCACGATTGCCCCGACCTGACGGCCCTCGGCGTCGCAGACGGGCAGCCGGTCGGTGCGGCGCGTGGTCATCGCCGAGAGCGCGTCGCGCAGCGACGTGTCGAGAGAGAGCGGCTCGCCCTTGGCGGTTTCGCCGGGGCGCATGCGGTCGACGATCTTCCGCACCGACGGCAGCTTGAGGCCGATGCCCTGCCGTCCGACAAAGTCGGCTACAAACTCGCTCGCCGGGTGCTCGATGATATCGATCGGCGCGCCGAGCTGGGCGATCCGGCCTTCTTGCATCACGGCGATATGGGTGGCGAGCCGCAGCGCCTCTTCGATGTCGTGGGTCACGAACACGATGGTTTTCTTCATCGCCCGGTGGATGTGCAACAGTTCCGTCTGCAAATCGTCGCGGGTGAGCGGATCGACCGCGCCGAAAGGCTCGTCCATTAGGAGTAGCCCGGGATCGGCGGCGAGCGCACGGGCGACCCCGACCCGCTGCTGCTCGCCCCCGGAAAGCTGGTGCGGGTATTTCCCGCGATAGGTCTCCGGCTCGAGGCGAAACATCTCGAGCAGCTCGGTGACCCGCTCGCCCCGGCGCGCCCGCGGCCATTTGAGGAGGTGAGGGACAGTGGCGATATTGTCCTCGACCGTCCAGTGCGGAAAGAGGCCGATCGACTGGATCGCATAGCCAATACGCCGCCGCAACTGCTCGGCCGGCACGGTCGCGATGTCCTCGCCGGCGACCCGGACTTGTCCGGCATCCGCCGCGATCAACCGATTGATCATCTTCAAGGTCGTCGATTTGCCGCACCCAGACGAGCCGAGCAAAACACAGAAATCGCCGCTCGGAACGGTTAATGAAAGCCGGTCGACGACGCGGCGGTCGCCATAATATTTCGTGACGTCGTCGATCTCGATCATGGCGCAAAGCGGCGGCGCAGTACGGCGGTCAGGATCTGCAGTATAAAATCGGCGCCGAGCGCGAGAAAGATCGCCGGCAAAGCGCCGAGCAGAACTAGATCGACGGCATATTGGCCGAGACCCTCAAAGACAAAGGTTCCGAGACCGCCCGCGCCGATCAGCGCCGCAACCACCGCCAAGCCGATCGCCTGCACGGTAACGATGCGCAGCCCGGCGAGCAATACCGGCAGGGCGAGCGGCAGTTCGATCTCGCGGAAGATCTGCACTGGGCTCATTCCCATGCCCCGTCCGGCTTCGATGGCGGCGCTGTCGACACCGATCAACCCGACCGATGTGCTGCGAACGACCGGCAACAACGCATAGAGCACCAAAGCGATGATCGCCGGGGTCACCCCGATGCCGCCTATGCCGTAGGCGGAGAACCCCGGTACCGCCGCAACCAGTGCCGACAATGGCACGATCAGCAATCCGAACAGCGCAATCGACGGAATCGTCTGCAGGATATTTAAGACGGCGAAGACCGGGCTCTGCAACCCCGGATGCCTCGCAGTAGCCACGCCGAGAGGGAAGCCGATCGCCGCCGCGGTCCCGACCGATGCCCCAACCAATGTCATATGACGCGCCATTGCGTCGGCAAAGACCAGCCGATGGATTTCGTATTCCTTCGCCAGGGAAAGCGCGTCGAATGTGCCGCTCGCCGCCATCAGCAACATACCCGAGGCGATCCCGGCAACCGTGACCAGCTGCGCAATAATGCCGGCGCCGAGGCGTTGCAGCGCATCGCCGACCGCGAGGGCGGCGCATGCAGCGAGCACCCAGAACGCAGGACCCAGCGAAATACGTGAGGCGGGGCTGGCGCTCTGCGACAGGAGGCTGGCCGCATGACCCGCGGCGGCGAGGACAACCAGCAACAGCGCAGCGGCGAACACGGCGACGGCGCAGTGCAGCGCGCTACTCGGCCGTATCAGGCAGGCCGCCGACAACGCCGCGCCCAGTACTGCAATGCCGGCCGTCGGCAGGACGCCGGCTGCCGCCCATAATAGGACCGGCCTTCCCGAAACGAGCCGATTCGGCGCCTCGCCGACAAAACCCGACAGCGCAACTGCAGTCATCGCGACGATTACCAATACAAGAAGCACCTGGTTGCGAATGCCGACCG
>DATARH010000277.1:0-21556 GCA_036264235.1 Allostellaceae bacterium
CGGGGAAATAGGGCGGGTTCCAGGCAAAGCTGTGATGCGCGATCGCCAAATCGTGTTCCTCGGCCGCCTGCCAGATCGGTTCCAGATCGGGGTGATCGACCGGCCGCGCGTTGTCGAGTAGCGGCTGCACCGCGACCGCCCATTTCGATTTGCCCCAGTCGCGGATCTCGCGCACCGCTTCCTCGACATTGCGGGTCGAGGCGACGATCGGTCCCGTCAGCCGGTCCGGCGCAACGCTGCAGAATTCTTGCATGTGGCGGTGATACGCGCGGATCAGGTTGACCTCGATCGACACATCTGGGTGGCCGATCACCGCGGTCCAGGCCGACGGCACCATGAAGTGCCGGTCGGCGCCTTCGACATCCATGTCGTGCACGCGGTTGTCTGAGCGGTCGTCCTGCACCCCGGGGCTTGGCCGCAGCTTGCCGCGCCACACCCGGCCGTCGCGCGAGCCCGGCGTCGGCTCCGCCTCGCCAAGGGTGCGCTCATAGGCCTTCTCGGCGAAGCGGTAGAGGTATTGCGTGGCGCCGCCTTGTTCGCGCGATTTGATCGCGACCCGGTACGGCGCCAGCTCCGGCAGCCGCGGCCGGAACGACGGGTCGACATATTTGTCGAGCACGTCGGCGCCGGGGTTGATGTGGGTGTCGACATCGTAGACGCGGTAGCCGTTATTCATGCGCGTACCTCCACCGGAAGCCGATAATATAGCGTTTATGCCCGAGACCTTCGACGTAGCCTATCTGATCCTCAGCGGCACGACGACGGCGGCGCGCTGCCCCGAGATTTTGCGCGGGCTGGTCGGGCTCGGCTTCGCGGCCGTGATCGCGATCCCGACGCCGAATGCGTCACGAGTGGTCGCGGCCCGCGAGCTCGCCGACGTGCCCGGCGCGCAGGTCGTTGAATCCTATTTCGATCTGGCGATCCGGCCGCGGCCGCCGCGCGGCATCGTGCTGTTCGCGCCGTGCAGCTTCAATTCGCTGAACAAGCTGGCGCACGGCATCGCCGACAATCTGGCGCTGTCCGTCACCGCCGAGGCGATCGGCCGGCGCACGCCGGTGATCGTCGCGCCATCGCTGAACCAGCCGCTGCTCGACAACCCCGAGGCGCAGGCCTCGCTCAAGAAGCTGCCGGGCTGGGGCGTGATCGTGGTGCCGCCGGTCGATACCGGCGAGGGGCCGCGTCTCGCCCCGACCGAAACATTGCTCGCGGCCGTCCGTCCTTACCTCCGCACCGAGACGAAGTAGGGCGGGTTACGCTCCGCTTCACCCGCCCTACAGAGGCGCCGTCAGCTAAGCACCCCGACCTTTTTCCTCTCGATCAGGTCGAAATCGATTTGGCCGCCGAGGCCGGGGCCGGTCGGCGCGTGGACATAGCCGTCGCGGTCGATCTCGATATCGGGCGCCAAGCCGTATTTCTGCATCGCGTCCGGCAGCAGCACCTCGAAGAACTCGGTGTTCCGGATCGCCATGATCACATGCAAATTGGCGATGTTGTTGAGTGAATTGCCGCCGTGGTGACATTCGAAATTCATCCGGAACGCCTCGGCGAGATGCGCAGTCTTCACCAGTGTCGTGATGCCGCCCTTCACCGCGACGTCACCACGCAGGAAGTCGGTCGCCCGCTCGGTAATCCACGGCATGTACGAGTCGAGTCCGCCGATCGGGTATTCGGTCGCGAGGATCGGGATATCGAGTTTCTGCTTCAGTTTCACGTAATTGTAGAGGTCCTGGTCGTGCAGCGGGTCTTCGTACCAATAGAACCCCATCTCCTCGATCGCGCGGCCGACCCGCAGCGCCTCCTCGTAGCGGTAGCTCCAGGTCGAATCGAGCATCACCGTGTAATCGTCGCCGACCGCCTTGCGCACCGCCTCGCAGACCTTGATGTCGTCACGCCAGCGCTGCGGCGGGTGGATCTTGTAGGCGGCCCAGCCGCTCGACTGGTAGTGCCGCGCCTGCTCGGCGTATTCTTCGGCCGTCGCGTGGATTTCCGAGCTTGCATAGGCGAGGATTTTGTCGCGGCTGGTGCCGAGCAGGCGATGGATCGGCAGCCCGGCCTTCTTCCCGGCGATGTCCCACAGCGCGATGTCGATGGCGCCGATCGAGCGCACCGTCGCGGCGCGGGCGCGCGCCCAGAGCAGCTTGTTGAGCCGCTCGCGGTCGAGCGGGTCCTGGCCCATCACGACCGGCTTCAGAAACCGGATCAGCCCCGGCCCGTCGAGGCTCGCCGGGTTCGAGGAGGTGCCGAGAAAGGCATGACCCTCGATGCCCTCGTCGGTGGCGATGCGCAGGAGGCCAAGATCGCTCTTGCCGGTCGGCCGCGCCGTGTGGTGGCCGTAGATCGTTGGCGGGATGCTGTCCCAGGCGAACAGCGTCAGCGAGACATCGGTGATCTTCATCGGCGATCTCCTCGGGAGCGCGGCGGTGCCGCCATCAAATCGCGCGCGTCGGAGCCGCGTCCAGCGCTAAAATGGCGGCATGAGATGCTCGGTCATTCCGGCGGCAATGCTCGCCGTCCTTTTCGGCGGCGCCGCCGCCCTGGCCGGCGAACCGCGGCAGACCGGCAGTGGTATCGTGTTGCCGAATGCGTCGGCGGACACCGGCAAGCCGGTGATCTTTACGCCGCCACCTGCGCAGGGCTTTCCCGCACCGCCGGAGCCGGACAAATGCCCGCCGATGCTGCCTTGCGGCGCCCGCCTGATCGGCACGGTTCAAAAGAATGGTGCGGTCGAGGTTCAGGTGCCGGTTTGGCACTGGTGAGCCGCCACAAACAGGAGCAGAACGAATGGCCGATGAAGTCGCGATCGAGAAGCGCTATGAGGTCGAAACCCGCGATCTCGAATACCGGCGCGAAGACGCCGAGCCGATCCTGGCGCGGCTTTACGAGCCGGTTGGCAAAGGACCCTTCCCCGCCGTCATCGAGGTGCACGGCGGCGCCTGGGCGATGGGCGACCGGCTCAACAATGCGCCGCTCGACGAGGCGTTGGCGAAGAGCGGTATCGTCGTGCTGGCGGTCGATTTCCGCATGCCGCCCAAATGGCGCTACCCGGCCTCGATCGCCGACATCAATTACGCGACGCGGTGGCTGAAGGCGCATGCCGGCGAGCTCGGCAGCCGGCGCGATCTCGTTGGCGGGCTTGGCACCTCGAGCGGCGCGCATCAACTCCTGCTGTCGGCGCTGAAGCCGAAGGACCCGCGTTATGCGGTGCTGCCCCTCGGGGAAGCGCCGGGTGAAGATGCAAGCCTGCCGTATCTCGCGCTGTGCTGGCCGATTTCCGACCCGCTGGCGCGCTATCGTATGGTCAAGGAGAAGGGCAATCAGCGCCTCATTGCCGCTCATGATGCGTATTGGACTTCCGAAGCGGAAATGGCAGAGGGCAACCCGCAGGCGATCGTCGCCAGCGGCGAGGCCACGCGGTTGCCGCCGGCGATCCTGATCCAGGGCCTCGCCGACGACAATGTGACACCCGACATGGCCGACCGTTTCACCGCCGCCTGGAAGGCGCGCGGCGGCAGCATCGAATTGCACAAATTCGACGGGATGCCGCACACCTTCATCGTCAATCGCCCGACCGACCCGGCCTCGTCGCGCGCCACCGAGCTGGTGCGCGACTTCATTCTGGCGCAGGCGAAGATTTAGCGGGCGGCGGCGGCCATCCGATTGGCGGCGATCACGCCGTCCTTGATGACGAGCGCGATGCGGTCGAGGTCGCGCAGCACCGCGATGTCGTCCAGCGGATCGCCGTTGACCGCGACCAGGTCGGCGAGCTTGCCCTTCGCGACCGTGCCGAGCCGATCCTCCCAGCCGATGCATTCGGCGGCCCAGGAGGTCGCCGCCTGGAGCGCCTGCATCGGCGTCATCCCGGCCTGGACCAGGCATTCGAGTTCGCCGGCATTGGCTGGGTGACCGTGGCCCCCAGCATCGGTACCGGCGACGACTTTGACGCCGGCATCGAGCGCGCGGCGGATCGCCAGCACATGGTGCTCGTACAAATCCTGCGCCCGCGCCCGGACATGCGGCTGCGGCGACTTGCGGTGAAATTCGTAGACCAGCATCGTCGGCACGAAGAAGATGCCGCGCGCCGCGATCCGGTCGATCAGCTGCGGGTGCTCGTCCAAATAGCAGCCGTGCTCGATCGAGTTGACGCCGGCCTCGACCGCGATGTCGAGGCCGCTACCGCCGAGCGCGTGACACATCACGCGCTTGTCGAGATTGTGCGCCTCCTCGACCAGCGCCTGCATCTCGTCGAGATTGAAGGCGCTGTCCTTCGGCCCGTGACCGGGGCGCGAGCTGGCGCCGCCGGTCGTTGCGCATTTGATCACGTCGGCGCCGGCACGAACCATCTTGCGCACGACCGGCCGCACATCGCCGAGCGTCTCGACGACGCCGCTCGGCAACAGTGGGTCGTGCGGCAGGCAGCAGCCGCAATCGAAATGGCTCGACCACGACGGCGCGACCGGATCGCCGATGCCGCCGATCGGCGAGATGATCGAGATCGAGACGACGAGCCGCGGGCCGAAGATCAGCCCTTCCTCGATCGCGCGCTTGAAACCGGCATCGAGCCCGGCCGCGTCGCGCACGCAGGTGTAGCCGGCCGCCAGCGTCTGCCGTAGCACGGCGGCGGTGCGCAGATGCCGGGTGCTGGCCGGCTCATCGAGACCCCAGCGATGCGCCAGCTCGTAGCGGTGATTGGCCATGTGGTCGTGGCAATCGATCAGCCCCGGCAGCAGCGTCATGCCGGCGAGGTCGATCACCTGCGCCTCGGCCGGAAAGTCGCTCTGGCTGCGCGTGGTGACGGTTTCGATGCGGTTTTCCTTCACCACGACGGTCGCGCCCGCCATCGGCGCCGCGCCGGTGCCGTCGATCAGCCGCGCATTCTTCAGCACCAGCATGGCGCGCTCCTTACAGTGCCGGCCTTCTTCCCCGCCATTCGGTCGCCTGCTCATAGGCATGCGCCAGGCGCAGCACGGTCGCGTCCTCGAAGCGGCGACCGACGATCTGGAACGACAGCGGCAGCCCGGCCGGGCTGTAGCCGCAACATACCGACATCGCCGGCGTGCCGGTGACATTGAACGGCATCGTCAGCGACGGCTTTTCCATCGTCACGAACTTGCCGACCGACTCGATCGGCGGCGCCTCGCCCGGCGCGGCGGCGGTCATCACGATGTCGACCTCCTGCATCGCCCGGTCGAGCTCGGCGACCAGTTCGCGACGGCGGCGCAGCGCCTGCATATAATCGGCGCCGGTGATCAGCCCAGCCAGCGCCATGCGGTCGCGGAAGATCTCGCCGAAATCGGTGAAGCGGGTGCGCAGATTGGCCTCGTGGATCGCAAAGGATTCGGTCAGCATGATCGTCATGCCGCAGGCCGACCATTCGGCGAGCGGTGACAGTTTCAACTCACGCGCCGAACAGCCGAGCCCTTCCAGCGCTTTCGCGGCGGCGTCGATCCCCTGCCGCGTCGGCGCATCGGCCGGGTGGTCGGTCTCGTAGAAGTGACGCACAAGGCCGATTCGCAGGCTCTTCACCTCGCCGTGCAGCAGGCCGCGGTAGTTGGCGACGCCGCGGTCGGCGCTGGCGGGGTCGGCCGGGTCATGGCCGGCCATCGCCTGCAGCATGATTGCGCAATCCTCGGCGGTCCACGCCATCGGTCCGGCATGGTCGAGCGAGAAGGCGAGGGGCAGCACGCCGGCGCGGCTGCACAACCCATAGGTCGGCTTGATGCCGGCGAGGCCGCAATACGCCGCCGGGCCGCGGATCGAGCCGCCGGTGTCGCTGCCGGTGCCGCCGAGCACTAGTCCGGCTGGCACCGCGGCGCCGGTTCCGCTCGACGAGCCGCCGGTGAAGCGGCTCGTATCCCACTGGTTGCGCGCCGGCGGCCAAGGCAGGTCGAAGCTGGGACCGCCAAAGGCGAATTCATGCGTCGCCAGCTTGCCCATGACCACCGCGCCGGCGTCGCGCAGCTTTTTGACGGTGAACGCGTCGGCTCTCGGCACGTGGTCCTGCATGACCTTTGAGTGGCCGGTCGTCGGCACGCCGGCAGTCTCGTAGATGTCCTTGAGCCCGAGCGGGATGCCGTGCAGGGGCCCGCGGTACTTGCCGGCCGCGATCTCGGCCTCGGCGGCGCGCGCCTCAGTGCGGGCGCTGTCGGCGAGCACGCGGATAAAGCTGTGCAGCTTGCCGTCGAGTCGTTCGATGCGGGCGAGGCGGCTCTCGACCAGCTCGACCGGCGACAATTCCTTGGTCTCGATAAGCTTCGCCGCCTCGGCGATCGTCAGGAAGTCCGGAACCATGGCGCTCACCCTTTCCTCGGAAAGGCGACGGTGTGCGCCGGCTCGGCGAAGACGCCGCGCCCGGCCGGCCGCAGCCGCGCCAGCAATTCCTCCAGAATTCGCGTCGCGGCGGCGATGTCGCCGCGTTCGGCCTCCGGCACATTGAGCCCGAGCCGGGCAAAGGCCGCGTCCAGTTCCTGCCGTGTCATGTCAGCCCTCCACAAAACCCTCAGCGCCGTGCAACGATCGTACCGTTACTTGAAATTGCCCTTCGCCTCGCGCAGCGGCGTGCCGCTCTCGGCGAGGCGGCGCAGCAGCGGCGACGGGGCCCAGCGGCCGCCATATCGTTGGTGCCAGGCGGCGATCTGGTTGTAGACCTCGCGCACGCCGATGCCGTCGGCCCAGAACATCAGGCCGCCGCGATAGCGCGGGAAGCCGAAACCGTGCAGCCACATCACATCGATGTCGCTGGCCCGCAGCGCCTTGCCCTCATCGAGAATCTTGCAGGCCTCGTTGACCGAAGCGAACAGGAGCCGCTTCAGGATTTCGTCATCGCTGAAGCTCTGCTGCGCGATGCCGAGTTCGGCGACGGTGTCTTTGATGATCTTGGCGACTTCCGGATCGGGATGCGGCGTGCGATCGCCGGGTTCGTAGCGGTACCAGCCCTTGTTGGTCTTCTGGCCGAGCCGCCCGGCCTCAACGATCTTGTCGGCAATCGGCGCGCCGCGGTAATTCGGGTTCTCGGCCTTGCGGCGCTTGCGCACGTCGTAACCGATGTCGAGCCCGGATATGTCCCACACGACGAACGGGCCGACCGGGTAGCCGAAATCGACCATCACCTTGTCGACCTGCTCCGGCATCGCGCCTTCTTCGATGAGGATGTTCATTTCGCTGCCGAAGGGCCCGCGGCTGCGGTTGGCGACAAAGCCGTCGGTGTTGCCGGCCCAGCCGCTGACTTTGCCGATGCGGCGGCCCAATTCCATCGCGGTGGCGATCACGTCGGGCGCACTCTTCGTGCCCTGCACCACCTCGAACAGCTTCATCACATTCGCCGGCGCGAAGAAATGGGTCCCCGCGACCTCCTGCGGCCGCTTGGTGACATTGGCCATGATGTCGATATTGATGCCGGAGGTGTTGCTGTAGAGGAGCGCCCCCGGCTTCATCACCGCGTCGATCTTCTTCCACACCTCCTCCTTGACCGGGATCTGCTCGAATACCGCCTCGATCACCGCGTCGGCGTCGCCGATGTCTTCCATGTTCGGCACCGGCGTGATGCGGGCGAGGCGCCGCTCCATCTCGTCGGCGGCAAGGCTGCCACGCTTGACGCTGGTCTCGTAATTGGCGCGGATGCGCGCCATGCCGCGATCGAGCGCTTCCGGCGTCGCGTCGGTGATCTTCACCGGGATGCCGTAATCGGCAAAGCTCATCGCGATGCCGCCGCCCATCGTCCCGGCGCCGACCACGGCCGCGTTCTCGACCGGGCGCAGCGGCGTGTCGGCGGGAATGTGTGGCAGCTTGCGCACCTCGCGCTCGGCGAAGAACGCATAGCGCAGCGCCTTCGCCTCGTCCGAATCAACCTGCTGCGCGAACAGCTCGCGCTCCTTCGCGCAGCCCTCGTCGAACTGCAGATTGCACGCGGCCTCGACCGCCTCGATGCAGGCATAGGGCGCGCGCTGGTTGCGGGCGCGCCGCGCGATCGATTTGCGCATGTCCTCGAATACCGCCGGCGTGCCCTCGGTGAGCCGGTCGCTCTTGTCACGGATGCGTGGCAGCGGTTTCCGGTCGGCAACGCGCCGGGCAAAGGCGACAGCGGCCGATTTCAGCTCCTTTTCCGGCACGACCTCGTCCACAATACCGAGCGTCTTCGCTTCCTCGGCCGGCACATGGCGGCCGCTGACGATGATGTCGAGCGCCGCTTTGGGGCCGATCAGCCGCGGCAGGCGCTGCGTGCCGCCGGCCCCGGGCAGGATGCCGATCTGCACTTCCGGCAACCCAACTTTTGCGCTCGGCACCGCGACGCGGTAGTGACAGGCGAGTGCGGTCTCGAGACCGCCGCCGAGCGCGTAGCCATGGATCGCCGCGACAACCGGCTTTGGGCTGTCGTCCATCACATCGTAGTGACGGCGGGTCGGCGGCGGCGCGTTGGCCGGCCCTTTGCCGAACTGGCGGATGTCGGCGCCGGCGATAAAGCTGCGGCCGCCGCCGATCAGCACCATCGCCTTGACCGCGGGGTCGGCGTTGCCCTTGTCGAGCGCCGCGACGATGCCCTGCGGCACCCCCGGCGACAGCGCGTTGACCGGCGGGTTATCGACCGTGATGACACCGATCTCGCCGTCCTTCTCGAACCGGACCAGTTCGCGCTCGCCTTCAGCCATTTCGTTCTCCCAATGAAAGGTTTTTCACAATGAGACAGTGAGGCAGTGAGAGAGATTCACAGCATCAGACGCCTGATCCCATCTTTCAGCGCCGGAGTAGTGAAATTCAGCAAGAGGCCGGTGCGTATCCCACTCAGCCTCATATAGGTGAGTACTTGCGCCTCATGGATCGGGAGCAGCCTTTCGATTGCTTTCAGCTCCAGGATAACCCGGTCTTCGACCACGATGTCGATTCGGTAACCGCAATCGAGTCGAACGGATTTGTAGATGACCGGTAACGGCACTTGGCGCCTGAACGTTAATTCATGCGCACCAAACTCGTAGCAGAGGCATTCCTCATAGGCAGATTCGAGGAGACCCGGGCCGAGGTGCCGGTGCACTTCAATGGCGAAGCCAATAATCTGCTCCGTAAGCAGATCATTTTGCTCGGACGCTATCACCTCACCGTCCTCTCACCGCCTCACTGTCTCATTGTGAATAAATCAAACCGTCGCTGCGGTCCCAAAAATGACGGTGCTTTGCGACGACAGCACGCCGCCATTGCCATGCGCGACCGCCGTCTTGGCGTCCTTCACCTGGCGGTCGCCGCATTCGCCGCGCAGCTGCCGCACTGCCTCGACCAGCAGGAACAACCCGTACATGCCCGGGTGACAGTAGCTGAGGCCGCCGCCATTGGTGTTGACCGGCAGCGCGCCGCCGGGCGCGATCCGCCCGCCCGCAACGAAGCGGCCGCCTTCGCCCTTCGGACAGAAGCCGAGGTCTTCGAGGAAAAGGATCGGGTTGATCGTGAACGCGTCGTACAGCTCGACGACATCGATGTCGCCCGGCTTCAGCCCGGCCATCGCGAACGCCTGCCGCCCGCTTTCAACCGCGCCGGTGACGGTCAGGTCGGGCATGCTCGAAATGTTGGCGTGGGTGATCGCCTGGCCGCAGCCGAGCACATAGACCGGCGGCTTTTTCAAATTCTTGGCGCGCTCTGGTGTGGTCAGAATGATCGCGCCGCCGCCATCGGTCACCAGGCAGATGTCGCGCACCGTGAACGGATAGCTGACCATACGCGCCGACAAGACCTCCTCGACCGTCAGCGGTTTTTTCTCCCAGGCGACCGGGTTCATCAGCGCCCATTGCCGCGCGGCGACCGCGACTTCGGCCATCTGCTCGCGGGTCGTGCCGAATTCGTGCATGTGGCGCGAGGCGGCGAGCGCGTAGGCGGTCGAGGGCAGGAACGGCCGGTACGGCGTTTCGTATCGGTTGACCTCGCGCACCGAGGCTTGGCTGCGGCCGACGCTGCGCTGCGTCGAGCCATAGGCGATCGCCGCAACCTCGCACAGCCCGAGCTGCAATGCCGCCACCGCATGCGCGACATGGAACATGAAGGACGATCCCCCGAGGATCGTCGTATCGATGTAGCGCGGCGAGATGCCGAGATATTCCGATAGCGACAGGCCGGAGGTGCGCGCCTGCGTCGTCGCGCAGGTCAGCCCGTCGATGTCGCGGACCCGCAGCCCGGCATCCTCCGCGGCGCGAGCGATCCCCTGCGCCATCAGGTCGATCACGTTCAGCCCCTCGGCGACATGTCCGAGATCGCTTTCGGCTGCGCCGACCACCGCCGCGCCCGCGCGCTTGAGCTCGCTCATGGGTCGGTTTTCTCCGGGGTGAAGACCGGATAGGCCGGCTGGTCGCCTTCGGCCGGATGCACGCGGAAGCGCACCCGCATGCCGATCTTGACCCAGGCCGGGTCGATTTCCTCCACCCGACTCATCAGGCGGAAACCCTCGTCGCAGTCGATCAGCGCGACATTGTAGGGCTTGCCCTGCTGCGGGTGGGTGACGGTCGTCGCGTACACCGTGCCGAGACCGGAGGCGACCCGCCATTCGAGCACGGTGCTGCCGCTATAGGGACAGACGAGCCGCGGATAGAACACGGCGCGACCGGCCTCGGGGCTCCACTGGTACGCCAACTGGCTCTTGTCGAGATACGACTGATAGATCGCGAGCGGCGACTGGGTGTCAGCCATCTTAAGCCGCCCTGGCTCGCTGGGTCGCGCCGGCGCGGGCTTTGGCGCGGATCAGGTCGGAGGCCTTCTCGGCGATCATGATCGTCGCCGCGTTGGTGTTGCCGGAAATCACGGTCGGCATCACCGAGGCGTCGACGACGCGCAATCCTTCGATCCCGTGCACGCGCAACTCGGTGTCGACGACCGCCGTCTCGTGCGCACCCATCATGCAGGTCGAGGTCTGGTGAAATGTCGTGCTGCCGGTTTTCTTGGCGTGTTCGAGGAGACCATCATCGCTCTCGACCTGCGCGCCGGGCCAAAACTCCTCGACGACATAGCGCTGCATCGTCGGTGTCTGGAAAATCCGCCGCGAGATTTTCAGCGCTGCGACCATCGTTTCCCGGTCGCCGCGCGTACTGAGATAATTCGGCTGCATCGCCGGCGGCACCGCCGGGTCGGGCGATTTGATCCGCAGCCAGCCGCGGCTTTCCGGCCGGCACGGGATTGCCACCAGGGAGCAGCCGGGGAACGGGTGCATCGCCTCGCCCGGCTTGTCGAAGCTGCCGGCGAGGAACTGGTACTGTACATCCGGCGAGACGAGCCCCTCGCGGGTCTTGGCGAAGAGACCGATCGGCGCCGCCCCCATCATCAGCGCGCCGCGTTGGCCGAAAATGTATTCGAGGCCGGTGCGCACCTGGTGCAGCCAGCTGCGCGAAATCTCGTTCAGCGTGTTGGCGTTGCGCGCCTTGTAGATCACCCGACAGCCGAGATGGTCCTGCAAATTCTCGCCGACCCCGGGCAGGTCGTGCACGACATCGACGCCGTGTTCCTTGAGCAGCGGCGCCGGGCCGATGCCCGACAATTGCAACAGCTGCGGCGACAGCAGCGAACCGCCGGCCAGCAGTACCTCGCGCCGCACGCGAACCCGACGGACCGCTCCATTCTGCTTGTATTCGAGACCGGTTGCGCGCTTGCCGTCAAATAGCACGCGCTGCGCGAAAGCGCGGATCTCGACCTGCAGGTTCTGCCGCTTCATCGCCGGCTTCAGATAGGCAACGGCGGCGCTGCAGCGGCGCATCTTGCGCACGGTCAGCTGGTAATTACCGACCCCCTCCTGCTCGGCGCCGTTGAAATCGGGGTTGGCCCGGAAGCCGACGTCCTGACAGGCGCCGATAAAGGCGTCGTGCAGTTCGTGCGGTGCCCGCAGGTCGGAGATGTCGAGCGGCCCACCCTTGCCGTGAAAGTCGTCTTCGCCCCGCTCCTGGTTCTCCGCGCGCCGGAAATACGGCAGCACGTCGTCATAGGACCAGCCGGTGCAGCCTATCTGCCGCCACAGATCGAAATCCTGGCGCTGGCCGCGGATGTAAATGAGGCCATTGATCGAGCTGGAGCCGCCGATCACCTTGCCGCGCGGCCAGTTGACCCGCCGGCCGTCGAGCCCCGGCACCGGCTCGGTCTCGAACTGCCAGGTGATCTTCGGGTGGTAGATATTGCGGTAGAACCCAGCCGGGATGTGGATCCAGGGGTTCAAATCCCTGCCGCCGGCCTCGATCACCAACACCCGCGTGCCGGGATCGGCACTGAGCCGATTGGCCAGCACGCAGCCGGCCGAGCCGGCGCCGACAATGACGAAATCGTATTCTGCGTCGAACTGCATCGCTTCTGTCACTCTGATCGGCGGCACCGTGCCGCTTGCGGCAGCCTAGCGCAAATCGACGCCTCCGGAAGGCGGATTGTCGGCTTTAGGGCCGCTCGAATTCGCGCTCAGGGCTCTCTGCTGACGTCATCAACACAAGCCTGCGCGTCAAGCATAGTTTCACAGCGGTGAGCCGGATTTTCGTTTACCGTATGTAATATACATTAACAATGTGTTACCTTTTGAGCATTGTTTGGGTGTAAAGAATAGATGACCCCGAATATTGCAACTTCTGATAACAAGACCGAGCCTCCAAATATTGGAAACGGTTCTTTTCTATTGCGCGAGAGCTGGCGAGTTCATGCGCCGTAGGGTTGACAGGGCGGCTCTGACTGCTTAAGGTGCGCCTGCTTTTCCCCGTCCGACCGGGGCAGCCCCCGCAGAAACCTGGTCGGATAATCAACCAGCAAGTGCATTTCATCTGCTCAAGAGGGACGCGCGCTGGAGTCTCCCCCAGCCGTGCCAGGTTCAACAATATGGAGACGTGTGCGGATGAGGGTGCGACAAGCCATAGGCCTGTCCTTCGCGTTATTGGCGATTTCCGGTCTCGCGCTGGCGAAACAGAGTTTCGCCGCCGAGGAGCGCCAGCAGCAGCCCCCCAGTCTTAAGGCGAAAACGGCGAAAACCGATCATCGTTCGGCGCAACACGCCGCCGCGCGGGAGCATAGGCATGAGGGCGAGGGCGGTCATGCCGCGCCCCTGCACAACGCTAAGGCCTTGCCGGAAGATAAGATTGCAGGCGGATCGAAGCCGGCACGCGAGGACCGGCTTTCCGGGGCGTCGCAGAGCCCCGCAGCGCTCAAAGCCCTCGGCCATCAAGAGATTGGGATCGCAGCCTGGTATGGCGGTCGTTTTCTCGGCGGTCGGACGGCCAGCGGGGCAGTGCTTGATAACCAGACGCCGACCGCGGCGCATCGTTCGCTGCCTCTTAACTCCCTGGTACGGGTCACCAATCTGAGGAACGGACGGTCGGTGATTTGCAAGGTGAACGACCGCGGACCCTGGGGGCGCAACCGGCTGATCGACGTCTCGCCGCGCGCCGCCGATGAGCTGGACATGAAACGCAGCGGGATCGCCCGGGTCTCGGTCGAGCCGGTCGCCTCTGCCGCGCATGCGGGCGCCGACTGAACCATCAGGGCGCGAACCAACCCCAGGTTTCGCAGCCTGTCGCCTTTTTGCCACTGTGGCCCAAACATCACAATTGTCCTGGAAACGCTTGCTGCGCCCAGGGCGCTGATTGACTCGAAATCAGCCCTGGACTGTAGAATCCGCCTCAGCTTGGGTCTCCGACGGCACCCACCCGACGGCGCGTGATGCGTCTTTCGAAGTGGGGTCGTCGGTCGCCTCCGCAGCAATGCGGGGCTCGCCAGTGGGGGCAAGGTGGACACACTGTCCGGGACTACCAATGTCGTACCATTTCCGCTGTCGCGGCGGGGTGTAAGGAAGGCCGATGCGCGCAAGGGGCCGGCATCCTATGAATTCACCGAGCGGGAACTCGGGGCCCTGTGTCGGTGGTTCTCGGCGATGAAGTACGCCTTCCCCGGTACCGAAGGCGTGATGATTGTCAGCCATCAGGATTGCTACTCCGCAGTCGGGCTCTACAACCACGCCGGTGGCGCGCCGAACTGCCTGGTGGCCAAGCATGAGGTCACGGGCCAGGCGCAATTCTTCTGGTCGACCGAAGGCGATCCGCCGCGGCCGATCGACAACATCTACGAAATCATCGATGCGCATATCCGCGCGATCCGACCGCCGCGCGACGAGAAGGGCTGGCTCGATCCCTCGGGCTGGATGGGCGTTTACTCGTCGCGGGTGATCGCGGCGGCGGTTCAGGTGATTTGACGACGGCTTTCGCACCTTTCGCCTGATCGACGGCTTCCGCGATGAGGGCCGTCGTCCTGGTGCTGTTCGTTGCCGGCACGCTTGCCGGCTGCTCGGCGTTGCCGACCGCCGGGCCAACGGTAAGCGACATCATGAAGCAAGAGGTCCGGGGCAACGAGACCCGCTTCGATTTGGTCGATATCGACGAAAACGTCGTCCGCGCCCTCTCCGCCGCGCCGCACGACAGCCTCCAGGCCAGGTTCAAGAAATACGGCCGACCGCCGGAGCCGACGATTGGCGTCGGTGACGTGCTCAGCGTGTCGATCTGGGAAGCGGCCGGTGGTGGCTTGTTCGGTGCCTCGCCGACCGAGCATGTCTCCGCCGGCTCTCGCAGTGTAACGATCCCCGATCAGGTGGTCACTCAAGACGGCGCGATCAGCGTCCCTTTTGCCGGACGCATTCCGGCCGCGGGTTTGAAGCCCGTCCAGGTCCAGCACGCGATCGAGGGACGCCTCGCCGGCAAGGCCATCGAACCGCAGGCGATCGTTGTGATCTCGAAGAGCCTGACCAACACCGCGACCGTCACTGGCGAAGTGATTCAGGGCGCGCGGGTGCCGTTATCGCTGAAGGGTGACCGGCTCTTGGACCTGATCGCCGCCGCCGGCGGGGCCCGGGCGCCAGTCTATGAGACGTTTGTGCGCCTGTCGCGCGACGGTGTCACCGCGACGATTCCGATGGAAACGCTGGTATCGAACCCGGCGGAGAACATCTATGTCCAGCCAGGCGACGTCCTGACCCTGGTACGATTGCCGCAATCCTTCACCGTGTTCGGCGCAACCGGCGCGAACACGCAGGTGAATTTCACCGCCGAGCGCATGACCCTGGTGGAGGCGCTGGCCAAGGCCGGCGGGCTCCAGGACCAGCGCTCCGATCCGGCCGGCGTCTTCCTGTTCCGTTACGAGCCGCCGCCGGTCATCAACACGCTCGGCCGGCCGCAACTCGGTACCGGCCCCGAAGGCACCACGCCGGCGGTCTATCGCCTCGATCTCAGCGATGCGCGTTCGTATTTTTTGGCGCAGCGCTTCCCGGTGCAAGACAAGGACATCATCTACGTCGCGAACGCCGATCTGAACGAGCTGCAGAAGTTCTTCAGTCTGCTGAATACGCTGACCGGGCCGGTGATTACCGGCATCGTCGTCAGGAACGCGGCGCCGTAACGCCTGCTTAGATTACCGCGTGGCCGCCGCTTGGCGGCCAAGATGGCGGGCGACGCCGACGAGGTCGGTCGGCTCGGCGGCGACCCTCCGGTCCTCCTCGATCAGGATCTGCACGGCCTCGCGGATCTGCTCCTCGCTATGGGCGGCGGTCAGGAAAAAGCGCAGCCGCGCCGCCCGCTCCGGTACCGCGGGGTAGAGGATCGGCTGCACGTTGAGGCCGCGGCGGAACAGCGCCTGCGCCAGTCTGCCGGCGCGGATCGAGCTGCCCGTAATGACCGGCACAATCGCCGCCCCGATCGAGCCGCCGACATTTAGCCCGCCATCCCGCGCAAGCTGCAAAAACAGCGTCCCGCGCTCCTTAAGCCTGCGCACCCGTTCGGGCTCGTGCTCGAGGATCTCAGCGGCGGCCAACGCCGCCGCCGCGACCGGCGGCGCAATGCCGACCGAGAAGACAAAGCCGGGCGCGGTGCGTTTCAGGTAATCGATCAGCTGCTTGCGGCCGGCGATATAGCCGCCGCAGGAAACGAGGCTTTTGCTCAGCGTCCCCATCCAGATGTCGACGTCGCCGGGGTCGATCCCGGCATGCTCGCCCGAGCCGAAGCCGCGCGGGCCGAGAACGCCTAGCGCATGCGCCTCGTCAACCATCAGCCACGCGCCATGCCGCCGCGCCACTGCGACGAAGGCGGCAAGGTCGGGCACATCGCCGTCCATGCTGTAATGGCCCTCGATGACGAGGAGCGCGTGCCCGTGCCGGCTCGAAGCCCCGGCCAGCGCCTTGTCGGCCGCCTCGGCGTCGAGATGCGCGAATGGCACGCGTCGTGCCCCGGACAGCAGCGCCCCTTGGACGACGCTGTTGTGGATCAGCGCATCGTGCACGATGACATCGTTGCGGCCGAGCAATTGGCCGATCACGGTGACATTGGTGGAATGCCCGCCGACCAGCGCGACCGCATCTTCGGTCCCATGGATCCGCGCCAGCGCCGTTTCCAGTTCGCGGTGGATCGGCCGCTCGCCTGAAACCGGCCGGCTTGCCGAAACCGAGGTGCCGTATCGGTCGATTGCCGCCTTGGCCGCAGCTGCGATGCGCGGATCGCCGTTGAGGCCGATATAGTTGTACGAGGCGAAATTGATATAGCGGCTGCCCTCGATCTCGGTCTCGGCCGCCGCGATCCCTGCATGCATCCGGAAGAAGGGGTTGGCAATGCCGAGGTACTCGGCGGCCTGCTCGATCGCCTCGATGTCGCGGTAGCCCTCGAGTTCCGACAGGTCGAGGCGGCGGCCTGCGCTCGCCTGCGATGAAGGCTCACTGGTCGCGCGTACTGGCTGCTGCCGTACAGAGGCCAATTTCTGGATCAGCCGCGTGCGGGCCTGGGCCGACAACCCGAAAATCGCGCGATCCGATGACAAATGCTACTCCGCGGCTTCCGATTTGAGGTCGCCCGCTTCGAACGACTCGGTCGCTCCGGTGACCGCCGCCGCCATTGCCCCGTCATCGAGACCTTCATGGCGTTCGACCAGTCCGATGACCTCGCCGTGCGGCGACTTTTCCGACATCGCCCCGCTGAGCCGGCCGGCGATCGATGCGACGCTGGTCCCTTCGGCCAGGGAGACCAGCGGCAGGTCGATCCGCAGCCGGGTTTCCAGCGCCAGCCGCAACTCGACCGCCATCAGCGAATCCATTCCCATCTCGGAGAGCGGCCGCGCCGGATCGATCGCCGCCGGCGGCAGGCGCAGGATATTCGCGGCCTCCGCCGCGACAACGCTCTTCAGCAGCGTCAGTGCTTCATCGCCGCTTGCGGCGGTAAGCTTTTCGAGCAGCGACTCGTCGCTCGGCATTGCGCCGGCCTCGCTGTGCAATTCGCCGAACATCGGATGCGCGAGGATTGGCAGAAAGCGCCGCGCCTCCTGCCAGCTGGTTTCGGCGACTGCGATGAAACTGAGCCCGCTGGCGATGACCTCCGGGAGCGCCGCCAGGGCTTGCGCCGCAGGCACTGGTTTGGCGCCCAGTCGGCGTCCAAGTGCCTCGCGCATCTCCGGCCGCTCCGCGAGATAGCCGGCATCGGCGATCGGACCCCAAGCGACGGCGAGCGCCGGTCGGCCTTCCGCCCGCCGACACCGCGCCAGTGCTTCGAGGGCGTGATTGGCAGCGACGTAGACGCCCTGGCCCGGCGCGCCGAGCAACGTCGTCGCCGACGAGAACAGCAGGAACAGGTCGAGCGGGTCTTCCCGGGTGAGTTCGTTCAGCAGGATCGCGCCGCCGAGCTTCGGCCCCAGCATCGCCGCTACCGTCGTCGCGTCGACATCGGCGGCGAGCCCGTCGCCGATTGCCGAAGCGGCATGCACAATGCCGCGCAGCGGTTTGCCCGCCCGGATACGCGCCAGGATTTGACCGAGCGCGGCGCGATCGGCGACATCGCCGGCATGGACGCTGACCTCGGCGCCGGCGGCGGTCAGCTCATGCACCCTGTCGACCGCCCCGGGCGTCGCGATGCCGCGGCGGCCGAGCAGAGCAACCGAACGCGCACCATTCTGTACCAGCCAGCGTGCCGCCTCGAAGCCGAAGCCGGAGAGCCCCCCGGTAACCAGATAGGTACCGTCTGGTGACAGCGCAGACGGAACCGCATCGCGCAGGCGGACGCCGGCATTGGCCGAGGGTTCGAGCACCAGCTTCCCGATGTGACCCGACGATTGCATCAGCCGGAAGGCTTCGTCGATTTCACCGAACGGGAAGCGTCGGTGCGCCAAAGGGCGGATCGCGCCCTCTTGCAGAGCTGCCGAGATCTCGGCAAGCAGCGATGCGGCAAGATCGGGACGCTGCACGGGCAGCTGATCGACGTCGATCGCGAAATACGAAATGTTCTGCCGCATCGGCCGCAGGTGGATGCGGCGGTTCAGGTAGAAATCGCGCTTACCGAGTTCCAGAAACCGGCCAAACGGCTTCAGCACACTGAGGCTCAGCTCCATCGCGTCGCCGCTCAACGAGTTCAGCACGACATCGACACCGGCGTGGCCGGTCAGATCCCGCACCCCGTCTGCGAAATCGAGAGCACGCGAGTCGAGCACATGATCGGCGCCGGCTTGGCGTAGAAAAGCGCGCTTGATCTCCGAGCCGGCGGTGGCGATCACGATGGCGCCGCGGTGCTTCGCGTACTGGATCGCCGCCAGGCCGACCCCGCCGGCCGCGGCATGGATCAGCACATGCTCGCCTTCGGCGAGCTTAGCGAGAGTGCCGAGCGCGTAGACAGCGGTGACGAACGCGACAGGGATCGTCGCGGCCGCCGCAAAGCTCGTATCGCCTGGGATCGGCATCAGCGCATGTGCGCGAGTGATTACGCTGCTGCTGAGCGCCGCCGGCGCGAAGCCGGCGACCCGGTCGCCAACTGACAATCCCTCGACCCCCGGCCCGATCGCGCGGGCGATGCCGGCGCATTCGAGGCCATAGGTCGCGCCGGCGAAACCGTCGATCAGCGCCTCCTCCGGCAGCAGACCCATCGCCCACATCATGTCGCGGAAATTGAGCCCTGCGGCATGGACCTCGACTTCTACCTCGCCGGGTCCGGGCGGGCGGCGATCGCGGCGCTTCCAGCCCAGCGCATCGAGCCCGCCCGGCTGGTCGCTTCCCAGCGACACCGCCTCCGAGGGTGCCGCGAAACGCGGCGGCAAACCGCGCCGCAGCCGCGGCACGTGCCGGCCCGTTTCGGTCCACACAACTTCCGTTTCGCTCGATCCGCTGGAGAGCTCGGCGGCAAGGAGCCGGCCGCGCTCTGCCCAACCGAGTCTCGCCGGCATGTCGATCAGACGCAGCGATAAGCGCGGCATTTCATTGAACAGCACCCGGGCGAAGCCCCAGACGGCCGCGCCGGGGAGCCCACCCAACACCGTCTCGTGCGGTTGCTGCGCACCGGAGGTCAGCACGACGAGCGGAATATGATTTTCGGCGGTGGCGGTCGCGATGCGCACCAGGTCCGGGATCAACGCCGCAGCCTGCGCCACCGGGTCGCCGACTGCGTCGACAACCAGTATCGCGACCTCCGAATCTTCGGTCGGCGACGGCAGGGTGTCACCGAGGTCGATCCGCCGCGTCCGGTGGCCTGCTGTGACGAGCGCGTCCGATAGTGCCCCGGCGGCTGCGTCGCGAGCGCCGGCGAAGTGGACGGTCAGCCGTGGAGCGGGTCGAGCGACGACCAACTCGGGGGCTGGAGCCAAGCCTGTGATGACCAGGTTTGGCCACGGTCCAGCGGCGAGCGAAGCACACCTGGGCCCGGCAAAACCGGCCAGTGCCAGCTCGCGGCCCCATTCCTCGGTCGTGCGCAGCGGCGACGCCTCGCCTCCGCTCGTTCGCCACCATTCGGTGTTGCGGCCGAAGACGAGGTCCCACAGCGGGTTCGGTGCCGGTTCCGCCGCGAGTAGCAACCCGCCGGGAGCCAAAAACTCGCACAAGCGAGCCAGCATGGGGCTCTCGAGCTGAACTCGGGCGCTGCCGTTCACCGCCAAGACGACATCGAAGCATCGGGCGCCGAGGTCGTCGGCCTCGCCGGGTGACCAGTGCTGGGCCGAAGCGCCGGTAAAACCATTGACCGCGAAGGCGAGGCGTGCCGCCTGATCCCGGTCCGGACTGGTCGCGAGATATGCTATGGACACCCCGGCCCCTGCCAGCCGGTCGAGGAATCGCCGTGTGATGCCGCCGCTGGCCCCTACTTCCAGGATGCGCAGCGTCCGTCCCGCTGGCCAGCCCGCCCCGATTTCAGCGATCGCTTCACAGACCAGATCGATGCCCGCAGCGCTCGCCGGCGACGCCTGCAGCAGCTGTTCGACCATCGGCGGCAGCGGTGCCTGGCTCGCCGCCGGCCCTTCTGCGATCAGCCGGGGAAGCTCCTCCACAGCGGCTGCCAGTAACGCGAGTTCGGCGACCAGTTCCGGTGCTTCCGCCAACAGCAGCCGCCAAACTTCAGAAATGTCCGGCAATTCATGGGTTGCTTTGAGCTGCCATTCGTCGGCGCTTTCCTCGGCCGCGGCAAAGCGTTCGAGCAGCCGCAGCAGACAATCGAGCAGCGGCACTGACCCGGCCGCAACCAGCTCCTGCTCGAGGAGCGCGGCGACCGTAAACGGGGCCTCGGCATCGACCAGCGCGGCGATCGATTGCCAGGCGACCGCGGCAATCAGCGCTTCAAGCAGCAGGGCCTGCTCGGCGGACCGCTGGTCGTCAGCAATGGTGGCGGCGCGCCGCAAGACAACTTCGCCGATGCCTGCGAGCACCGGCGGCGGTTCCGCATCGTGCAACGGGGCCGGCACCAGTTCGACGCGCAGCACGCGCTCGTCGGTTGATGCGCAGCGGCTCAGCTCGACGCGGCGCATCCAGCAACCCGTCAGCTGCGCGACCGTTGCACCGACTTCATCGGTCAGCAAGATGTCGGCCGACGCCGACCGGGTTCCGAGCCGGGTCACCCGGAGTTGTCCCTTGGCCGGCATACGCCCGAACGGCGCCGCCAGACGCACGCGGCCAAAGCGCCAGGGCAGGAAGCTGGTGCCCTTCAACCTGGCATCGCCTTCGGTCAGCAGCGCCAGCAAACCTTGCAACGCGCCGTCGAGCAGCGCGGGGTGGATCAGATAAGTCTCGGCCCGATCTTCGATCGGCCCGGGATCGAGATGAACGGTCGCCCGGTCCGGCCCGAACACATCGATCTGCGTTACCGTTCGGAATTGCGGCCCGTAATTGAGCCCGAGCCGCGCCGCCAGTGCGTAGAGAAGCTCGGCGTCGACGATCAGCACCGGCAGCGCCAGCGGCGCGTCCGGCACAGACAGCGCCGCATCGCTCGCCGCCGTGATCCGTGCCACCGCATGCACCGTCGCTGGTTCATCGGAAAGCCGCGGCCGGCTGCTTAGTTCCCAGTCGCCTTCTTCGGTCGCGACCACCGTCCCCAACTCGCGCGAGCCGGCCGTGTCGAACGGCAGCGGCCGGCGCAGTTCGAAATCGACGATCTCTAACACCGGCGCGTTTGGCCGCCGCGCCCGCGCGGCGGCGAGCGCAATCTCGACCACAGCCGCGCCGGGCAATACCGGCACGCCCTCGATCGAGTGGTCGCTCAGCCATGGCAGAAGATCTGGGTCCAGCACGTTGCGCCAATACGGCACCGGCCCGTCGCGCCGGAACCCGAGCAGTGGGTGCTCGAAATGCGGATCGATC
>DATARH010000124.1:0-34451 GCA_036264235.1 Allostellaceae bacterium
ACAGTGCCATGGCGCGTACGAGATTGGGCTGGTCCATGAACCCGTAGCGCACCAGGATCGCGTAGAAGCCCTTGCCGAGTTCCTTGATCTCGAGCCGATGGTCGGAGGTGACATGCGGCACGTCCTCGGTCTCCACCTGCATCAGGACGACGCGCTCGTGCAGCGCCTTGTAATGCTTCAGCGCGTGCAGCAGCGCGATCGGCACGTGGGCGAGATCGCGGGTCATGAAGATCGCCGTCCCGGGCACCCGCACGGTGCGCCCGGGGTTCAGCGACTCGACGAACACATCCAACGGCATCGCATCGCGGGCGCGCTGCTCGGCCAGCAGGCGCCGGCCGCGCCACCAGGTGCCCATGATCGAAAACATCAGGGTCGCGACGACGATCGGGAACCAGCCGCCTTGCCCGATCTTCAGCAGATTGGCGCTGAGGAAGGTCCAGTCGATGATCGCGAACAATCCGAATACCGGCACCGCGACCGCGAGGCCCCAGCCGCGCGCGCGCATATAAAGAAAGGCGAGGCCGGTGGTGATCGCCATATCGCCGCTGACCGCAACGCCATAAGCGGCGCCGAGATTGTCGGAGGACTGGAACAGCAGCACCAGGACAATGACCGCGATCAACAGCCCGAAATTGATCCGCGGCAAATAAACTTGGCCGATCTCGGTTTCCGAGGTATGGCGGATTTCGAGCCGCGGCAGATAGCCGAGCTGGATTGCCTGGCGGGTGTAGGAGAAGGCGCCGGAGATCACCGCCTGCGAAGCGATGATCGTCGCCAGCGACGCCATAGCGACCAGCGGGTAGAGCGCCCAATCGGGCGCCAAGCGGTAGAACGGGTTTTCCAGGGCGGCCGGATCGGCAAGCAAGAGAGCACCCTGGCCGAAATAGTTGAGCACCAGCGCCGGAAACACCAATCCGAGCCAGGCTCGCCGCAACGCGCGCCGTCCGAAATGCCCCATGTCGGCGTAAAGCGTCTCGGTACCGGTCACCGCCAGGAACACCGCGCCGAGCATGAAAAAACCCCGGCCCGGCGCCTTGACCAGCAGGTCGAGCCCATAGAGCGGATTGAGCGCAAGCATGACGTGCGGGTGGTGCACGATGCTCCGGATGCCGAGCAGCGACAGGATCGCGAACCAGACCAGCATGACCGGTCCGAACAGCCCGCCAACGGCTGCCGTGCCCTGCCGCTGCACGAGAAAAAGGCCGATCAGCAGCACCAATGCGATCGGGATCACATATGGCTCGAACAGCGGTGTCGCGACCTTGAGGCCCTCGACCGCGCTCAACACCGAGATCGCCGGCGTGATCACGCTATCGCCATAGAACAGGGCGGCGCCGACCAGCCCGATCGCCATGATCCAGAAATAGCGCCGCTGCCTGCGGTCTGTTGTATGCAACACAAGTGCGGTCAGCGCCAGGAGTCCGCCCTCGCCACGGTTGTCGGCGCGCATGATCACAACGACGTATTTGACCGTGACGACCAGCACCAGGGCCCAGACGATCAGCGACAGCGCACCCAGGATCGCGTGCTCGCTCAGATCGCCGAAATCGACCAGGGATTGGCGAACCGCGTAGAGCGGCGAGGTGCCGATGTCGCCGAAGACAACACCTAGGGCAGCGAGGGTCAGGTCCTGCGAGACCTTGGGTCGGGCAGCGTGGCTCGTCTGAACCGCAATGGTTTCAGGCATTCGTCAGTCCGGTCTGCCATCGGCGATCGGTTGTCGACCCGCCGGGCGGGTGCCGGATCGATGCCGGCCGCAACACCGGGTTAACGCGTCGGGGATCGCCAAGGACCAGCCTCAACCCTGAACGGCAATCGCCCCCATCTTGGGCGCGCGCAGGTTTGCTGCAAGACGGCAGCCCAAATCAACCGGTTTTCCGCAGCTATCCGTTTTTCACGGTGCCGATCTGGTCGATGCTGTACCCGGCGACGCGCTTGTACTGGTCGGACAAGGCGCGCAGCTCGTCCTGGCTGATATATTTATCAAGGTCGTCGAACGGCCGGTCGCCGGTCAGTTCCTCGACGCGAATATTAATGAAATCGGGCGGCTGCGAGCGGTTGGTCCGCACGACATTGGCGGCGGGTCCCGATCGTGCTGCTTCGTAGCCGCGCAAGGCGGCGACCGGGTTCGGTTCCTGAGCCAGGAAATCGGCGAGGGTACGGGCGTCGATCAGCCCCTGCGCGGAGCCGCCGGAGCCGCGCGGATACATCGGATGGGCGGCATCGCCGGCCAAGGTGACCCGATTGAAGGACCAGCGCTCGATCGGGTCCTTGTCGACCATCGGATATTCGAAAACGGCCTCCGCCTGCCGGATCATGTCGCCGACATCGAGCCAGTCAAAGCGCCAGCCGTCATAGATGTGGATGAAATCCTCCAGTTGCCCCGGTCTGTTCCAATCGTTCTGCCGCTCGCCGCCGGTCTCGATCTCGGTGGTCCAATTGATCAGCTGGCGACCATCCCCGTCGATGTCGTCGATGATCGGGTAGATCACGATCTTGCCGGTACGGATCGAACCGACCCGCATATAGGTGCGCCCGGTCAGGATCGGTGCGCGGCGCGTCACCCCGCGCCAGGTGTTGATGCCGGTAAAGACGAGATTTTCGTCGGGATAGAACTGCGCCCGCACGGTCGAGTTGACGCCGTCGCAACCGATCGCGATGTCGGCGCGCACCGGTAGACAAGGCTCGCCGGTGCTGGTCCGGCGAAAGCGCAGGTTGACGCCGGTCTCGTCCTGCTCGAAGCCAGTGCAACGGCGGTCGGTGACGATGCGATCGGGACCGAGCCGCTCGCAGACAGCGTCGTACAAGACCCGGTGCAGCCGGCCGCGGTGAATGCCGATTTCGGGAATGCTGTAGCCGGCGTAGCGGCCGCGCGGCTCGCGATAGATCAGTTGGCCAAAGCGGTTGAAGAAGCAGCTCTCTTGGTTATCGATGCCGAGCGGCTCGATCCGTTCCTGCAAACCGAGGAGCGCCAATTCCCGCATCGCATGGGGCAGCAGCGTGATGCCAACGCCCAGTTCCTTAACCTCCGGCACGGTCTCATAGACGTGACACGACAGCCCGTGCCGATGCAGATTTAGCGCCAGTCCGAGGCCGACGATGCCGCCGCCGATGATCGCGATTTCCATCACTCGTCTCTCCGCCGTTGCACTGATATCGTCCTCATCGAGCGGCCTGAGGACAAGAGAATGAGTGGCGCACCACCGCGCATTGGTACCAATAACGAGGCGACATTCGATCCGGAAGCGGTTCGCGCGTTCGAGCATGGCGGCTGGCAGCAAGCGGCCTCCGAATACGACGCGACCTTTGCCCGAGCGACCACACCATTCGTGGGAGCACTGCTCGTCGTCACCGGCGTCGCCAACGGAATGCGCGTGCTCGACCTTTGCTGCGGCACGGGGGTTGCCACTGCCGCTGCCGCAGCGAAAGGCACCGATCCGACTGGGCTCGACTTTTCGGCCGCGATGCTGGCGCGAGCGAAGGCGGCCAATCCCATGATCCGGTTTGACGAGGGTGATGCCGAGGCGCTGCCCTATTCGTCGGAATCTTTCGACGCAGGGATATCGAATTTCGGCATTCATCATATCCCGCGCCCCGGCCGTGCGCTTGCCGAAATTTACCGCGTACTGCGCCCGGGTGGCGGTGTCGCGTTCACCACCTGGGCGGTGCCGGCCGAGAACGTCGCTTGGCGGCTTCTGTTCGACGCGATCCGCGCTCATGGCGATCCGGACGCGGCGAAGGCGCCGCCGCCGGGCGGCAATCTCGGCACCTGCGAAGCCGGATTGCAGCTGCTGCGACGGGCCGGCTTCAGGAACCTGAGAGCCGAGATGACGCGCCGCGAATGGCTCCTGCCGGACGCCGCGGCCCTGGTCGAGGCGCTGCGCCGCGGCACCGTGCGTACCGCCGCGCTGATCGCGGCGCAACCGGCGGAAGCGTTGCCGGCGATCACCGTGGCGATCGACCGGGGCATGGCGGGTTACCGCAGCGGTGACGGGTTTTCCGTCCCGATCGTGGCAATCCTTGCTTCCGGTACCAAATTACCGAAATGACCGATCTTGCTGTTGATGTCCTGATCGTCGGCGCCGGCGGCGCCGGCATGTATGCGGCGCTGTCGGCAGCCAGTGCCGGCGCCGAGCGGGTGCTCCTGGTCGATAAAAGTTTCGTCGGCCGCGGTGGCGCGACGGTCATGGCGCAGATGACGGTCGCTGCCGCTCTTGGCGAAGAAACACCCGACGAATGGTCCGCTCACCTCGATGACACCCTCGCGGCCGGTCGCGGGCTGTGCGATGGCCGGCTGGCGGCGCTGCTGTGCCGAGATGCTCCAGTGCGCATCCGCGAAATGGGCGAATGGGGTACAGACTGGGCCCGCCGCGATAACGGCCGCATCGCCCAGGTGACCGCGCCTGGCCATTCGCGGCCGCGCTGCTGCTACGTCGATTTCCTGAACACCGGCCCCGCGGTCGCCGCCACGCTGCGCCGCCAGATCAGCCGGGTCGGCGCAATTCGCCGGGTCAGCAATCTGACGGTCATCGACCTCGTCACCGCCGGTGGTGAGGTGGTCGGCGCGGTTGCGTTGGATTGGGAGAAAGGGGAGGCGGTGACAATCGCGGCGAAGGCGGTAATCATCGCGACCGGCGGCCTGACCCGCATTTTTCAGCGCAACAGCGCCTCGGCCAATATGGGCGGCGATGGCTATTCGCTTGCGCTTGGCGCCGGCGCCGAGCTCGTCGACATGGAATTCGTCCAGTTCTTTCCGATCGGGCATCTGGCACCGCGTCTGGTCGGCCTGGACCCAATCATGTGGGATCCGTTCCGCTACAAGCTTGGGGGCCGGCTGCTGGACGGCGCCGGCCGCGAGTTCCTGGCCGATTACGGCAGCGATGAAAGCGCTGGCTACACAACGCCACGAGACCTCGCGACCTATGCAATAAACACGGAGGTCGCGGCCGGGCGCGGTTCGCCGCATGGCGGGGTGTATCTGTCGTTTACCCATATTCCGAAACCGGTGCTCGAAGCGGCTTTCGGCCCAGTGATCGATCGTCTCGCGGAAAACGGCATCGATCTCGGCCGTATGCCCGTCGAGGTCGCGCCGATCGCGCACTACCACATGGGCGGGATCGCGGTCGACGACGCCATGGTGAGCACCGTTCCCGGGCTTTATGCAGCCGGTGAGGCAGCGGGCGGCGCCAATGGCGCCAACCGGCTGTCCGGCAATGCGATCCCCGAGGCGCTGGTGTTCGGGGCCGTGGCCGGCCGCTCGGCCGCAACATTTGCCGCCGCGCGAAAACCTAACGATTGGTCGCGGCATCTTGCTGCGCCCGCTATCGAACGCGTCAGGGCCCTGGCCGACGGCCGTGTCGGTTTGAGCTCGGCAGCAGTGGCGCTGGAGGAGTTGCGCGAGATCATGTGGCGCGATGCCGGACCGTTTCGCGACGCGTCCGGGCTGACGGGTGCACTCGCTCGAATCGGAGAGCTCCAAACGGCACTCGCCGAATTTGCTGTTGCACCGGGACGCCGCGCCAATCCGACGCTTGCCGATTGGTTTGAGCTCCGTGCCAGCCTTGGCGCGGCGGAAGCGGTCGTGCGCGCCGCACTGGCGCGACAGGAGAGCCGTGGCGCGCACCAGCGTACCGATTTCCCGGACACAGATCCGGCTTGGGCCCGCAACCAGCGTATCCGCATGACCGCCGCTGGTGCGGTCGCGGTGGTCTGATCCGATGAATGCAAAAACCGCTCGCTTGCGCATCCGCCGCGGCGGCGGGGAGGGTAGGGCGCAGTATCAGGAGTTTTCGGTGCCGTTCGAGGATGGCGCCAGCGTGCTCGACGCGCTGTTGTGGATCCGCAGCCACCTCGATGCGTCACTCGCGATCCGCTACAGCTGCATCAACGCTAATGTCTGCAAGGAGTGTACGATCGCGATCGACGGAGTGGTTAATTATGCCTGCACGACTAGGCTTGCGGGTGACCGGGTGATGACGCTCGAACCGCTCCCGGGCAAGATGCAGCTGCGTGACCTCGTCAGCGAGACGCGGCCTCCGCGCGAGCGATTGCGGTGAAAACCAGCAATTTGGTGTAATAGAGCTCTAGGTTTCTGGTTGCAATCATGATACTTGTTCGCGACCAAACCGGGAGGAACGGTGACCAATGGCAAGAACGACATCACGTAGAGGATCGAGGACTGGATCGCGCGGCGCGTCATCGAGAGGGACGTCGAGAACGGGAACGCGCCGGGCGGCGCCGGCAGCAAAGCGCCGCACGACGAAGACAGCAACGCGCCGCACGCCGAAGACGGCATCGCGCAGCACGTCGAGGACAGCGTCGCGCAGCACGTCGAGGACAGCGTCGCGCAGCACATCGAGAACAGCGTCCAGCCGGACGAATCAAGCCCAAGTGGAAACGGTGCGCAAACAGGCCTTCGCGGCCGGGTACAAGGCCGCGATGCAGGAAGTGCGGGCGGTCGCGGCGAAAGCGGCGCCCTCTGGCGGTGCCGCTCGCGGGCGGCGCGGCCGCCCCGCGCGCGCGACAGGTCGTGCAGCGACGAGGACGACAACGGCACGCGCGACACGCGGTACCGCCCGGCGGGGTCGGCCACGGGCCGCGAGTTCGGCCGCGGCAAGGCCGGCGGCGCGACGCGGGCGGGCGGCCGGGACGGCGACGCGCGGCCGCGCAGCGGCTGGCGCGCAGCGTCAGCGCCGGACCGCTGGTGCGCGTCCGCAACGTGGCAATAACGCGCGCATGATCGAAGATATCCTGCAGGCGATCGCCCCACGCGCGGCGCGGCCGACCGAGATTCGGCAGACGTTGCAGCGCGACAAGGGCGTGTCGATGGCCTTCACCTCGATCCGCCATGCGCTCGGCCAATTGGCCGCGCGTCAGGCGGTCGAACAGGTCGGCGACAGCAACACCTGGCGGCACCGGGGCGGTTCCGGCCAGGATTGATCCTGAGCCAGGACTGATCCCTAAGAGCGTGCAATGGTTAATTCGCCCGCGCCGCTGTGATGGCGGCGCGGGCGAGTGCGTCAACCCGGTCATTCTCGGGGTGGCCGGCATGGCCGCGAACCCAATGCCATTCGACGCGGTGCGGCGCCGCCGCGGTATCGAGGCGCTGCCATAGATCGATATTCTTGACTGGCTTCTTGTCGGCGGTGCGCCAGGCGCGCGCCTTCCACAGCGGCAGCCATTTGGTGATCCCATCGCGCAGGTACTGGCTGTCGGTATAGAGATCGACAGTACAGGGACGCTTCAGCGCCTCCAGCGCCGCGATCGCCGCGAACAGTTCCATGCGGTTGTTGGTCGTTGCCGGTTCGGCGCCGCTGATTTCGCGCTCGACATTGCCATAGCGCAGGATCGCCGCCCAGCCGCCGGGGCCTGGATTGCCGCTGCAGGCTCCATCGGTAAAGATCTGCACCTCACTCATCGAGACCGTAACCCCCGGCCCCGGCGATGCCGCGGTGGAAGCGCAATTTACGCAGGTACTCAAGTGGGTCTTTCGGCCGGACCAATGCTCCCTGCGTCTGGTTCAGCCAATCGTATAGCCGGGTGAGTAGAAACCGGAGTGCACTGCCACGGGCGAGCAACGGCAGTGCAGCGACCTCCTCCCCAGTCAGCGGCCGGGCAGTGCGGTAACTGCCGACCAGCAGCCGTGCCTTGGTGACATTGAATGCGCCATCCGGTTCGAAGCACCAGGCGTTGAGGCAGACCGCAAGGTCATAAGCGAGGAAGTCGGTGCAGGCGAAATAGAAGTCAATCAGCCCGGACAATTCTCGGTCGCGGAAGAACACGTTGTCGGGAAACAAATCGGCATGGATCACACCGGTCGGTAAGGCGCTCGGCCAGGCGCTCTCGAAAAACGCGATCTCCGCCGCGAGCTCGTCGGCGAGACCCACCTGCACCTCGTCGGCGCGCGTCGCGCAGGCGGCGTGGAGACGCTGCCAGCCGGCAAGGCTCAAATCGTTCGGCCGCTTCATCGCAAACGAGGCGCCCGCCTGGTGCAATCCCGCGAGAGCGGTGCCAAGCGCGGCGCAGTGATAGGGCTCGATGCGACGCGGCCACATGCCGTTCAGAAACGTCACGATCGCCGCGGGCCGCCCGCACAACTCGCGCGACGCCTCGCCGTCTCGTGCCCGCACCGGCACCGGGCAGGCGACACCGTGATGCGAAAGGTGATCCATCAGCGAGATGAAGAATGGCAGGTCAGCACGCGTCACCCGCTTCTCGTAGAGGGTCAGGATGAAATTGCCGCGCTCGGTGGTCAGCAGGTAATTCGAGTTCTCGACCCCCTCTGCGATGCCTTTGCAGGCTAGGACCTCACCGATATCGTAGAGCGCGACAAAGGCGCTGAGTTCGGCGTCGCCGATTTCAGTATAGACCGCCATGCGCCCGGTTTCGTCCTTCTGCCCTCGGCTTGTGCCTTGACCGCGCCTCGCCTAAAGTCCGCGCCGCCGGCATCGCCAGCATCGAGATTATCAGGGGCAAAGGCGGGGAAGAAAGATGGCCGCACCGATTCCGGCGCAGAAGGCGCCCTACAATGTCACCGTCGAAGAGGGCAAACGCTACTTCTGGTGCGCCTGTGGCCGCAGCCAGGCGCAGCCGTTCTGTGACGGGTCGCACAAGGATACTGGCATCGTGCCGATGCCCTATGTGGCCGCCAAGACCGAGGAGCTGTGGTTTTGCGGCTGCAAGGCGACTGCCGGGAAACCGTTCTGCGACGGTACCCACAACAGCCTGTGATGCGATCCCAGCGGCGCCTCGCAGGCGCGTGCGCCGCCGTCCTGGCCGTGGCGGCGTTGTCGGGCTGCGGCACGGTATCGTCGACCCTGTCGTCCGTGAACCCGTTTTCCTCGTCTGAAGCCGCGGCCGCTGCCGCGCCGGCGGCACGCGCGGCGGTCTGCCCGCAGGCGGTCATCTTGCGCCCGCTCGCGAACACTGTGGTGTTTGGACCGGGCGAGGGGCGGCGGGCGATCAACGTCGCGTTTACCGGGCGCCTCAGTGAAGTCGAGGTCAAATGCGATTTCGCCGGTGGCGCGATGCGCGCGACCTTCGACGTGATCGTCGTCGCTGAACGCGGCCCTGCGGCGCGTGGCAACGCCGTCGATTTCGACTATTTCGTCGCGGTAACGGCGCCCGATCAGTCGATCCTCAGCAAGAAGAATTTTGCGGTGCATATCGATGTCCCGCCGAACGCCAAGCGCGCCGCAGTGACCGACCATTTCGAGGAAACTATCAACAGCGGCGGACAATCGCCGGCCGATCTGACGATCAATCTCGGTTTTCAGCAGAGCCAAGCGGCACGCGAGTTTTACAAAACCTCCCGTGGCGGGTGAGGCTTGTGCCCTACTCTTCCGCCCGTAGCTTGACGTAGGATCCCGGCGCGTCCTCGATCGGCTTCAGCTCGCCGTCGCCGGGGTGGCGGGCCGGGACCTCGCCGCCGGCGTGTTTCGAGACCCAGCGCTGCCATAACGGCCACCACGAATCCGGCACCTGCTCCGCGCCGGCGAGCCATTCCTCGGCGGTTGGCGGGTTCTCGTTGTTTTCGAAATGTCCGTATTTGCTGCCCGGCGGGTTGACCACGCCGGCGATGTGGCCCGACGCGGACAGAACGAATGTCACCGGTCCGGAATAAAGCCGCGCCGCGGCATAGGTTGAGCGCCACGGCGCGATGTGGTCTTCGCGTGTCGACAACAGAAAGGACGGTACCTTGATCTTGCGCAGATCGATCGGCACGCCGCCGAGCGTTATGCCGCCCGGCTTCACCAGCAGATTCTCCTGATACATCTTGCGTAGGTAAAAGCTGTGCATCGCCGCCGGCATTCGCGTCGAATCAGCATTCCAATAAAGGAGATCGAACGGGAAGGGCGATTTCCCCAAAAGGTAGTTGTTGACGACGAACGACCAGATCAGATCGTTGGCGCGCAACAAATTAAACGTCGTGTGCATATCGCGGGCTTCGAGGTAGCCCTTCTTGCTCATGCGTTCTTCGAGCGCGGTCAGTTGTTCCTCGTCGATGAACACTGAAAGCTCGCCGGCCTCGGTAAAATCGACCATTGTCACGAAGAAGGTGGCGCTCTTGATCCGGGTGTCGCGCTTCACGGCCATATAGGCGAGCGTAGCTGCGAGCAGCGTGCCGCCCAGGCAGTACCCGATCACATTGGCGTCCCGCTCGCCCGTCGCCTCCCGCATCGCGTCGAGCGCGGCGAGCGGCCCCTCGAACATGTAATCGTCAAAGCTTTTCCTGGCGAGCCGTTTGTCCGGGTTGACCCAGGAGATCACGAACACCGTATGACCCTGGCCGACCGCCCAGCGGATGAACGAGTTCTGCGGCCGCAGGTCGAGAATGTAGAACTTGTTGATCCAGGGCGGGATGATCAGCAGCGGCCGCCGTTTCACCGTTTCGGTCGTCGGCTCATACTGGATCAGCTGCATCAGATCGTTCTGATAGACCACCTTGCCTCGTGTCGTGGCGACATTCTCGCCGATGTTGAAGGCCGTCATGTCAGTCATCGAGATGGCAAGCCGGCCTTTGCCGCGATCCAGGTCGTCGAGCAGGTTCTTGAGGCCGTTCAGCAGGTTCTCGCCGCGCGTATCGATCGTCGCGCGCAGCACCTCCGGATTGGTGACCGCGAAATTTGACGGCGCCAGCGCGTCGACAAACTGACGGGTGTAAAAATCGACCTTGCGCGCGGTTTTGTCGTCGAGTCCCCCGACGTCTTTGACCGTCCCCTGCACGGTGCGTGCGGCGAGCAGGTAGCTCTGCTTGATGAAGTCAAACAGGGCGTTGTCGCTCCACGCTTGATCGCGGAAGCGGCGGTCGTCGGGCGCCGCTGAGATCACAGGCTCGGCCGTGCCGCCGAGAAAGCGCTCCGTCGTGCGCTGCCACAGCGTCATGGCGTCCTGCCACCACGACAGCTGCGCTTCCACCAGCCGCGCCGGATCGGCCATCATGCGTGCTGTCAGCTCGAAAAATGCCGACCCGATCGCCATCGGGTCGCCAAGTCCGACGCCGGTGCCGCCCTCGCCCTTGCCCTGGCGTTGCAGAAACTCGGCCACGAGGCGCTGGCTTTTCTCGGCGATTTCGGCCCATCGCCGCGACAGCTCGGCCGGGGCTGGCAGCTCGTCGCCGGCCGGCAGCTGCGCGCCTGCGCTACCACTCGGCGATCGGGCCTCATCGCTCATGATCAATTTCCTCGTCTCGAACCGGCGCGTGATCGCCGGGGCCGAGCCTCCGATTCGGCATCAGATGTGGGGAGTCGGAGCCTGGATCGAATAGATCAGCGGCCGATTGTGAAGCCCTTCGTCGGGCTTTATACCGTAACCGGAATCATGGCCGCATGCTGCACGCGTGTCGGCTCCAGGGGACCATGGCGCATGGTGGTTCGAGCCGCTCACAACCTTTGCCTCGCCGCCGTTCTCGTCGTGGCGCTGAGCGGGTGCGTCATTGACGCGTACCGGTCGGTGCGCGGGCTTGACAAAAACGATCCCGACCCGGCGACGGCGCCGTTTTCCCGGAACCTTGCCGCCGGCGAGGTCGCCGATTACCCGAACCTCTCGACCGTGCCGCCGCCGCCGACTCGCGCCTCGACGGTCGCCGAGCGCGCCGCACTGACCAAAAAACTGGTCGAGGAGCGGACCACCGCCGAAGCCGACGCCGCGTCCATCCAGGCGCCCGCCGCCGCGCCTGTGGCGGAAAGTACGGCGAGCACGACCGCCGCGCCGGCGCCGATCCCAGCAAAAAAAGCACCGCTGGCGGCCGTCGCTGCTGCAGAAGCGGCTGCCTCGGCAGCCTCGGCTGCGCCGCCTTCAGCCGTAAAAACCCCGCCAGTACCGATCGCCGCAGCTGAACCCAGTCGGCCTGCTGCCGCGCCATCTCCCCCAGCCATGACAGCGTCGCCCGCGCCAACCGCGGCAGCCGAACCGAGTCCACCTCCCGCCACAGCACCGGCATCTCCGGGCGCGAAGGCCCCGCCTGCGACAATTGCCGCAGCCCAGCCGACCCCCCCGGTCGCCGTCACGCCGGCATCTACGGGCACGAAGGCCCCGCCTGCGACAATTGCCGCAACCCAGCCGACCCCCCCGGTCGCCGGCACGCCGGCATCTACGGGCACGAAGGCCCCGCCTGCGACAATTGCCGCAGCCGAGCCAACACCACCAACCCCCGCTTCACCCGCTCCACCGCAAGCTGCGCCGCCTGCCTCCGTGGCTGCGGCCGCTCCTGAGGCGCCGACAACGCCGAACCGGCGTCGCGGGTCGCAAGCACGAGAAGCGCCGCCGCAGGAGTCGAGCCTGCAGATGCCCGAGATCGCGTCGGTCCCGGAGCCCGAGGCGACGCGGCCGCCGCCGGCGCCGCCACGTCTCGGGCCGGCACCGGCGATTGGTCCGAACGACATGCCGGCGGCCAAGGCGGCGATCGAGATGCCGGCTGCCCCGCCGCCGGTTCCGGCCGTGGCGCCGCCGCCGGTGCTCCCGGTCGCCTCCGAGCCGAGGCAGCGGACACAGGGCGTGAACGTTGCAGCCTTCGATCTGGCCGACCCGCCGCGGCTCGCTCCCGACCAGCGTGTTCGACTGGATCAGGTCGCCGCCGCCTATCGTGACAAGCCCGGCACTGTAAAGATCATCGCCTATGCGGCGCCGGCGCCGGCCGGCCCGGAGCAACTCGGCAGTTATCGGGCAGCACTCGATCGAGCGCAGGTCGTTGCGACAGCGCTCGCGGCAGCCGGGGTGCCGAGCAACAAGATCCAGACCGAGGCCTCGCCCGCCGGCGCCGGCGGCGCGGCAGGGCGGGTCGAGGTGCTCCTCGCGCCATGAGGAACAGCGGGAGCTTCAGTTGGTGAAGGCGTCCCCCAAGCCGCCGCTGCGGATCGCCGTGGCAGGGCTCGGCACCGTCGGCGCCGGGATCGTGCAGCTGCTCGAGCGCCAGGCCGAATTGCTGACGCTGCGCGCCGGACGCCACATCATTGTCAATGCGGTTTCGGCCCGTGATCGCCGCCGTGATCGCGGTGCCGATCTGTCGGCGGTGCGCTGGTACGAAAATGCCGTCGCGATGGCGGCTGACCCGGAAATCGATGCCGTGGTCGAATTGATCGGCGGCTCGGACGGCGTGGCGCTGGCGGTCGTGGAAGCCGCGCTTGCGCACGGCAAGCACGTCGTTACTGCCAACAAGGCGCTGCTGGCGAAGCACGGGACGCGGCTCGCCAAGCTCGCCGAGGATGCCGGGCTGGCGCTGTCGTTCGAGGCCGCGGTGGCGGGCGGCATCCAGGTGATCAAGGCGCTGCGCGAAGGCCTCGCCGGCAATCGTGTGTCGCGGGTTTACGGCATTCTCAACGGCACCTCGAACTACATTCTCACGACCATGCGTGAGGGCGGCCGCGAATTCGCCGAGGTGCTCGCTGAGGCGCAGAAGCTGGGCTATGCCGAGGCCGATCCAAGCTTCGACATCGACGGCGTTGATGCCGCTCACAAGCTGGCGGTGCTGGCGAGCGTCGCCTTTGGCCGACCGGTCGATCTCGACGGCGTGCATACCGAAGGGATTCGCCATATCTCGCGCCTGGACATCGATTTCGCCGAGGAACTCGGCTACCGCATCAAACTGCTCGGGGTCGCACGGCTGACCGAAGAGGGGCTAGAGCAGCGCGTGCATCCCTGCATGGTGCGGCGTGGTACCCCGATCGCGGCAGTCGAGGGAGTATTCAACGCGGTCGTCGCGGAGGGCGATTTTGTCGGCAGGGTTGTGCTCGAGGGCCGCGGCGCCGGCGCGTTCCCGACGGCTTCTGCGGTGGCCGCCGATCTCGTCGATATCGCCGCCGGCCGGCCGGTGCCCAGCTTCGCGGTACCGGCTGCGGCGCTGCAGGATTTGCCCGGTGCGCCGATGGAGCGGCACCAGGGCGCCTATTACATCCGCCTGATGGTGCTCGACCAGCCTGGTGTGATCGCAGATGTCGCCGCGGCGCTGCGCGACGAGCATGTGTCGATGGAATCGATGATCCAGCGCGGCCGGGCCCCAGGGGAAGCGGTACCCGTGGTGCTGACGACGCATGTGACGCTGGAGGCGGCGATGCGCCGGGCGCTCGACCGAATCGCCAAGCTTGAGACGGTTCTGGAGCAGCCGCACATGATCCGCATCGAAGATTTCTAGAGGATAACTGGGAGGACCGAATGCCCGAAACATCGCAGATGGACCGCAATCTCGCGCTCGAAGCGGTGCGGGTGACCGAGTTGGCGGCGCTGTCGGCCTCCCGGTTGATGGGGCGCGGCGACGAGAAGGCCGCCGACCAGGCCGCCGTCGATGCAATGCGCGAAGGGCTCAACAGCCTGCCGATCGAGGGCACCGTCGTGATCGGCGAAGGCGAGCGCGACGAGGCGCCGATGCTCTATATCGGCGAGAAGGTCGGCACCGGCGGCGGCCCCAAGCTCGATATCGCGCTCGACCCGCTGGAAGGCACCACGATCACCGCCAAGGGCGGCGCCAACGCCCTGGCGGTGCTGGCCTTCGCCGATTCCGGCCACTTCCTAAACGCGCCGGACGTCTACATGGACAAGATCGCGGTTGGCGGCGGGCTGCCCGACGATCTCGTCGATCTCGACCAGACGCCGGCGGAGAATTTGCGCGAGCTGGCCCGCGCAAAGAGAATCGCGGTCGCCGATCTCGTCGTCTGCATCCTCGATCGGCCGCGCCATGCCGAGCTGATCGCGAAGGTGCGCGAGGCCGGAGCCCGGATCATGCTGATCGGCGACGGCGATGTCAGCGGCGTCATCGCAACCTCCACCCCGGATACGGGCGTCGACATCTATATGGGTTCGGGCGGCGCGCCAGAGGGTGTGCTGGCGGCGGCCGCGTTGCGCTGCATCGGCGGCCAGATGCAGGGCCGCCTGTTGTTTCGCAACGACGACGAGCGCGGCCGCGCGCGCCGGATCGGCATCACCGATCTCGACCGCAAATACAAGCTGCTCGATTTGGCCGCGGGCGACGTGATGTTTGCCGCCACCGGGGTTACCAATGGCGCGATGCTGAAGGGCGTGCGCCGCTACGGTCCGGGCGCCTTCACGCATTCGGTGGTGATGCGCTCAAAGACCGGCACTGTGCGGTTTATCGAGGCGCAGCACGACTTCACCCGCAAGACCGCGATGGCGAATTACGTTCGCTGACCCCTCCTTGATCGGCCGCGATTCTGCCGGTTGAACTTCCCGGCAATTCCCGCGAGTTGGGAATCCGGGAGACCGCAAGGGCCTTTGGAGCTGCCCTGGACGGTCGTGTTCGCCGGCAGGACGATGACCTCATGGATGGCGCAGCTCTCCCGCCCGCCGGCGAAAGAATTACGACTCCCGCACCTTTCCTTGGCGTCGAGCGGTCGGCTAGCGGCCGCCGCTGGCGTTTGCGTATCGGCGGCGAGGCCGGGGTGATGATCGCGGAGCGACACGGTCTACCCGAAATCGTCGGGCGGCTTCTGGCGCAGCGCGGGGTATCGATCGATGGGGCACCGAGTTTTCTGGCCCCCCGGCTGCGCGACCAGCTACCCGATCCGCTACACCTGATCGACATGGCAGCGGCGGTCGAGCGCCTCACCGGCGCGATCCGCGATGGCGAAAGTATCGTTGTCTTCGGCGATTACGATGTGGACGGCGCGACTTCCGCGGCGTTGCTGCTGCGGTTTTTCACAGCAGTCGGCGCCCGCGCTTCAGTGTACGTACCGGATCGGTTGCGCGAGGGCTACGGCCCGAACGCGCCGGCGCTGTTGAAGCTGAAGCGCGATGGGGCCAGCGTCGTGGTAACGGTCGATTGCGGCACTACCGCGCACGAGCCGCTGGCAGCCGCCGCCGAAGCCGGGCTCGATGTCATCGTCATCGATCATCATGTTGCCGAGCCGCTGCTGCCGAAGGCCTTGGCGCTGGTCAACCCGAACCGACTCGACGAGACCAGTCCGCACGGCGTCCTCGCTGCCGTCGGCATCGCCTATCTGTTGGTGGTGGCACTGAACCGCGCGCTGCGCGCCGCCGACTGGTATCGCGACCGGCCGGAGCCTGATCTCTTGCAATGGCTCGACCTCGTCGCGCTCGGCACGGTGTGCGACGTGGTGCCTCTGAAAGGGCTCAACCGCGCGCTCGTAGCACAGGGGCTGCGTGTTGCCGGTCGCGGTGACAATCTCGGGATGAAGGCCCTTGCTGCGGTCGCGGCATCGACCGGGCCGGTGGATACCTATCAGCTCGGCTTCGTGCTGGGCCCGCGGGTCAATGCCGGCGGGAGGGTCGGCGCCGCCGATCTCGGCGCTCATCTGTTGTCGACCGACGATCAGGCGCTTGCCGCGGAACTGGCGCAACGGCTCGATGCCCATAATCGCCAGCGCCGCGAGATCGAGGGGTCGACGTTGCAGTCGGCGATCGCCAAAGTCGAAGCCGCGGCGCAATCGCCGATGCTGGTGTTCGTGGCCGCCGAGGGTTGGCACCCGGGGGTCATCGGCATCGTCGCCGCGCGGCTCAAGGAACGTTACGAACGCCCGGCCTGCGTCGTTGCGGTGCAGGACGGCGTCGGCAGGGGTTCCGGCCGCTCGGTTCCCGGTCTGCCGCTCGGGCCGGCGGTGATCGCAGCGCGTCAGGCCGGGCTGCTGATCAACGGGGGCGGCCACGCGATGGCGGCCGGGTTCACGGTAGCGGAAGATAAGCTCGATCTGTTGCGCGACTTCCTCGTCGAGCGGCTCGGCGACGGGATCGACCGCGAGCACCTTGTCCCGGAGCTGTCGATTGACGGGGCGTTGGCCGCGGCCGCGGCGCAATCGTCGCTGCTCGGGCATATCGAGGCCTTGGCGCCGTTCGGCGCCGCCAATCCGGAGCCGCGCTTCGCGTTCCCGTCACTCCGTGTCGCCCGCGCCGAGCCGGTCGGCACCAATCACCTGCGCCTCGTGCTGACCGATCCGCTTGAAAAGGGACGGGTCGATGCGATCGCGTTCCGGGTCGCCGGCACGCTGCTCGGCGAATTCCTGATCGCCAGCCGCGGCCGCGCGATCCATGTCGCCGGGCATTTGCGCCGCGACACCTACCGCGGCGGCGACGCGGTTCAGCTGGTGATTGACGACGCGGCGGCGGCTCCCGATTGAGGCGCCGGTTCCGCACCGATCTCAGCGAGGTTGCGGCCGCGCGTCTCGGGTAACATCAGCAGCATCAGGATCATGACGCCAAAGGCGATGCTGCTGAACACCGCTATCACCATGCCGAGCGGCATGCCCTCGCTGACAAAGCCGACCATCGTCGGAAAGAACGACCCGATCGCCCGCCCGGCGTTGTAGCAGAAGCCTTGCCCGGTACCGCGCACCTCGGTCGGGTAGAGCTCGCTCATGAACGGCCCCATGGGCGGGAATTTCATCAATAAGAAGATGTTCAGCGGGATGCCGAGGAAGAACAGCGCCTCGTTGCTCATCGGCGCAAACATGAAGATCAGCACGAAGACAAGCGAGCCGACGGTGGAGACGATGAAGGTCCATTTCCGGCCGATCGCGTCGCTGAGATAGCTGCCGATCAGGAACCCGACCAGCGCGCCCAGGATTTGGACCAACAAGAAGCCGCCGGCGCCGGTTGCGGACAGGCCGCGCACGGTGCGCAGATAGGTCGGCATCCAGATCCCCAGCGCATAGCCGCCTCCTTGCGCGCCGCTGACCATCAGCGCCACTTTGACCGTGGTCCACAGATACGGGCCGCGGAAGGCGGAAAAGAGGTGCGATATGCCGACCGAGGAGCGTTCCTGCCGGTGCGCCCGGTAGATGTCGGGCTCCTCGATGTGGCGGCGCACCCAAATGACGAATACCGCGGGCAACAGGCCAACGGCGAACAGCGCGCGCCAAGCGACTGCCTCGGGCAGGAAGGCATAGACCGCGGTATAGACCAGCGCCGAGGCGCCCCAGCCGACGGCCCAGCCGGTCTGCACCAACCCGACGGCGCGGCCGCGGTATTTGTCTCGGATTACCTCGCCCATCAGCACCGCGCCGGCGGCCCATTCGCCACCGAAGCCGAAGCCGTGCAGCGCTCGCAATACGAACAACTGCTCGAAGTTTTGGGCGAAGGCGCACAGGAAGGTGAAGAACGAGTACCACAGGATTGTGATCTGCAGCATTCGCACCCGCCCGTAACGGTCCGCGAGCGTGCCGCTAAACCAGCCGCCGAATGACGAAATCAGCAGCGTCACGGTGCCGATCAGCCCGGCTTCGCCCCGCGACAACCCCCACACCGCGATCACGGTCGGGATTACGAAGCTGTACATCTGCACGTCGAAGGCATCGAGCGACCAGCCGCCGAAGCAGGCGAGCATCGTGCGGCGCTCTTTCGCCGTCAGGTCGCGGAACCAAGCCAGCATTTTCCTCCCTCCTACCGGGCCGGTACGCCGTCCGGACTCTTCGATGCGGAAGGAATGAAAGCCGGATTTTGGCCGGCTGTCATCAGGCTATGCGCCTGCGGCGAGCGAGCGAGGTTGCGGTCCGGCGGGGTGCTCTAGAACTGCCAGAACCGTTCGCCGCATTCGCGCTCGCGCTCGGCCGAGGTGATGCCGATGTCCCGCAATTCGCGCGCCGACATGCGGGCCAGTTCAGTGCGCGAACGCTTGTCACGGCGCCATTGGTCGAAGCGTGCGTGTAGACTCGCGAACAGCAGGGCAAACCCATTCGCGGTCGGGAAAGCAGCCTTGCGGCGGGCGACGGCAAGCCGGGCTGCTAGCGTGCTCATCACACGGTCCTCGTCTGGTTCGAGGTGATGTGCCGGAGCTTAGGCCGGTGCCATGACAGCTCCTGTCAGCAGTCGGGGTCGGGAAGGCCCTCGATCTGCCGCCACTCCTTCATCAGCACGCGCCGCGGCCGCGGCAACCGCTCCGTCGTCTCGGTCAGCGCGATGACGCGGTCGGTGCGGAAGTGACGGAAGCCCTGCCGCAGCTCGCACCAGGCCGCAAGCAGCCGCGTGCGGTCGTAAAACGTCAGCGAGATCGGCCAGATCCGCCGCTCGGTGCGCGCACCGGCCTCGTCACCGTAGCTGATCCACACCTTGCGCTCGGCGCGAATCGCCTGCCGCAGCCGCGCGAGATCGACGCCGTCAGGCGCATCGGGCGGACGCGGCGCCGACAGCAGCCCGAGAGCCGACACATCGTCGGCCCGTCCGTCCGGCAAGACCGCGGTGATTTTTGCCAACGCATCGCGCGCAGCACCTGCCAGACGCGCATCGGTCGATGCCGCCACCATGCGGGAGCCGAGGACGATCGCCTCGACCTCCTCCTCGGTGAACATCAGCGGCGGCAGGGTGAAGCCCGGCCGCAAGACATAGCCAACGCCGGCCTCGCCGTCGATCGGCGCGCCCCCGGCCGCAAGACTTTGGATGTCGCGGTAGATCGTTCGCACCGACACCGACAATTCGCGCGCAAGATCGGCGCCGCTGACCGGGCGACGATGCCGCCGCAGGACCTGGATCAGGGCAAGAAGCCGCTCGGAGCGCGACATGTCATCATTCAGCCGGGAGGAAGGCCCATCAGCGTCAGCGCATTGCGGAAGTACACTAGGTCGCGCTCGCGTTCCGGCAGTTCGAGGCGGTCGAGCGCGACGATCGTGTCGCGGATGAACATCGGCCCGCCCTCGGGATCGAACGGGCAATCGGTGGCGAACAGCACCCGCTCGGCACCGAAGAAATCGAGCCCGCACCGGATCGCCGAGCATGAGCCGCCGACCGCGGTGTCGTTGTGGAACAGCCGGAAATAGTCGATCGGTCGGCGACCCTTCGCCTTCATCGCCGCAAGGATGCCACTGTAATCCTCGTCGGAGGTACGGCTGCCGAGCTGGTCCCACAACGGCCCGACCCGGCCCTCGAAATAGGGGATCATCGCGCCGAGATGATGTGTGACGATCCGCACCTCCGGCAATTTGTCGAACAGGCCGGAAAACACCAGTCGCGCCATTGCGACGCTGGTCTCATAGGGCCAGCCGAGCACTTGCCAGATTTCGTATTTCGAGGTCGCCTCGCCGGGATAATCGGCGGTGCGCGCGTCGCGCGCCGGATGCATCCAGATCGCCACTCGGTGATGATTGGTCGCGCATTCGAAAATCGGAAACAGCGACGGATCGTCGAGCGGCATCCCATTGACGTTGGTGAAAATTTGGATGCCGCGGGCGCCGAGCGCGATCGCGCGATCCATCTCCGCGAGCGACGCCTCGACATTGTTGAGCGGCAGCGACGCGATCCAGGCCGGGAACTTGTCCGGACGCGTGTCACAGATTTTCTTCAGCTCGTCGTTGGCGATCCGCGCCAATTCCGGTGAGTCGCCCGGGCCAGCCATCGCCTCCAATGGCGGATTGGCGATCGTCAGCACCTGCTGATAGCCGGGCCACTGGTCGATCATGCGGATACGCGCCTCGATGTCATACAGCATCGGGATGCTGGTAACGCGCTTCACGATGCCACCCTTGGCCGGTGACAGCTCGCGCATGCGGTCGGCCACCGCCCGCGGCATCACGTGATTGTAGATATCGATCTTGCGCGCGTTCATCGCATTTACACCTTGTTCCGCGCGATCAGTTGCCGCGCGATGATGATGCGCTGCAATTCGTTGGTGCCATCGCCGATCACCAGCAGCGGCGCGTCGCGGTAGAGCCGCTCGACGGTGAACTCCTTCGAATAGCCGTAGCCGCCATGGATGCGCATCGCTTCGAGGCTGACATTGACCGCCGCTTCGGAGGCGGCGAGCTTCGCCATGCCGGCCTCCATGTCACAGCGCTCGCCCTTGTCGTAGGCGTTGGCGGCGCGTTCGGTTAAAAGCCGCGCCGCCTCGACCTGCGTCGCCATGTCGGCGAGTTTGAGCTGGATCGCCTGGTGTTCGCAGATCGGCTTGCCGAAGCTCTTGCGAATCTGGCTGTACGACACCGCCTCGGCCAGTGCCGCGCGGGCGACACCGACGCCGCGGGCGGCGACATTGATGCGGCCGAGCTCAAGGCCGCCAAGCGCATGCTGCAGGCCGCGGCCTTCGGCGCCGCCGATCAGCCGGTCGGCCGAAACGCGAAAGTCTTCGAACACCAGCTCCGCCGAGTCGATGCCCTTGTAGCCGAGCTTTTCCAGCTTGCGGCTGACCTTGAAGCCCGGTCCCTTCTCGGCGAGGAAAAGGCTCATGCCGCGGTGGCGCGGCTCGGCCGTCGGGTCGGTCTTGACCAGAAGGGCGAAAATCTGGCCGTGGATGCCGTTCGAAATCCAGGTTTTGGTGCCGTTGATCACATAATCCTGGTTGCCGTCGCGTCGTGCGGTGGTGCGGATCGCCTGCAGATCGGTGCCGCAATCTGGTTCGGTCAGGGCGAGGCCGCCGCGCAGCTCGCCGGTCGCAAACCGCGGCAGGAATTCCTTCTTCTGCGCCGGCGTGCCGAAGCGCTCGACCGCCGCCGCCATGATCAAGTGCGAGTTGAAGATGCCGGCCAATGACATCCAGACGGTCGAGACGGTTTCGACGATCTTGGCGTAGCTCGACGCCGACAGGCCGAGCCCACCGTAATCGGCGCCGATCGTCGCGCCGAACAGGCCGAGCGTCTTCATGCCCTCAACAATGTCGGCGGGCCAGATGTCGTCGTGTTCGAGCGCGTGGACGTGCGGCTTGACCTCGCGGTCGAGAAAGCGCTCGACACTGTCGAGGATCAACCGGTCCTGGTCGGCATCTGGGTTCGTCATCGAGTCTCTAACCACAGCGACACGAAGGGTACGAACGAGAGTACCTTCTTCGCGTCCTTCGTGTCTTCGTGGTGAACGACAGTTCGGGAGGAGCGCGTGGTCGCCATCGCCAAAGAAGTCGCGCCGCGCCGCTGGCGCGCCGCCGCCGGCCGGGTGTTCGAGGAGTTCACGGTCGGCGACGTCTACGAGCACCGGCCCGGCCGCACCATTTCGGAGGCCGACAACACCTGGTTCACGCTGCTGACGATGAACCAGCACCCGCTGCATTTCGATGCCGCCTATGCCGCCAAGACCGAATTCGGCCGCCCGGTCGTCAACAGCTGCCTGACCCTGTCGATCGTTGCCGGGATGAGCGTCGCCGATGTCAGCCAGAAGGCGATCGCGAACCTGGGCTGGACCGACATCAAGTTGACCGCGCCGATCTTTGTCGGCGATACGATCTACGCCGACAGCGAGGTGCTGGCGAAGCGCCAGTCGCAGTCCCGGCCAAACCAGGGAATCGTGACGGTCCGCACCACCGGCAAAAAGGCAGACGGTGCGGTTTTCATGACTTACGAGCGCACGATTCTTGTTCCGAAGCGCGGCTACGCTGTGGAGGATTAGAGGAACCAAAAGAAACTGCCGGTAGTTAACAGGCTGATCATAAGTTTGGGAGGCCAAAATGGTGCGTTATCTACTTGCGGTTGCTGCGGTTGTCGCGTTGATTTCCGGTCCGGCGCTCGCCGAAGAAATGAGCGATATGGGCGGGAGCACGAAGATCATTACCCGCTCGCATGACGGCATGGGCGGGAAGAAGGTCATCATCAAGCGGCATGCCGACGGCTTTGTGACCAAGAAGAAGATCATCCACCGCGACCGGATGTTCGGCAGCTCGTTCCCCGAGCACCGGGTCGTACGGGAGCGCGAGATCGTCCGCTAGCCGGCTTTTCGCCTGCATCGAAGGGCGTCCCCGCCATCGGGTAGGGGCGCCCTTCGCTATGTCTGATGTCTGGCCTTTCTCGCCGAACTGCTGCCATCATCGCCTGGATACGCAGCAGGGGGCAAAAGCATGAGCCGGATTTTCGGGCCGATGCGTCAGGTCGGCATCGTCGTGCGCGACATCGACAAGGCGATGCGGCATTGGGCAGAGGTCTGCGGCATCGGCCCCTGGTTCTATGCCGAGCAATTGCCGATGCACGAGTTCCGCTATAAGGGCCGTGTCTACGACATCAAAGTCTCGATCGCGCTCGCCAATTCCGGCGACGTGCAGCTCGAACTGATCCAGCAGCGCTGCGACACCCCCAGCCTCTACCGCGATTTCCTCGCCGCCGGGCATGAGTGGATGCAGCACTGGTCGTCCTGGCCGGTGAACTACCGCGAAATCCGCGACAAGGCGTTGAAGAGCGGTTGGGAAATCGGCCAAGAAGGCGACACGCCGCGCGGCCCGTTCATCTATTTCCTCAACCAGGGGCATCCCGGAACAGTCATCGAGATGGCCGAGGCGACGCCCACCCGGATGCGCATCTTCGACCAAGTGCGCGAGGCGGCGCTCAGCTGGGACGGTCGCGACCCGGTCCGCATGAACTGGCCGAGCGCCTGAGCGCGCGAGGGTGAGGCTCCGGCGCGGCTGCGACGCCAAGTTCGGCTCCCGCCATGGTGCGATCAATACCCTCCCGCCGGGGTTCCCTGAGAACAGGGAATTTTTCGATGATCTCAGGGAATTTGCCGGCGGGCCTCGGCTCCCCCAACTGCGGCGCTGCCATCTCTTCCCGCTGTTCCGTCGCGATTTTCGTCAAGTCGGTCCCGATCCAAGCTGCTAATTCGTTGCAATGGCCACTTTTTTCAATGTCACCATCCGTTTAAGTCAGTGGCGATAGAAGCAAAATAACAGCAAAATAACAGCGGGATATCAGAAAACTATCAGCAGGAGCTTATGCTGTTGTTCCTCAGGGATGTCGGCAATCCTCTGCCGCCCCCGACGAGGAGGTCCTCTATATAACGCAATTTATCGTTACGTCAATAGCAATACTGTAAAATGCCCGGGAGGCGTTCTTCCGTGCTCGGCCGCTCTGCGCAGCCCGGAGAGAGGTTACCGGCGGGCGCCGATGTCGCGGCGGCAGAAGCCCTCGGGCCAGTCTATCTTGTCCACCGCGCCGTAGGCGCGCCCGCGCGCCTGCGCCAGGTCGCGGCCGGTCGCGGTGACGCCGAGCACCCGTCCGCCGTCGGCGAGGATGCGTTCGCCGTCGCGCCTAGTGCCGGCATGAAAAACCTTGACCTCGGGCTCCTTGGCCGCGGTCTCGATGCCGCGGATTTCGCTGCCGCGCAATGGCGCATCGGGATAGCCCTTCGCGGCCATCACCACGCATAGCGCCGCCTGATCATGCCAGCGCAGATCGACCCGATGCAGGACGCCGTCGCGCGCCGCCAGCAATACCGGGACGATATCGCCTTTGAGCCGCATCATCAGCGGCTGACATTCCGGGTCGCCGAAGCGGACGTTGTATTCGATTAGCTTCGGTCCGTCCGCCGTCAGCATCAGCCCGGCATAGAGCACGCCCTTGAACGGACAGCCGTCGCGACGCAGCGCCGCTACGGTCGGGCCGACAATCGTCTCGATTACCTCGGCCTCGATTTCCGGCGTCACGATCGGCGCCGGCGAAAAGGCGCCCATGCCGCCGGTATTGGGGCCGATGTCGCCGTCGCCGACCCGCTTGTGGTCCTGCGCCGTCGCCAGCGGCAGCAGATGCTCGCCGTCGGAGATCGCGAAAAAGCTCGCTTCCTCGCCGTCAAGAAACTCCTCGACGACAATTTCGGCGCCGGCCGTGCCGAAACGGCCCTCGCCGAGCGCGGCATCGACTGCCTCGTTGGCCTCGGCAATGCTCCTCGCGACGACGACGCCCTTGCCGGCGGCGAGCCCGTCGGCCTTGACGACAATCGGGGCGCCGCGCTCGGCGATATAGGATTTCGCCGCGGCGGCATCGGTAAAGCGGCGGTAGGCGGCGGTCGGGATGCCCTCGCGCGCGCAGAGGTCCTTCATGAACGCTTTCGAGCCCTCGAGCCGTGCCGCGGCAGCGGTCGGACCGAAGGCGGCGATTCCTTCGGCTTCGAGGGCGTCGACCAGCCCGGCAACCAGCGGCGCCTCCGGCCCGACGACGACAAAATCGATCGCCGCCTTGCGGCAAAATTCGATGAGGGCGCGGGTATCGTCGGCGCCGACCGGTACGCATTCGGCGTCCTCGGCGATGCCGGCGTTTCCCGGCGCGCAGTACACCCGGTCGACAATCGGTGAGGCGGCGATCGCCCAGCATAGCGCATGCTCGCGGCCGCCCGATCCGACAACGAGGATCTTCACCCTATGCCCCGCATTCGCTCTTGCTCTCCGGCTTCGGTAATATGGGACAATGAACGACCAGCCGTTGACCGCAGCCGCCGCCTGGGCCGACCCGGCGCGTCCCAATCTGCCCGAATATACCGTCTCCGAACTGTCGGCGGCGCTCAAGCGCTCGATCGAGGAGAATTTCTCGTTCGTGCGGGTGCGTGGTGAAATCTCGGGGTGGAAGCGGGTCGCCTCCGGGCATTGCTATTTCGCGTTGAAGGACGCCGATGCCGTCATCGACGCGGTGTGCTGGCGCCTGACCGCGATCCGGCTGGCGCTCAAGCCCGAGGATGGAATGGAGGTGGTCTGCAATGGGCGGCTGACAACCTATCCCGGCCGCTCGAAATACCAGCTCATCATCGACAGCATCGAACTTGCCGGCAAGGGCGCGCTGCTGAAGCTTCTGGAAGACCGACGACTGCGCCTCGCCGCCGAGGGCCTGTTCGCTCCCGAGCGCAAAAAGAAATTGCCGTTCCTGCCGGAGGTAATCGGCATCGTGACCTCCCCGACGGGGGCCGTGATCCGCGATATCCTGCACCGGCTTTCCGACCGCTTCCCGCGCCGGGTACTGCTGTGGCCGGTGGCGGTGCAGGGCGAGGGCGCGGCGCAGCAGGTCGCGGCGGCGATCGCCGGCTTCAATCGAATCGCGGCGGGCGGGCAAGGGAAAAACAATGTGCCGCGGCCCGATCTGATAATCGTCGCCCGCGGCGGCGGCAGCCTGGAAGATCTGATGGCGTTCAACGAGGAAATCGTCGTCCGCGCCGCCGCGGCTTCGGCGATCCCGCTGATCTCGGCGGTCGGCCACGAGACCGACACGACACTGATCGACCATGCCAGCGATCGTCGCGCCCCGACGCCGACCGCGGCGGCCGAGATGGCAGTGCCGGTGCGGCTCGATCTCGTCGCCGAATTGGGCGGTAAGGCCGGCCGGCTCGCCGGCGGGCTGTCGCGATTTTTGTCCGAGCGGCGGCTGCGCCTTGAGGGGCTCGGCCGCGGCCTCCCCGATCCGCGCGACCTGCTCGGCGCCGCGGCGCAGCGGCTCGACGACCGCGCCGAACGGCTGCGCCTGGCGATCGGCGGACGCTTCGCGACGGCGCGGCAGCGGCTCGACCTCGCCGCCGCCGGCTTGCGTCCAGCTGCGCTCGCCGCCGATATCGGCCGCGCCCGTGAGCGCCTGCAGGATTGCGACGGGCGCTTCGCCGCCGCGTTCGGTCGCTGTCTCGCGGGGAAGCGCGACGGTCTCGACAATTTCGCCGGTCGCCTCGCGACCCATTCCGAGCGGCACGAGAGCCTGCTCGCGCGCGGCTATGTCGTGGTGCGCGACAGCAGCGAGCGGGTCGTCACCGATGCGATCAAGGTCCGGCCGAACACCGCCCTCGAACTCGAATTCTATGACGGCAAGGTCGGCGTGATCGCCGGCGGGTCGCGCCGGCCGGTGCGCCGCTCGGTGCCGCCGATCGGCCAAGGCAACCTCTTCGAGGGAAGCTGATTATGCGCCCATCCGGGCGTGCCCCCGACGCGCTTCGCTCGGTGATCCTCGAGCCGGGGTTCAGCAAACACGCCGAGGGCTCCTGCCTGGCCAAATTCGGCGACACCCATGTGCTGTGCACCGCCAGCGTCGAAGAACGGGTGCCGCCGTTCCTGCGGAATACCGGGCGCGGCTGGGTCACCGCCGAATACGGCATGCTGCCGCGCTCGACCAACACTCGCACCGACCGCGAGGCGGCGCGTGGCAGGCAGAGCGGCCGCACCCAGGAGATCCAGCGCCTGATCGGCCGCAGCCTGCGCGCGGTGACCGATCTCGCGGCGATGGGCGAACGGCAAATCCGCATCGATTGCGATGTGATCCAGGCGGATGGCGGCACCCGCACCGCCGCGATCACCGGCAGCTATGTCGCGCTGTACCAGGCTCTGCAGCGCTTCGTCACCGCGGGGCTGCTGCCGGAAATGCCGCTGCACGACAGCGTCGCCGCGATCTCCTGCGGCGTTTTCGAGGGGACGCCGGTGCTCGACCTCGATTACCCCGAGGATTCGGCGGCGATGACCGACGCCAATTTCGTGCTAACCGGGTCGGGGGGCATCGTCGAAATCCAGGCGACCGCCGAAGGTGCGCCGTTTGATGAGACGAGCTTCAATGCGATGCTGTCGCTGGCCCGCGCCGGCATCGCCGAACTGACCCGCCGCCAGCGCGAGGCGCTAGGCCTCTGACATGTCGCGGCAGTTTTCCGGCGGCAAGCTGGTCATCGCCAGCCACAACCCGGGCAAGATCGTCGAGATCGCGGATTTGCTATCGCCGTTCAACGTCGAGGCGGTCGGCGCCGGCGAACTCGGCCTGCCGGAGCCGGAGGAGACCGGCACCACCTTCGAGGAAAACGCCGAGCTGAAGGCGCGGCTCGCTGCGGAGGCAAGCGGCTTGCCGGCGCTGGCCGACGATTCCGGGCTGGTCGTGCCGGCGCTCGGCGGCGACCCGGGCATCTATTCGGCGCGTTGGGCCGGGCCGGACAAGGATTTCCGGGTCGCGATGGAGCGGGTGCAGCGCGAGCTTGGTGACAGGGATCGGAGCGCCAATTTCGTGGCGGTGCTGGCGCTGGCCTGGCCTGACGGGCATATCGAGAATTTCCGCGGCGAGGTCTACGGCCGGCTGACCTGGCCGCCACGAGGGACGCGCGGTTTCGGCTACGACCCCATATTCATCCCCGATGGCTATTCTGAAACCTTCGGCGAGCTCGACCCAGGCCTCAAACACCGGATCAGCCACCGCGCCCGCGCCTTCGAGAAACTCGTTGCGGCCTGCTTCGCGCTCTGAGTTGCCGCCGCTCGCGGTCTACATCCATTGGCCATTCTGCCGCTCGAAATGCCCGTATTGCGACTTCAACAGCCATGTTCGTGACAGCATCGATGCGGGCCGCTGGACCCGGGCATTGCTCGCCGATCTCGACCGGCAGGCGGAACTGGCGCCGGAACGGGAGGCCGTTTCGATTTTTTTCGGCGGCGGCACCCCGTCCTTGATGCCGCCGGAGAGCGTCGCCGCGCTGATCGAGCGCGTGCGGACGTATTGGCCGACGGCGCCCGATCTCGAAATCACGCTGGAAGCCAACCCGAACTCGGCCGAGGCCGAGCGTTTCCAGGGTTTCGCCGCGGTCGGGGTCAACCGCCTGTCGCTTGGTGTCCAGGCGCTCGATCCGGCGGCATTGCAATTTCTCGGCCGGCGCCACGACAAGGGCGAGGCGCTCGCCGCGATTGCACTCGCCCGCGAGCATTTCGCGCGCTATTCGTTCGACCTGATCTACGCCCGGCCCGGCCAATCCGCCGCGGCTTGGGACGAGGAACTGGCCGAAGCACTTAACCTCGCCGGCGACCACCTGTCGCTGTACCAGCTGACGATCGAGCAGGGCACCGCGTTCGGCACCCGTGCCGCCCGCGGCGAAGTTCTCGTGCTGGACGAGGAAAGCGCGGCAACCCTGTACGAAACCACACAGCAGCGGCTCGCCGCTGCCGGGCTTCCCGCTTATGAAATCTCAAACCACGCCCGGCCGGGCGGCGAATGCCGGCACAACCTTGCCTATTGGCGCTACGAGGACTACCTCGGTATCGGCCCGGGTGCGCACGGCCGGGTGAGCCGCCTCGGCGGCAAAATTGCCACACAGCAGCGCCGCGCCCCCGAGGCCTGGCTCGACGCGGTCGATGCTGGCGGCGGCTTCGAAGCCTTTAGCGAAATCCCGCCGCAAACCGCGCTCGAGGAAATGCTGATGATGGGGTTACGTCTGGCCGAGGGCGTGCCGCTGGCCCGGATCGAAACACTCGCCGAGCAGGACATCGAGAGCTTGTTCGGCGCCGCGTTGCCGCGGCTGATCGAGGGCGGTTTTCTGGCGCTGGATCGCGAGCGGCTCGCCGCGACCGGCGCCGGCCGGCAACGCCTCAACGCGGTATTGTCGGCGCTGCTCGCCTGATCCGTTTAATACGTCAGGTCGGAGAAGCTCGCCGGCGCCGGGCTGACGACGGTGTTGCCCTGCGGCCCGACTTCGAGCACTGCGAGGCCGCGCTGCACCAACCCATCGGCGGTGAAGCGGAACAGCCCGTCGACCCCGGCGAAGCCGCGCGGGTTCTGGATCGCGTCGGGGGTGAACGGGTCGGGGCCGCCGCTCTTCGCCAAAACCGCCGCCAGCGCCGCTGCATCGAACGCCAGCGAGGCAAGCCGCGGCGGCGGGTGACCGTAGGTGGCGCGGAAGCGTTGATCGAATTGCGCCCGCGCCTCGGGCGGCGAAGCCGCGAACCAGCCGCTGAGCAGCGCCGGCTCGCCGGCGCTTGCCGGGTCGTCCCATAAGCCGCTGCCGAGCAGCCGGACCTGTGCCGGATCGAGACCGGCCTGCCGTACCTGCCGCGCTAGGCCTTTCAAGACGTCGCCGCCCTCCGGCAACAGCAGCGCGTCGAAGCCGCCGACCGGTCCGGGCTGGGCCGCCGGCCCGCCCGCCGGGGTCACGCCGGCTGTCGGCGCCCTCCCTGTGAGGCGCTGGACGACGGCCACGGCATTCGGGGCGCGCGCGTCGAAGTATTCGATATCGGCGATGGTGCCGCCGGCTTGAGTGGCGGCGTCGCGCAGTGCGTCGCCCATTAGATGTCCGTAGGGGGTGTTCGGCGCCAGCGCGGCGAAGCGCTGGAGGCCGCGCTCGCGGGCAAAGCCGACCTCGCGCTGCACCTCCTGCTTTGGCAGGAAGCCCATCAGGAAAATATTGCCGCCGGCAAGCTGCGTCGCGGTCGAAAAGGCGATGACCGGGACATGCGCTTCCTGCGCCGGCACCCTGACCGCCTCGACCTCGCCGGCGAGCAGCGGCCCGAGGATCAGCTTCGCGCCTTCGCCGATCGCCGCGCGCGCCGCATTGGCGGCACTTTCGGGCGTGGCGCCGGTGTCGCGCGGCACCAGGGTCAGCCGGTCGCCGCCTGTTTCGAACAGCGCCAGCTGCGCCGCTTCGAGCATCGACTTGCCGAGATCGGCATTGGGTCCGGATTGCGGCACCAGCAGCGCGACCTTGACCGGACCGGCACCCGTCGGTGGTCCCAGCGGGGTCCCGGTGACCGGCGCGACCGGCGCGGCTTTGGGCGATTGCGGCGGCGGCGGCGGTGCCGATACTGTCTTTGGGGGGGCGCCGCAACCGACTAGCGTTGCGGCCACAGCGAAGGCAGCCAATCGTGAAGCGGACGCGGGACAAAACCAGCGCGGCAAAAGGGGACTCCGGAAACGGTGAAGGGGCGCGGCGCGACCCTAAACGGCGAACGCGGTCAAGTAAACCCGAGGCGCCGCAACTCGCGCAGAAGGCGAAATTGGAGATCGCGCAGGCAAGTGTCTGGACAGCCCCGCACGAGTTGGCGCCCGGTCTGCATCTGGTCGCGACGCCAATCGGCAACCTTGGCGACATTACGCTGCGCGGCCTTTGGGTGCTGCGCGGCGTCGATCGCATCCTGTGCGAAGACACCCGGGTCACGGCGCGGCTGCTGGCGCATTTCGGGATCGACAAGCCGCTATTCCCCTACCATGACCACAATGCCGACCGGGTCCGGCCTGGGGTGCTCGAGGCTTTGCGTCGCGGCGAGCGGCTCGCTTTGGTCTCCGACGCCGGCACGCCGCTGGTTTCCGACCCCGGCTACAAGCTGGTGCGGGCAGCGCTGGCCGAGGGATTCTCGGTAACGGCCGCGCCCGGCCCCTCGGCGGCGCTGACCGCGCTCACCTTGTCCGGACTGCCGCCGGACCGGTTTCTGTTCGCTGGCTTTCCGCCGCCGCGATCATCGGCGCGACGGCGGTTGTTCTCGGAATGGCGAGGCATCGACGCGACTCTGATCCTGTTCGAAGGGCCATCGCGGCTTGCCGCTAGCCTCGCCGATCTGGCGGCGGTGCTGGGTGAGCGCGACGCGGCAGTCTGCCGCGAGTTGACCAAGCGCCACGAGGAGGTGCGGCGCGGCACGTTGTCGATGCTCGCCGAGCACTACCGCGCCGCCAGTCCGCCGCGCGGCGAGGTCGTGACCGTGATCGGCCCGCCGGTGGCGCAGCCGGCGGAGGCCGTCGACATCGAGGCGCTCCTGCGCGAACGGCTTGGCCGCGGCAGCTTGCGGGACGCGGTCGCCGAGCTCGCCGAGGAAACCGGTCTCGGCCGACAGGCGCTGTACCGGCGGGCGCTTGCCTTGCAGCAGAGCAACAAGTGAAGTCCCGGTCGGGCAGCAGCACCGCGCGCCGACGCCAGGCCGAGCGCCGCGGGCGCCTCGCCGAATTGCTCTGCCGCTCGCATCTGCGCCTGCGCGGCTGGCGTATTCTCGCCCGCGACTGGCGCTGCCCGGTCGGCGAAATCGACATCCTCGCACGCCGCGGCGGGGTGCTCGCGGTGATCGAGGTCAAGCAGCGGCCCGATTTCGCGACCGCGATCACCGCAATCATGCCGCGCCACCGGCGGCGTATCGCCCACGCCGCAGAGGCGTTCCTGGCCGGCCGCCCTGACCTTGCCGATCTGGCGCTGCGATTCGACGTAATGCTGGTCGAGGGCTGGCGGCTGCCGCGGCATCTGACCGACGCTTGGCGCAATGGCGACTAGCCGCGCCATCGCTGCCGGTTTGCTGCGCCGGCCGGCAACCCGTTGTCTGCGCAAACGGATTTCGTATTGAACCTAGACACTCGGGCCCAAGGGCGCGCCGGCATGCGGTCGGGCCGGAACGGCGCGTGCTTGGCGGGCCGCGGCGAAGCTCTCAGAATGTCTCGATCTGTGGGGGCTGGGGGGCCAACCATGACGCATCTGCATCGGATTGCATTGCTCGGCGCAGTCGCCTTGCCGCTTGGTTTGGGCGGCTGTGCGGTCGCGGTGGTCGGTGGCATGGCCGCCGCCGGTGGGGTCGGGTACGAAGCAACTCAGGAACGCGGGCTCCAGGGCGGCGTCCAGGATATTGCGCTAAAGGCTGACATCGAGACCGCTCTGCTGCAGGCCAATTCGGCGTTGCCGATCCCGGTGAGCGTCACCGTCTCGGACGGCCGCGTGCTGTTGACCGGCCGGGTTCCGACACCGGACATGAAGGCGCAGGCAGCCGGAGTCGCAAGCCGGCGCCAGGGCGTCCGCGCTGTCTACGACGAGGTCGAGGTCTCGCCGGCGACCGGCACGATGGCGTCGGCGGAAGACGCGGTGATCACCGCTCGGCTGCGCTCGGAACTGATCCTCGATCCTGACATCCGCTCGGCCAATTTCACGATCGATACCAGCGACCATTCGGTCTACCTGATCGGTCAGGCGCGCTCGCAGGCGGAGATCGAGCGCGCCACCCAGATTGCGCGTTACATCCCTGGCGTGAGGCGCGTCGTCTCCTATATGGACATCCGCTCCGCTATTCCGGTAGCGGCGCAGACGGCGCCGTCCTCGATCGGGGTCGGAGCGCCGCCAGTGAGCGCGGCGCCCAATGCCCCGATCCAACGGGAGAAATTGTAGGTCCGATCGTCAACGATGCCGGAATTGCCCGACGCCTTTGACCCGGAGCAGTGCGCGCAGTATCTGCGCGCGCTCGGTGCGTCGGGCTCGCCGGTGCTGCCGATCGGGGAGGCGGCGCTGGCGCTCGCCTCGTTCGAGCGGCCGCGTGTCGGGCTCGCCCGCTACCGACAGCACCTCGTCACGCTTGCCCGGGATGTCGGCCGGCATCCCTCGGCCGGCGGCGATCTCGAAGATCGCGTGCGGGCGGTCAATGAGATCGTGCTGCTGAAGCACGGTTATAGCGGCGACGAGCTGACCTATGACGACCTGCAGAACGCCAATCTGATGCGGGTCGTCGACCGCCGGAAAGGCCTGCCGGTTGCCCTCGGCATCCTCTATCTCCATGCGGCGCGATCGCAGGGCTGGGACGCCGCCGGTCTCGCCTTTCCGGGTCATTTCCTGATCCGCCTCGCCGATGGCACCGATCGCATCATTGTCGACCCGTTCCACGGGGGCACGACCTGCGGCGCGGCGCAGCTGCGCGACCTGTTGAAGGCGACCGCTGGCCCGGAGATCGAACTGACGCCGGAGCATTACGCGCCGGTTTCCGACCGGGACGTGCTGCTGCGGCTGCAGAACAATCTGAAATCGCGGCTGTTGCAGGCCGGCCGTCACGAGCAGGCGCTGCGCGCGGTCGAGACGATGCTGATGCTGGCGCCCGACCTCGCCGAATTGTGGCGTGAGGCCGGCTTGCTGAATGCCCATCTCGGCAATATGCGGGCGTCGGTTGGCGCGCTCGAACAGTTCGTGGTCCGCGCTCCCGAGGGCACCGCCCGTCATCAGGCGGCGGCGATGCTGCAGCAGTTCAAGACCAAGCTGAACTGACCGACTGCGTCCTCCTGCCGCTTTGGCGCTGCCTCACGGCCGACACATCTGATCGGCATGGCGCCCTATGACAGCATCACCGAACCCGCGATCGCCGCGCTGGTCGAGCACTTCTACGGCAAGGCGCGCCGCGACCCGGTGATCGGCCCAGTGTTCGACGCCGCCGTCGCCGATTGGGACGAACACCTCGCTAAGCTGCAAGATTTCTGGTCGTCGGTGATGCTGACGACCGGGCGCTACAAGGGCAATCCGATGGCTGTGCACTTCAAACAGCCGATCGAGCCCGGCTTCTTTGATCGCTGGCAGGCGCTGTGGCGTGAGACCGCGGCCGAATTGTTCGCGCCCGCGCTGGCGGCCCGATTTATCGCCAAGGCCGAGCGCATCGGCGAGAGCCTTAAGCTCGGCTTGTTCTATCGCCCGGACGCGTTGCGCATCCGTCCCGCTTGACGCGCGACGGGTCGGCGCTGACAACGGCGCATGGCCGACGATCCCTGCCCAGAACCGCCGCCGATCCTGGCCGGGAAGCGCTACGCCGAGCCGTCGGTGTTCGAGCCGGAAAACCTGCTGCGCGAAGCGCGCCGGCAGAAGGGATCGCCGCCGGGCAACATCCCCGAAATCTGCGTGCTCGACCCCGATGGCGACATTCTTCGCAGCCTGATGCGGGCCGGCCGGGCAAGCCGCTCGCCGCTCTGGGCCTGCTACCACACCGATCTTTACGAATTCGAGCAGGGTGGCATCGCGTTTGGCATCATCGGCTGCGCCGTCGGGGCGTCGTTTGCGGTATTGCTCGCCGAAGAATTGTTCGCGTCCGGCTGTCGGTTTCTGATCAGCGTGACATCGGCCGGCCAGATCGCGATCCCGGTCGAGCATGAGGACGGCCCGCCGCCCTATTTTGTCGTGATCGACCGCGCCTTGCGCGACGAAGGCACGAGCTACCATTACCTGCCGCCGGCCGAATACGCAGCCGCCGACGGGCGGCTCGTCGAGATCGCGATGCAGGCTTTGGGCAAGCTGCCGATGCCGATCTATCGCGGCGCCGCCTGGACCACCGACGCGCCGTTCCGCGAGACCGCGACCGCGATCGAATGCTGCCGCGCCCGCAAGATCCTCGCGGT
>DATARH010000303.1:0-27114 GCA_036264235.1 Allostellaceae bacterium
CAGGATTACTGCCGGATCGCCATCGAAACCGAGATTGCTGTCCGGCTCGGCGAGGATCTGCCGCAGGGTGGCGATCGGGATCGGGTAGCCGGCGCGGTCGAAAGCTGCATGGCCGCGATCGAGCTGATCGAGGACCTTTGCCACGACTACAAGCGGATCGACGCGCCGGCCTTGGTCGCCGGCAATTGCTGGAACGCCGGGATTGTGCTCGGCAATCCTGTCACCGATTGGCAACGGCTCGACCTCGCCGCGGCGACGGCGCGGCTGACGATCAATGGCCGCGAGATCGGCCGCGGCATCGGCGCCGACGTCATGGGCCATCCGTTCAACGCGCTCTCTTGGCTTGCCAACAAGAAAGCCGAGCACGGCGTACCGCTGCGACGCGGCATGGTGGTGATGACCGGCAGCATTGTCGCGACGAAATTTCCGGAGCCGGGGGACCGCTGCCAGATCGAGATCGACGGGCTCGGCAGCGCCGAGCTGGCACTGACCCGGTAACGTTTGCCGGAGCGCCGACGGCCGTTCTTCCCGTCCCTACGCCGTAGAGGTAAGGTCCGGCGGTCCCGATCGACCGAGGTGTGTGGGCAATATGCGGCTATACGGCTATTCCCGTTCGTCGGCGGCGTTCCGCGTCCGCATCGCCCTTAACCTCAAAGGGCTGACTTACGAGAACGCGTTCATCCATCTGCGCCGTGGCGACCAAAGGCAGCCGCCGTTCCTCGGCATCAACCCGCAGGGGCTGGTCCCGGCGCTGGAAACCGACGGGCACACTCTGGTCCAGTCGTTGCCGATTATCGAATATCTCGACGAAACCCATCCCGAGCCACCGTTCTTGCCCCCCGACGCCGCCGGCAAGGCACGGGTGCGGGCGCTCGCCGCGGTCGTCGCCTGCGACATTCATCCAATCAACAACCTGCGGGTTCTCCGTTATCTGAGTCGCCCGCTCGGCCATGACCAGGCGGCGATCGCGACCTGGTACAACCATTGGATCGCGAGCGGGTTTGAGGCCTTGGAAGGATTACTGAGCGCGGCGCAGGGCACCGGCAGCTTTTGTCACGGCGACCGACCGGGGCTGGCCGATATCGCGCTGGTGCCGCAAGTCGTCAATGCCGAGCGCTATCAGCTGAACATGTCGTCCTATCCGACGATCGCGAGGATTTTTGAGACGTGCATGAAGCTGGATGCCTTCGCCGCGGCCCATCCCCGCCGCCAACCCGATTACGAGGAATGAGGATAATCCATAACATAAGGGTCCCGGTGCCCCTGCGGGTCGCACTGCCGCTGCTCGCGCTGTTCCTGAGTGGGTGCAATCCGTCGGCCGCTGGCTCCGGCGGCGATTTAGGCCTGCTTCAGGATGCGATGCGGCAAGTCGAGCAGAGCTACGTCGTGCCGGTTACCCCGGACAAGCTCGTCGCCGGCGCGCTCAAAGGCATGCTGACGAAACTCGACCCGCATTCCGACTACATGGACGAGAACGAATACCGCGAGCTGCTGGCCACGACGAGCGGGCAGTTCGGCGGCGTCGGCATCGAGATCTCGGTCGAGGAAGGCGTGCCGCAAGTCATCTCGGCGATTGACGGCACGCCGGCGGCCGCCGCCGGCATCCAGCCTGGCGACCGCATCGTCAAGGCCGACGGTCAACCGACGGTCGGCATGGATTTGTCCGATGTCGTCCGCCGGCTGCGCGGCAAACCCGGCACTCCGGTGGTGTTGACCGTCGCGCGGGCCAACCGCTCGCCCTTCGACGTGCCGATCACCCGCGCGATCATCCATGTCGAATCTGTCAAATCGGCGCTCCAGCCCGGCCATATCGGCTACCTGCGGATCAGCACCTTCGACGAGAACACGGCCGACGAGGTGCGGGCCGCGCTGGCGCGCTTGCGCCAAAACGCCGGAGGCCGCTTTGCCGGCTTCGTGCTCGACCTGCGCAACGATGCCGGCGGCCTGCTCGACAGCGCGGTTGATGTCGCCGGCGATTTTCTCAATTCCGGGTCTGTCGTCATGACGCGGGGCCGCGAGGCCGACGAAAATCGCGTCTATGATGCGCCCTCGCACGGCGACCTGATCCCCGGAACCCCGATGGTGGTCCTCATCAATGGCGCTTCGGCCTCGGCGGCGGAGATCGTCGCCGGCGCCCTGCAGGATCATCACCGGGCGACGCTGATGGGTACTCGCAGCTTCGGCAAAGGCTCGGTGCAGAGCATCCTGCCGCTGGAAGGGCGCGGCGCCCTGCGGTTGACGACGGCGCTCTACTTTACCCCGTCCGGACGTTCAATTCAGGGCCACGGCATCACCCCCGATGTGATGCTGACGCTGCCGAAGGAGCAGCAGGTCGCCAATGCTGTGGTGACCTATGAAAGCGATCTATTCGGGTCGTTGAAGGCAGCTGGCGCGGCCACCTCGCCGGAAGCGGCCGCACCGGGGAAGGCCAGCGTGACCGGCGCCGCGGATCATCCAATCAACCCAAAGATTATCGGCACACCCGAGGACGCGCAGCTGAAGGCCGCCGTCGAATGGCTGAGGACACATCCGGGCGGGCCGCCCGCCAGCGCGGCCGCCCGGCCGCGGGATCGCACGAACTAAGCCACGCGGGCGATCAGCGGCCCCAGAAACTCGCGTAAAATCGGCGACCATTTGGCGTGCTCGGGACCGCTCGAGGTGTGGCCGAGTTCGCTGTCGATCTCGAAATAGCGCGCCTCGACGCCGGCCGATGCCAGCGCCTGCATGACCGCGGGCGCGATCTTCGGCGGGAACAGCGCGTCGGTGCGGCACAGTACATACAGCACCTTGGCCTTGATCTTCGCGAAATCGGGCCGGGTGTCGAAGCCGAGCAGTGCCCGCCGCAGGATCAATAGTGAATTGGCGTCCCAATTCTTCGCCCAGTTCGCCGCCAGTTCGCGGATTGCTGCCTCGCGCCGCTCGGGATCGGGATAGCGCGGCGCCAGGGCCGCCTCGATGCCATAGCGCTTCAACGTCTGGACGCGGATTTCAGTCAGTACACCCTTGCATTCGCCAGTACCGTAATAGCGGCCGCCATTCCAATCCGGATCGCTGGCGAGACGAGCCTCCATCTCGGCGAGCTGCTTGTCGGTGTTGACCGAGGCCCAGGGCGCCGTATTGACGGGCACGATGCCGTCCATGAAATCCGGGTATGCGACGGCCCATTGGAACGCCTGATAACCGCCATAGGATGGGCCCGCGACGGCGACCAGGTGCCGAACCCCGAGCGAGTCCAGCAGCATCTTTTGCGCCGCGACGATGTCGCGGATCGAGAGCTTCGGAAAATCCGGTCCGTAGGGTTCGCCGGTTTTCGGATTGGTGCTGGCGCCGTTGGTCGAGCCGAAGGACGAGCCCAGCATGTTCGAGGCGACGACGAAGAGCCGGTCGGTGTCGATCGGCTTGCCCGGGCCGATCAGCGAATTCCACGAGCCCGGCTGGTTACCGTTGGACGGATTGCGGCCGGCGGCGTGATGGCTACCGGTATAACCGTGCGTGATCAGCACCGCGTTGCGGCCGCCGTTGGCGAGGCGGCCATAGGTCTCGTAGGCGATCGTCGCGTTCGGCAGGACCGAGCCGTCGGAGAGGCGGAATTCGGGGATCGTGAAGAAGCGGTCCTCGACGACGCCGATATCGGCGGCTTCAATCGTGTCCATAGCGCGTTCCCCTCGGCATTGACGGCGGTCCGATAGTGCCATCACAGTCCGGCCGCGTCGATGCGAGGAGGCCAACATGAACAGCGCCGATTACAACAACATCCTGGTCGAGCGCCGCGGCGCGGTGGGTATCATCACGCTGAACCGCCCGCAGGCGCTGAATGCCCTCAATGCCGCGTTGATCGGCGAAATCGGCGGCGCCTTCGACGATCTGGAAGGTGATCCAGCGATCGGTGCGATCGTACTGACCGGCAGCGATAAGGCCTTTGCCGCCGGCGCCGACATCAAGGAAATGGCCGACAAGACGTATATGCAGGCCTATGCCGAGGACTTCATCACCCGCGGCTGGGAGCGGGTCGGACAATGCCGGAAGCCGGTTGTCGCCGCGGTCGCCGGTTTCGCGCTTGGCGGCGGCTGCGAGGTGGCAATGATGTGCGACATTGTGATCGCCGCCGAAAATGCCCGTTTCGGCCAGCCCGAGATCAACCTCGGCACAATGCCCGGCGCCGGCGGAACGCAGCGATTGCCGCGCTTCATCGGCAAGGCTAAGGCGATGGATCTGTGCCTTACCGGTCGGATGATGGATGCGGCCGAAGCCGAACGCGCCGGGCTGGTCAGTCGGATCGTCCCACCCGAAAAACTGCTCGAAGAGGCGATCTCGATCGCCGAGCGGGTCGCGGCGATGTCGCAGCCGATCGCGATGATGGTTAAGGAGTCGGTTAACCGCGCTTTCGAGACGACCCTGGCCGAGGGCGTGCGCTTCGAACGGCGCCTCTTTCATTCGACCTTCGCCACCGAGGACCAGAAGGAGGGGATGGCAGCCTTTGTCGCCAAGCGAAAGCCGGCCTTCAAGAACCAGTAACGGGCTGGCGATGGTTGACGCCACCGGATACGCGCCGATATAAGCCGCACTCCCCCATCGATGAGCGACGATGCCTCACCACAAATCTGCGGAAAAGCGCCTTCGGCAAACCGAGAAACGAACCGCGACCAATCGGGCTCGGATGAGCCGGGTACGCACCTTCGTGAAGAAGGTCGAGAGTGCGATCGAAACCGGCGACAAGACCGCCGCGCAATCGGCATTTCAGACGGCGCAGCCCGAACTGCATCGAGCCACCACCAAGGGGGTGATGCACAAGAATACCGTCGCCCGCAAACTCTCGCGGCTTGCCGCCCGCATCAACGCGCTCTGATTTTTGATTCTGATTTTTGCGCCATTCCAGGCGCTTGCGGGCGCCCTCCCAAATGGAGCGTGGCGGCCTCGCATCAGACGATCAAAATAGTGCATCGTTCGCCTTTCGGTCTTGTTGCCACAAAACCGCCATATCAGCTACAGTCACCTCACGCGAAACGAAACTTACAGCTGTTTCGCGTAGATCTCAGTTGCTGACAAAGTAGTTTTGCCCTAGCACAATGTAGCGACAAAGGTCGTCGCTGCTGATGAGAGAGCATGTGCCCGAACGTTTGGAACGAGTTTTGTCGCCAGGTCATTTTATTACATAAAATCCAAACAATTTTTTGGGGTGAGTGGCTCGGTAAGTTCGTTTTACTAGGGGGGCACGGGTGGCAAGCGGTGGCGCTGTGATGCCGCGGAATAGCGGCGAAACGGGGGAATTGGACCGGGTCTTGGGGCGCTTGCGGCAGGCCGTCGGAGACACGGCATTCCGCTCCTGGTTCACTGCGTTGAGCATCGAGCGCGCCGAAAAGAACGAGCGCGTCGTGGCGGTGCCGACGCGCTTTCTGCGCAACTGGATCGAGACTCACTATAGCGACCAGCTGCTTGCATCGTGGCGCGCCGAGAACCAGGCTGTCACGCGCATATCGGTGATTGTTGAGCCTCGGATTGCGAACGCCGGCGACACCGCCGAAGAGGGCAACGGCGAGGCGCTCTCGGAATCATCCGAGCCGCCGCTGCCGAACGATATCGGCGACGAGAAGGGGCTGCTGTCGGCGCCGCTCGATCCACGCTTTACCTTCGACAACTTTGTCGTCGGCAAGCCGAACGAACTTGCCCATGCCGCCGCGCGGCGGGTCGCCGATGCCTGTGCCGCCGCGGACCGGGGGGTCCCCTTCAATCCGCTCTTCCTGTATGGCGGAGTTGGGCTCGGCAAGACCCATCTGATGCATGCGATCGCCTGGCATGTCCGCACCCAGGCCCCCGGCCGCCGTGTCATCTACCTGTCGGCCGAGAAGTTCATGTACCAGTTCATCCGGGCGATCCGGTATCGCTCGACGATCGATTTCAAGGAGCAGCTGCGCTCGGTCGACCTGCTGATGGTTGATGACGTGCAATTCGTCGCCGACAAGGATTCGACACAGGAGGAGCTGTTCCACACCTTCAACGCTTTGGTCGACCAGAACCGGCAAATCGTGTTTTCGGCGGACAAATCGCCCTCCGACCTCGAAGGGCTGGAGGAGCGGATGCGCTCCCGCCTCGGCTGGGGCCTCGTCGCCGATCTGCACCCGACCACCTACGAGCTGCGGCTCGGCATCCTGCAGTCAAAGGCCGAGCATTCCGGCGTCGCCGTGCCGCCGAAGGTGCTCGAGTTCCTTGCCCATAAGATCGTCTCAAACGTCCGCGAGCTCGAAGGGGCACTGAACCGCATCTGCGCCCACATGCAGCTCGTCGGGCGCGAGATTACGCTCGAAAGCGCGCAAGAGCTGCTGCACGACCTGCTCCGCTCAAACGAACGGCGAGTCACGATCGACGAAATCCAGAAGAAGGTCGCCGAGCACTTCAACATCAAGATGGCCGAGATGACCTCGGCGCGCCGCGCCCGTGCCGTTGCCCGGCCGCGACAGGTCGCGATGTACCTAGCGAAGCAGCTGACCGCGCGCTCGTTGCCGGAAATCGGCCGCAAATTCGGCGGCCGCGACCACACCACGGTCATGCATGCGTGCAAGAAGATCGAGGAGTTGACCGAGACCGACCGAGCGCTCGCCGAAGACGTCGAGCTGTTGCGCCGGATGCTACAGGCGTAGCGCGCTAGGGCCGTTTCGGCGGCCGGCGAATGCGGGTGGCGCGTGTCGCATCCGTGGTATAATGCGTTCCCGTCTGCCGGCGTTGTTCTGAGGGGACCGGCGCAGCGGATGGGAGTTCCATCCCCGCTGACTTAAGCGTGTAAAAAAGCATGAAACTTACCATCGAACGGGCCGCCCTCCTGCGGGCGCTGGGGCACGTACAGAGCGTCGTCGAACGCCGCACCACGATCCCGATTCTGTCAAATGTGCTGCTGCGGGCGGAAGGCGGCCAGCTGGCGCTCAGCGCCACGGATATGGACCTCGAAATCGTCGAGCGCGTGCCTGCGCGGATAGAGCGCGACGGCCACACGACTGCGCCGGCGCACACCTTGTACGACATCGTGCGCAAGCTTCGCGAAGGCTCGCAGGTCGAGTTGGAGGCGGTCGGCGGGCGCAACGAGATGGCGCTCCGGTCCGGGCGCTCGACCTTTACGCTCGCCTGCCTGCCGCCGGAGGATTACCCGGTCATGTCAGCCGGCGAATTGCCGCACAATTTCTCGCTGTCTGCCAGTGAGCTGCGCCAGCTGATCGACCGCACCCGATTTGCCATCTCGACCGAAGAAACGCGCTATTACCTGAACGGCATCTACCTGCATTCAACCAAGGCCAATGAGGTGCCGGTGTTGCGCGCAGTGGCGACCGACGGCCATCGCCTCGCCAAGGTCGAGCTGACCGCGCCGGAAGGCGCCGCCGGCATGCCGGGCGTGATCGTGCCGCGCAAGACCGTGCTCGAGCTGCGCAAGCTGGTCGAGGAGGGCGAGGCCGAAGTCCAGGTCGCGCTCGGCGAAAGCAAAATCCGCTGCGCCGTTGGCGACGCGGCGCTGACCTCGAAGCTCATCGACGGCACCTTTCCCGATTATGACCGGGTCATCCCGACCGGGAACGACAAGATCCTGGAGATCGCCTGCAAGGAATTCGCCGAGGCGGTCGACCGAGTCGCGACGATCTCGACCGAGCGCAGCCGGGCGGTCAAATTGTCGATCGAGCGCGGCAACCTGACTGTCTCGGCGACGAGCCCGGAAAACGGCACGGCCACCGAGGAGCTGGAAGCGCGCTACCAGGCGACGCCGCTCGAAATCGGCTTCAATTCCAGATATTTGCTCGACATCACCGAGCAAATCGGTGGCGAATACGTCAATTTCATTATGGCCGATGCCGGATCGCCCACCCTGGTGCGCGACAGCGGCGATGCGACCGCGCTCTACGTGCTGATGCCGATGCGGGTTTGAGGCGGTTCGCGAAGGCCGGAAACCTCGCCGCGCGTGTGGCAAACAGGCCCGGCAGACCCCATATAAATCGTATGCTTACCGCGGCGCAGCATGGCGGTTACAGCCCCGCGGGACAGGTCGATTCTGCGGCTGTTTTGCCGTATCGTGGGCGGCCCGGTGTGACTCGGCTGGTGCTGACCGATTTCCGCAATTATCGCTCGACAAGACTCGATCTGGAACCAGGCCCGGTGGTGCTGACCGGGCCGAACGGCGCCGGCAAGACCAATTTGTTGGAGGCAATCTCGTTCCTGTCGCCTGGTCGCGGCTTGCGTAATGCCAAGCTCGGCGAGGTTGACCGCCATGGCAGCGATAGCGGTTGGGGAGTCGCGGCGACGATCTCGACCCGGCGCGGCCCGGTCGCGATCGGCACCGGCCGCATCGACGGCGCCGAGCGGCGCGCCGTGCGGATCGACGGCGAGACCGCGCGGGGTCAGGCGGCGCTTGGCGAGCGACTCGGCGTCGTCTGGTTGACGCCGCAGATGGACCGGCTGTTCGTCGAAGGGCCGGTGGGGCGGCGGCGGCTGCTCGATCGGCTGGTGCTCGGCCTCGACCCGGCGCATGCCGGGCGGGTCGCCGCCTATGAGCAGGCGATGCGCGAGCGCTCCCGATTGCTGCGCGATGGCCCGGCCGACCCGTCCTGGCTCGCCGCGCTCGAAGAGGTGATGGCCGAGAAGGGCGTCGCGATCGCCGCAGCGCGGCGCGATGCGGTCGAGCGGCTCGACCGCGCCTGTACCAAGGCCGAGGGGCCGTTTCCACAGGCGCGGCTGCGGCTCGACGGTGCAGTGGAGGACTGGCTTGAGGAGATGCCGGCGCTCGCCGCCGAGGACCGGCTGAAACAGGAATTGGCGGCGGGCCGCAGCGCCGACGCCCTCTCCGGCGGGGCCGGAATGGGTCCGCACCGCTCCGATCTCGCAGTGACCCATGCCGGTAAGGGCGTCGCCGCCGAAAGCGCCTCGACCGGCGAGCAGAAGGCGCTGCTGATCTCGATCGTGCTGGCGCATGCCCAGTTGCGACGTGAGACCCGCGGCGAGCCGCCGATCTTGCTGCTCGACGAGGTCGCCGCTCATCTCGACGCCTTTCGGCGCGACGCGCTGTTCGAAGCGCTGGCCGCACTCGATGGCCAAGTGTGGCTGACCGGCACCGATGCGGCACTGTTCGCATCGCTACGCCCGGATGCGCGCTTCCTGTCCGTCGCCGACGGCGTCCTCGCCGAAACCAATTTCTGAAACAACAACCGAACCCTATGGCAAACGCATTCGCATCCAAGCCTGTTGACGAGCCTGTTGTCGTGACACCGCGCGACTATGACGAGCATTCGATCAAGGTGCTGCACGGCCTCGACCCGGTGCGGAAACGCCCGGGCATGTATATCGGCGACACCGACGACGGCTCCGGCCTGCATCACATGATCTACGAGGTCGTCGATAATGCGATCGACGAGGCACTCGAAGGCTATTGCGATACGGTCCAGGTGACGTTGAACGCCGACGGCTCATGCACTGTCACCGATAACGGCCGCGGCATCCCGGTCGGCATTCACACCGAAGAGGTGGTATCGGCGGCCGAGGTCATCATGACCCAGCTGCATGCCGGCGGTAAGTTCGACCAGAACTCGTACAAGGTATCGGGCGGGCTGCACGGGGTCGGCGTGTCCGTCGTAAACGCGCTATCGGCCCGGCTCGACCTGCGGATCTTCCGCAACGACCGCGAATGGTTCATGCGCTTTCACGACGGCGTTCCCGAGGCGCCACTCGCCGAGCTCGGTCCGTCACCCGCATTGGAAAAAGAAGGCCTAAAGACCGGCACCGAGATCACCTTTCTCCCAAGCCCGCAGACTTTCACCCACATCGAGTTCGACTTCACCACGCTCGAACACCGGCTGCGCGAGCTCGCGTTTCTGAACAGCGGCGTCACCTTGATCCTGACCGATCTGCGTGGCGTGGAACCGAAGACCGTCACCTTCCATTTCGAGGGTGGGCTCGAGGCCTTTGTCGGCTATCTCGACCGCTCGAAACAGCCGCTGCACCCGGCGCCGGTCGCGATCCGGGGCGAGCGCGAGAGCATCATCGTCGAGATCGCGATGGAGTGGACCGACTCCTATCACGAGACGATGCTGTGCTTTACCAACAACATCCCGCAGCGCGACGGCGGCACGCATCTCGCCGGCTTCCGCGCGGCGCTGACGCGCACCGTCAACGCCTACGCCAATGACAGCGGCATCGCCAAGAAGGAGAAGGTGGCGCTGACCGGCGAGGACATGCGCGAGGGCTTGACCTGCATTCTCTCGGCCAAAATGCCGGACCCGAAATTCTCGTCGCAGACGAAGGACAAGCTGGTCTCGTCCGAGGTGCGTCCAGTGATCGAGGCGATTGTCGGCGACCGGCTGCAGCAATGGTTCGAGGAACACCCGGCCGAAGCCCGGAAGGTCGTCGCCAAGGTCGTCGAGGCGGCGGCGGCGCGCGAGGCGGCGCGCAAGGCGCGCGACCTGACCCGGCGCAAGACGGCGCTCGATGTGGCGAACCTGCCGGGCAAGCTCGCCGACTGCCAGGAGCGGGACCCGGCGAAGAGCGAACTCTTTATCGTCGAGGGCGACAGCGCCGGCGGTTCGGCGAAGCAAGGCCGCGACCGGCGCTTCCAGGCCATCCTGCCGCTCAAGGGAAAGATCCTCAATGTCGAGCGCGCCCGCTTCGACAAAATGCTCGGCTCGGCCGAGATCGGAACCTTGATCCAGGCGCTCGGCACCGGCATCGGCAGCGAGGATTTCGAGGCCGACAAGGCCCGCTATCACCGCATCATCATCATGACCGACGCCGATGTCGATGGCAGCCATATCCGCACGCTGCTGTTGACCTTTTTCTTCCGGCAGATGCGGCCGCTGATCGAAAAAGGGTTTCTCTATATCGCGCAGCCGCCGCTCTACCGCTTGCAGCGTGGCAATTCGAAGCCGGTGTACCTGAAGGACGATTCTGCTCTCGAAGCCTATTGCGTCGACGCCGCTTTGCGCGACGCGGTCTTCGTCCAGCACGATGGCGGTCAGCGCGGCGGCAACGACTTGCGCGCCTTGCTGGAACAGGCTCGTACGCAGCGCCGATGGGTGCAGCCGCTCGCCGCCAAGGTCGGCAGCATCGATGTCGTCGAGCAGGCGGCGATCGCCGGGGGGCTGTCCGGCAGCATCCTCAACGACCCGAACCGCGCGATCGAGGCGGCACACCGCACCGCCGAGCGGCTCAACCAGATCGGCGACCCCGAGGCCGGGCCGTGGCGCGGCGAGATCATCGCCGGCGAGGGCCTTGTCTTTACCCGCACCCGGCAGGGCATTGACGAGCGCCGGCTGATTGACGCGGCGCTGTTGCGCTCCAGCGAGGCACGCCGGCTCGACGGTGACTCAGCGCAATTACGCGAGGTCTATGAGAGACCCGGCACGCTGACGGCGCGCGACAAGGACCACCGGATCACCGGCCCCTCGGGCATGGTCGAGGCGATCATGGAGATCGGCCGGCGCGGTATCGAGGTGAACCGGTACAAAGGGCTCGGCGAGATGAACCCGGACCAGCTGTGGGAGACGACGCTCGACCCCGACGCGCGCTCCTTGCTGCTGGTCAGGGTCAACCACGAAGACGACGCCGAGGAGACCTTCTCGACGCTGATGGGCGATCTCGTCGAACCGCGCCGCGAGTTCATCCAGTCGAACGCCCTCTCGGTCGCCAATCTCGACGTGTAGCACGCTTAGTCCTTACCGTCGCGCCAGAGTCCGAGCAGAAAGACCGGGCGCTTTGCTCGGTTCGGGTCGGCTTCAGCCTGTGCGTCGGATAGCGCGACGCTGCGCCGGTTCAGCCACATCCGGGCAATGACCGCGAGCACTAAGAACGGCACGACATAAATTGCGAGGGTCACCAGGGCGTCCATCGCTGCGATCCTTGCACTTGGCGGATTGTTCGTCCAAGGCTCGGTGAGCAGGATTGCGAGGAGGACGAATGGCCGAGGATCGTTTGGCGCTTGTCGTCGGCGCGTCGCGCGGGCTGGGACTGGGGCTCGCGGCGGAATTGCAGCGGCGCGGCTGGAGTGTCGTCGCGACCGCGCGTGACGAAGCTGGCCGGCATCGCTTGTCGGAGTTGGGCGCGGTGCAGGTTGAGACCGTCGATGTCAATGACGACGCGGCGGTGACGGCGTTGCGCCACCGGCTCGGCGATCAGAGCTTCGATCTCATCTTCGTCAATGCCGGCATTTCGCCACCGGAGCGTCGCGACGCGGCGCATGCCAGCCGCGACGAGGCGGCCGACGTATTTCTGACCAATGCGGTCTCGCCGATCCGCCTCGTCCGGGTTTTTCTCGACCTGGTTCGCGACGGCAGCGGCATCGTCGCCTTCATGAGTTCCGGGCTCGGCAGCGTCGCCAACAAGACCGACAGCTACAGCGATCTCTACAGCGCCAGCAAGGCGGCGCTCAATTCGCTGTCGCGCAGCTTTGCCGCTTCGCTTGGCGGCAAGCGGGTGACCGTGCTGGCGATCGCGCCCGGCTGGGTGCGCACCGATATGGGCGGCCCGCATGCGACGCTCACCGTCGAAGAAAGCGTGCGCGGGATTGTCGATGTGCTGGAGCATCGGGCGGGTTCGGGAAAGCACGGCTTTGTCGATTACCGCGCCCGTGAAATCGCTTGGTGACAGAAGGGTTTCTCCGGCTATTTCGGCGGGATCGGCCCGCCCGGCATCAGCCAACGCAACAGTGCGGCGTAATCGATCCGGCACTCATGCGCGCCGGCCGAAGCGGGTGCGATGGTGCCGGCGTCGAACAGGATTTCCAGGGTAAACGGCCCCGGAGCCCAAGCCTGGAAGTTGTTGACCACCTGAGGGATGTCGGCTTTCGGCTGCAACGCCCAACCATCGTGCGCTGCCTGTTTCTCCAGCCGCTCCTTGCATAACCCGGCGATCGGCCCGACCGCTTTGGCCGGCTCGAACAGCAGATCTTCCGGCCGCAGCGGCCGTCCCAGCGAAAAGTCGAAGACCAGTGTCTGGCGCGCGGTGAACGGATGCGGCAGCCCGCCGCCGGTCGAGATGTGGCGGAAGATCACCGTGGCCAAACGAGGTCCCACATAGGCGAGGTCGTAGGTCACCAAATGAGCCGCCGGCCCCTTGCTCCCTTCGCCGGCACCGCCCCGGTATTCGCGCATCAACCCCTCGTCGCCGAGCACGAGGTCGTGCGCGATCTTGCTGAAGGTCGCATCGCCGAAATTGTGCTCGTTGGCGACCTGCGGGTAGGCGACCGCGATCTCGTACCGGCCGGGTTTCGCCTCGTGAAAGAAGGTCGGCTGTAATTTCGGCCCTTCGCTCAGACCGTTCCGGCCCTCGCCGTCGAGCAGCCGCCGGCGCGCCTCGGTCTCCTCGATGAGGCATTCGGTCCGCCGCGGCCCCGATTTGTCACCGCAGCCGGCGTCGCGCTCGCGTGCCCAAATCCGCTGGTTGGCCTCCAACGCCGATTTCTGAGCGCCAATGAATTGGCGGTCGAGCATCCGGTAAGCGAAGGTCATCGCGGTCTCGGCGGCGGCGAGCTTCGGCTCGGCGGGCCGGCTCTGCTCCGCCGCAGCAGCAGGCGCCAGTGCGAGCCACAGGGTAACTGCCGCCAGAACGTGCTTCATCGCCGCGAACGATCCGGTTTATGCGCCCCGGTGAATCAAGCCGGCATGCGCTGCCCCGATGCTCAGGCGAGGCCGTAGAGCCGGGCTGCGTTGTCGTGGGTCAGGGCGCGGCGCATTTCCGGCGACAGGCTCCGCATCTGACGTTCGATCGCATCGCGCGAGTTCGGCCACACGCTATCGGGATGCGGGTAGTCGGACGCCCACAGCAGATGCCCTTCACCGAAGAACGGGATCAGCGACATCGCCACGTAGTCTTCCTGGAATGTCGCCCAGATCTGCCGCTTGAAGAGTTCGCTAGGCTTGGTCTCGAGCTGGGCGCCGCCCTTGTCGCCCCAGAATTCCTTGGCCTCCCACAGGCGCCAGTGACGGTAATCCAATTCCTGGACGAGCCAGGGCAGCCAGCCGGTGCCGGCCTCGGCCATCACCATCTTCAGCTTCGGATGGCGTTCGAGAATGCCCCAGGCGAACAGGTCGACGAACGGCTCGAGGAAATTGTCTAGGAAGCCTTTGGTGTTCGCGAACACGCTGGCCGCCTTGCCGGCGGCGCGGTCGCTCGGCTTCACCCCAAACACCGTGATGTGCCAGGAGAGGATGATCCCGGTCTCCTCCAGCGTGCTCCACAGCGGCTCCCAGGCCGGGTCGTCGAATTTCGGATTGGCCTGGGCGCACATCAGGCAGACCTGCCGCACGCCTCCATTTGCAGCGAGGCGAAGCAATTCGGTGTGCGCGGCGACGGGATCGGTTTCGGGCAGCAGCGGCACGCCGATCAGCCGGTCGGGCGCGGCGGCGCAGAATTCCATCAGCCAATCGTTGTAGACGCGATAGCAGGCCGTGCGCAGTACCGGGTCGTCGGTCGATATCTGAAAGATCGGGCCGAAAATCACCTGCGTTTGGACGCCATCGCGGTCCATGTCGGCGAGGCGGAGATCGGCGACCGCCGGGCGGCGCTCGCTTTGATCGTAGAGGCCGCCGCGGTCGAACGCGTTGTAGATCGGCTTTACCGCGCGGGTATTACCGCCTTCCGGCGCCTTGCCGCCCCAGGTTCCCCACACCTTGCCGTCGCAGATCCACACCGCCTGGCCGTCGCGCTCCTCGACGCGCGGCGCCCGGTCGCGCAATTCGGCCGGCAGGCGCCTCGTCCACAGATCCGCCGGGAGCTGCCCGAGGTCCATGTGGTCGTCGCATGAGATCAGCGTGTGAGCCATCGTTTCCTCCCGAGTCGCGGTCTCGATCATTGTAACGCTACAATCGGCCGGCGGCGATCAGACGCTGCGCTTTCTCGGCGAGGCCGAGGACGCGTCGGCCATAGCTGCGAAACCGCGGGTCCTGGGTTTGGCCGCGTACCCAGCGGATGTAAATCTGCTGAATGATCACGGCGAGCTTGAAGGCCGCGAATACCTGGTGCCAGCCCACGGCCCCGACATCGAAGCCGGTGCGCTCGGCGTAGCGACGGATCGCCTCGGCGCGCGACTGGAAGCCCTCGCGCCAAGTCGGCATCGCTGCGATCTCGCGCCACTCGATCTGATCGCCGGGCTCGACCCAGTAGTTCAGCACATAGCCGAGATCGGCGAGCGGATCACCCTGGGTGCACATGTCCCAATCCATGACTGCGACGATGCGGGCCGGGTCCGCGGTATCGAGCAGGCAATTGTCGAGGCGGTAGTCATTATGCAGCAGCGCGGTCGCTCCCGATTGCGGCGAGCGTGCGGGCCAGCCAGTCGAGAACCGGCGCCATTCCGGCTTCGGCCTCTTCGGCCTCCGCTCCGCCTTGCGCCGCCTGCCATCGCTTGGTCCAGCCGTGCAACTGACGCTCGACATACCCTTCCGGCCGACCGAGATCGCCGAGCCCGACCGACGCCGGCGGAACAAGGTGCAGCTCGGCGAGCGCGTCAATCAGGGCGAAGCCCATGCGACGGTTCAATTCGGGCCGGCCGGCGAATTGCTCCGGAATGTCGTCGCGGATCACGAACCCGTGGCGGCGTTGGATGATCTGGAAGACGGCGCCGACGATGCTCTCGTCTTCGCACAGCAACAGGCTGCGCGGTGCCAACGGATAATGGCGGTGCAGCACCGATAGGACCCGGTGTTCGCGGCGCATATCGTGCGCGCCCGGGGGGATTGGTCCGAGCGGCGGCCGGCGCAAGACGTATTCTGAATCACCGAAGCGCAGCAGATAGGTCAGGTTCGCCTTGCCGCCGCCGAACTGGCGCACTGACAAGGGGCCTTCCGCGCCTGGCAAATGCGCCCGCAGATACGGTTCGAGCCGGGCGGTGTCGAGGCGCTCGTCCGGCCGCTGGTCGATCAGCTCGGCCGCCTCGAGATTCATTTCCTCAGTTCAATGCGCGCGATCGCGCGCTTGTGCACTTCGTCCGGGCCGTCGACGATCCGCATGACGCGGGAGCGCGCCCAGGCATAGGCGAGACCGAAATCCGCCGATACGCCGCCACCGCCATGCGCCTGGATCGCCCGGTCGATCACGTTCAGCACCATTTTCGGCGCCGCCACCTTGATCATCGCGATCTCGGCCTGCGCCGCCTTGTTGCCGACGGTATCCATCATATGCGCGGCCTTCAGCGTCAACAGCCGCGCCTGCTCGATTTCGAGCCGGGAATCGGCGATCCATTCGCGGATCACACCCTGATCGGCGAGCGGCCGGCCGAAGGCGACACGGTTCTTCACCCGCGCCACCATCGCTTCCAGAGAGCGCTCCGCGAGCCCGATCATCCGCATGCAGTGATGGATGCGGCCGGGCCCGAGGCGACCCTGCGCGATCTCGAAGCCGCGTCCTTCACCGAGCAGGATGTTCTCGGCGGGAACCCGCACATCCTTGAACTCGACCTCGGCATGGCCGTGCGGCGCGTCGTCGTAGCCGAACACGGATAGCGCCCGCACCACAGTGACACCGGGCGTGTCACGCGGCACCAGGATCATCGATTGCTGCTGGTGGCGCGGCGCCTCGGGATCGGTCTTGCCCATGAAGATAAAAATCTTGCAGCGCGGGTCCATCGCGCCCGATGTCCACCACTTGCGCCCGTTGATGACGTAACTGCTGTTGCCCTCGCGGCGGATCGACGACTCGATGTTGGTCGCGTCCGACGAAGCGACCGCCGGCTCCGTCATTGCGAAAGCGGAACGGATTTCACCGTCGAGCAACGGCTTCAGCCAGCGATCCTGCTGCGCCGGCGTCGCATAGCGCGCCAATGTCTCCATGTTGCCGGTGTCGGGTGCCGAGCAGTTGAACACCTCCGGCGCGATCGGCGAGCGGCCCATGATCTCGCATAGCGGCGCGTATTCGAGATTGGTCAGGCCGGCGCCCAATTCCGATTCCGGGAGGAAAAGGTTCCACAGGCCGGCGGCGCGCGCCTTCTGCTTCAGCTCTTCCAGGATCGGCGGGATCTGCCAGCGTGACGGTGCTTCGCTGAGCTGGCGCTCGAACAGTCTTTCGGCCGGGTAGACATGTTCGTCCATGAACGCCTGCACCCGCTCCTGCAAGCGTTGTACCTTGTCCGAAGGTTCGAAGCTCATGGTGATCCTTCACCGCTCGATACTGCGGCAGGCGCGGCGCCGACCTTTCGCATTTCCTGCAGAAGCTCCATGATCTTATCCAGCTTATCGAGCTCCAAGCGGCCGAGCTCGCGCAGAACCATCTCGATTTCCTCCTTGGCCGCGATATTGGTGTCGTAATCGTGCTGCGCCTGCTCGCGGTCGCGCTCGGCCTGCCGGTTCTGGCTCATCAGGATCAGCGGCGAGCTGTAGGCCGCCTCGGCCGACATGAACAGGTTGAACAGAATGAATGGGTAGGGGTCCCACTGATAGCCCTCGAACAGCCATAGCGTGTTGACGATCACCCAGATCACAAAGATGACGCTCTGGATGATGATGAACTGCCAGGAGCCGATGAAGCCGGCGACCGTATCGGCGACGCGGGCGCCGCTGGGAAGCCGCTCGAGATGCAGATCGTGCCAGCTTTTGTGTGGTCGCATGTCCTTCTCGAACCTCTCTCTATGAGTGAAGCAGCATTTTGCCGTAGGGAACGTAACCGGCCTGGCGGCTGGCGGCGTGGTGGGTCAAGATCGCCATCACGTCGCGGCGCATCTCCTGCAGCGGATCGGTGTCATAGAGCCAGCGCGCCCCCGAGAGCTCGCGCAGCCGCTCCATCGCCCAGCCGACCTGATGCTGCGCATACACCATGTCGCGGCGCGCGCGCAGCGCTTCGGCCTCGGTGATGCGGCGGCCGGAGCTGACCTCGTCAGTCGTCCAGTCGCGGCCGTGATGCAGCAACAGGCGCGCCGCGTCGATCGCGGCCGAGGCTTCGCCGATCGTCATCTGTACAACCTCGGACTCTGCCAGCTTGGTGACGCCGCGCGACACGCGTCCCGCGAGTGATTTGCAGACGACATCGAGCGTGCGGTGGCCGAGCGCGATCGCGACCGGCGGCAGCGAATAAGACACCAGGAAGCCGCGCGGCGCCCGCAGCACCGGATAATTCGGATGCACCTTTGCGCCCGGCGTGTCACCGCTGAACAGATCGCTGACCATCACGCAGCGATGCTCGGGAACGTACACGTCGTGCAGGGCCAGCGACTTGCTGCCCGTGCCCTGCAATCCAAGCACCTGCCAGTCGTCGACGATCTCGCAATCGGCGAGCGGCACCAGCAGGTAGGCGATTGTGCGCGGGTCGCCCATCTCGCCGAGAAAGGCACCGATGATCGCCCATTGCGCATAATCGCAGCCGCTCGAAAACGTGCAGCGGCCGCTGAGCCGCCATCCTCCCGCGGTCTTTTTGGCGGCGGCGCGCGGCGCCAGCGACGACGACGCGACCGCGTCCGGATTGTCGCCCCAGACGTCGATCTGCGCCTGCTCCGGATAACAGGCGACGATCCACTGATGCTCGGCGAAGACCGCATAAACCCAGGCCGAGGAGGCGCAGCCATAAGTCAATTCCTCGACGATCCGGGAGAACAGGCTGAAGCGGCCCTGCAGCCCACCGAACCGCTTCGGCTGCAGGATGCGCAGGATGCCGGCGCCGCGATATTCGGCGATTGTCGCCGCCGGCACCGTCCGCGCTGCGGTGCAGGCCGGCGCGCGTTCGGCGAGCGCCGGCACCATATCGCGAGCGCGGTTCAGCAAGGCGCGCTCGTGTTCCGGCAGCGCGCGGTCGTCACCCGAATGCGGAATGCCGTGGCGGTCGAGCATTCTGTCAGCGCGTCCGATCGGCGGCGAGACGGACCAGCAGCTTGCCGAAATTGCGGCCCTGCAACAGGCCGATGAACGCGTCCGGCGCGTTGTCGAGGCCCTCGACGATGTCCTCGCGGTATTTCAGTTGGCCGGCGCGCAGCATCGGCGCGGCAAGCGCGCGGTACTCGCCCCAGCGCTGCCATTGGTCACTGACGATGAACCCCTGAATCTTGATCCGCTTCCTGACAACGCTCATCAGGTTCGGGCCGGGTCGTGGCTCCTTGTCGTTGTATTCCGAGACCATGCCGCACATCACCATGCGGCCGAAATCGTTCATCCGCGGAAATACCGCCGTCTGCACGGCGCCGCCGACATTCTCGAAATAAACATCGATCCCCTTAGGACAGGCGGCATCCAGCGCCGCGCCGAGATCGGCGCTGCGGTGGTCGATCGCCGCGTCGAAGCCGAGCTCGTTCTTGACGTAGCCGCATTTGTCGGCGCCGCCGGCGATGCCGATGACCCGCGCCCCTTGCTGCTTCGCCAACTGGCCGGCAACGGCGCCGACCGCCCCTGACGCGGCCGGTATGACGACGGTTTCGCCCGACTTCGGCTTGCCGATCTCGGAAAGCCCGACATAGGCGGTCAGCCCCGGCATGCCGAGAACGCCGAGCGAGGCTGAGATCGGCGCCTCGGCCGGGTCGAGCTTCAGGCAATCGGCACCGGCGACGGCGCTGTAGAGCTGCCAGCCATAGCCGCCGAAGACATAGTCGCCCTCGCGGAAGCCGGGATGGCGCGAGGCGGCGATCCGACCGACGACCCGGCCCTCGACGACCTCATCGATGCCGACCGGCTTGGCGTAGGAACGCTGGCCGCTGATCCGGCCGCGCATATAGGGGTCGAGCGAGAGATAGATGCCCTGCACCAGGATCTGGCCGTCGGCCGGCTCTGGCAGCGGCGCGTCGACGATCTCGAAATCGTCGCGTACCGGCGTGCCCTCGGGCCGCCGCTTCAGCAACACCTGTCGATTCCGCTCCGCCATGTTCTGCTTCTCCTCCGCTCTGAACGGATCATGCCACACTGCGACGCCGGAGGCTGCTCTCGCCGCCTTCTTAACGAAGCGCCAATTTGAGTGCGTGATCCTGGCCGGAGATGGGGCACGCGAGGCAAGGTTGATTACCGACGCGATATCCGAGCGGTTGCTGGAAGGCGAAAAGCTCCTCTGGTGCGGCAGACCGCAGCAGGGCCTGCTGTTCACGAGCCGCGACGCTTTGTTGATCCCGTTCAGCCTCCTCTGGGGCGGCTTCGCCCTGTTCTGGGAGACGATGGTGCTGAGCCTTGGTGCGCCAATGTTGTTCCGGTTCTGGGGCGTGCCATTCGTGCTGATCGGGCTTTACATAATTGCCGGGCGTTTCATTCTCGACGCCTGGGTGCGCAGCCGCACGGCGTATGCCGTCACCAACCGCCGCATCCTGATTGTCCGCTCCGGCGTCTTCGGCAACGTCACATCGCTCAGCCTCGACCGCTTGCCGAATATCCAACTGAAGGAGCGAGGCGATCGGCGCGGAACCATTCGGTTTGGCGGGCTCGGCATGGGTTATGCCGGTTGGGGATGGGGCATCTGGACGCCGACCCTCGATCCGACACCGCAGTTCCTCGCAATCGAGGAGGCCCAGCGCGTGTACGAGGAGATCGAGCACGCGAGCCGCAACGCTGCCTGAGGCGCCACACCGCGGCGAGCTGTCCCCCGACTGAACCGCTACCGATGTAGCGCGACAGGGCGCGCGGCGACGGCTGCCGCCATCGGCTCTAGACTCCGTTCGTGGCAACAGCAGGGGAGCGCGCATGGCGATCGCCGCGGCGCAGGACGGCGAGCGGCCGAGCGCGGTGCTCCGCGGTGCGCTGTTGATGTGCGCCGGCGTGCTGCTGTTCCCGTTCATGAACGCGGCGGTCAAGTATCTCGGCGCGAGATACCCGGTACCGCAGATCGTCTGGGCCCGCTTCACCGGGCACCTGATTTTCATGGCGATCGTCTTCCTGCCGCGGCATGGGCGCGCCCTCTTGGCAACGCGGCGGCCGGCGGTACAGATCGCCCGTTCGGTGCTGATGCTGGCGAGCAATCTGCTGTTTGTCGTTGCGATCCCCGTTGTGCCGCTCGCCACCGCCTCTGCGATCGGCTTCACCTCGCCGTTGATCGTCACCGCGTTGTCGGTGCCGCTGTTGCACGAAACGGTCGGCTGGCGGCGCTGGACCGCGGTGCTGATCGGCTTTGCCGGCGCGCTGCTGGTGATCCGGCCGGGCACCGGATTGCACGACCCGGCGGTGTTGCTGCTGCTCGGCTCATCGGGCGCCTATGCGCTGTACCTAATCGCGGCCCGCTGGGTCAGCTTCTACGACAGCGCGCCGACCGGGATCATGTTCACCGCGCTGTTCGGCTCGCTGGCGATGAGCCTGGCGCTGCCCTTCGTCTTCACGATGCCGCGGAGCGCGCTCGACCTGGCGCTGTTCCTCAGCCTCGGCCTGTTCGGCGGCGGCGGCCATTACCTGGTGATCCGCGCCTTCCAGCTCGGCCCGGCGGCGGCAATGGCGCCGCTCGGCTATGTCGAGCTGGTCGGCACGACGATCCTCGGCTACGCCATCTTCGGCAATTTCCCGGATGCGTGGACCTGGGCCGGGGCCGCAATCGTCATCGCCTCGGGCCTCTACATCGCGTGGCGCGAGCGGGCCCGGCGCGCGGCGCGCTAGGCCCGCCGATTTCCGATCAGTTCGACAGGACGGCCTTTGCTTCCGCCAGCTCCGGCCGGTCGCCGTCGGCGCGGCTGCTCAGCATCAGCAGCTTCTGGTAGGCGTTGCGGCTGGCGGCCAGATCGCCGGCCTGCTTCGCGGCCCGGGCCTTGCCGAGAAGGCTGCGGAAGCGGTTCGGCTCGGCCTTTAGCGACCGGTCGTATTCCTTCGCCGCCGAGGCGGAATCGTTGATCGCGAGCAGCAGGTCGGCGAGCAGCTCGCGCGCCGGCAGCACCTCGGCCGGGGTCGCCGGATGCTTGTCCATCGTCGCTGCGAGGTCGGCCGCCGCGCGCACCAACTCGACGGCTTTCTTGTCATCCCCCTGGGCGTGCGCCAGCATGCCGTCGGCGCCGAGACGCTGGACCTCGATCTGATTGGCCCAGTAGGTGTCCTTGGCCTCCAGCAGCTTGTCCTTGAGCGCCTGCAGCTTGGTGATTTCTGCCTGGGCGCCGGCCGCGTCGCCGGTATTGGCCATGCCGAGCGCCCGGCCGTATGACACCATCGCGACCGCCCAAGGGAATTTCTCAAGCGGCACCGAAATTTGCGGCTCGCTCAGCGCCGCCGCGGCGCGCCAATCGCGGCGTTCGAGCGCGTAGCGCACCGGGATCGCGGCGACCGCATAGGCCATTGGCAGATTGGCGCCATCGATCTTGTTGTAGCCGAGCAGCTCGTCGCGGACCCGTTTTGCCTCCTTGTCCTGACCGAGCTGCAGATAGGCGTATTCGAGGTAGTCCATCGTGTGGACGGTCTCGCCGTCGAAGCCGCCCTCGCCGAGCGTCTTCCGAACGTAAGCGACCGCCGCGTCATGGGCCGCGGTGTTCGATTCGATCGACTGCTGCCACAGGCCCAACCGGGTGAAGATGTGCGACGGCATGTGCAGCGCGTGCGGCACCTCCGGCGCGATCTTGGCGTAGCACATCGCCGCCGGCAGCCCGGCCTCGGCCAGCTCCTGCGTGTCGTCGCTGTGGATCAGGTAATGCGCGACGCCGGGGTGGTTCGGCTGTTCGGTGAAGACCTTGTTGAGGATCTCGGCGGCCTTTTTCTTGTTGGCGAACCTCTTGTCGGTCGGGAGCGCCGTCGCGTTCAGCGCCAGCGCGTAGAAGATCGCGGCCTCGCGGTCTTCCGGGTAGCGCTGATACACCTGCTCCATCGCCTTCTCATAGGCGACCGCCCGGGTGCGGTGGTCGAGCTTGTCGTTGTCGCGGTAGAAGGCGGCGATCGCCGTGACGTAGTCCTTTTCGCGCTCGGTCTTCGGCTGCGCCGCCAGCGCCTTCTCGACCGCCTCCGAGCCGGCCTTCAGCGCGGCCGCGTTCGGCGGATACCACAGCGGGTACCAATGGCTCATCGCGACGCCCCAATGGGCCATCGCGCAGCCCGGCTCCGATTTGGTGATCTCGGCGAAAGCCTTGTCGGCCTCCGGGTACCAGAACGAGTGAAGCATCCACGTCGCGTGGCTGAACGCCTTCTGCGCCGCCGGGCCGCAGGTGACCGGGAACTTGACCTCGTCGGCCGCAGTGTCGGCGCGCGCCGCCGAGCGCATCGGCAAGGCCAGCAGCAACCCGGCCAACAACACGATCCAGAGGCGCGTGTGCTTCATTGTCGATCCCTCCCCGCTGCCGGCGACCGCTTCGCGACCCGGTGCGGCAGGATAGCGCAGATCGGAGCGGAGCGTGTGACCGCAATCACATCAAAATGCCGCCCGACCCGCGACCCGGCCGCGCCTTGACGGACGATGAAGGGATCGGTTGCGCGCCTGACCCATGCCGCTCGGTGCTTCAGTCGGCCGACCGAACGGCGTGGGCCGTCGCCGCCAATTCGCCGTCGCGGCAGATCGTGTATTCGCTGACGTGCCGGATCAGCCGCTGGTTGCTTTCGGCGATGTCGGCCGCCCGGATGCGATACCGGCCATCGCGCAACGCGTCCATAATATAGTTCGTGGTCGTCAGATCGAAATGCACCGGGTCCTTGTATCGGTCGAGCGCGTCTGTCAGCCGGGGATCGGTCTGAAAATCGGATAGCCGCACATTGGGCAGATCGGCGACAGCCTCGGCGACGGCGCGCCGCAGCGGCAACGCATTCACCAGATTGCCACCATCGGCGGGTATGTAGAACAGCGTCGCAACCGGCGGAAAAAATACATCAAACCGAACCTGCGGGTGCGCCATAACGACCGCCTTGAGATTTTGCTGCACGGCCGCCTGCATCTCCGTTTCCACGGTTGCCGGCAGATGTGAATGACCCTCCTGGTAAGGGTGGGCGAACAGAGCGCAATCGCCACCCCAACTCTTCAATAGCGCCGACCGGCTAAACTCAAACCGCCCGTACCATGTCTCGAGGGTATCCAGATCCGTCTCCCCATAGCCTTTCAGAACCTTGATCGAATAGCTCAGAGTGGACAGCGAGAGCAGATATTCGAAGTTCGGAAGCGGCCACCGCCGATACATGTGATAAGGAAACGGCGCCTCGTCGTCGCGCACCCGCTTGGCACCTCCATAGAAACCGAAATCGACTGCCCAGATCACGTTCCTGACCTGGCCTGTCTGCAGCGCCTGTTCGAGGATCAGCCGCTGCTCGTAAGACGTCGAGCCGGAAATCGACAGCTTCATGGCCCGCACGCCCCAGGACTTTCCCAGGTAAGACGGCAGGAAATTTTCCGTCACCGACGAGCCGATCACCACGGTGTCGTAGCGGAAATTGCGGGCGAGCCCGACATTGAGGTATCGCTGCAGCTCCGCGCCCAAAAAAACCGGGTTTATCGCGTTCAGCCCGCGGTAATAGTGCAACGGGTCGACGACGTAGTTGACCGCGGCGAGCAGCCCCAGCAGCACAGGCACAGTCGCGGCGAACCCGGCCAGAAAGCGCCAGTATTGCGCCGGGCGGTGGGCCCCCCTCAGAACCGCCAATACAGAAACTCGCTGACTTGGCTGAACGTCGCGATCGAAACCGCCGCGAGCATCCCCATAACCACACCCCAACCAAGACTGCCGCGCCGAGCGAGCGTCATCCCCAGCTTGCTCTTTGCATCATCGACCCGGTGCAGGTTCGCCTCGATCAGCGCCTGCGAATTCGGCAGCAAGAAGACGATCGCGAAACCGGCGAGGTAGCGCAGCGTCGTGAATCGACCGCCTGCGGCAACAGCAAGCGGGCCGGTCGGATCGACAATGCCCGACATCGCCTCCAGCATCCGCGCCGCCGCCCCCATGTCCGCGGCGCGAAAAAAAGTCCAGGCCACGACAACAGCGGCAAAGGTCAGTGCCGTTGCTACGCAGCGCCGCAAGCCGCCGGGCAGGCGCTCAAGCAGTCCGCGCGGTTTCACCGCCCGCCAGCCATGGTTTGCGATCAGGTACAGCCCGTGCAGACCGCCCCACGCCACGAATGTCCAGTTGGCGCCATGCCATAAGCCGCCCAACAGCATCGTCAGCATCAGGTTGACATAGCGCCGCGTCGGGCCGCAGCGGCTGCCCCCCAATGGGATGTAGAGATAGTCGCGCAGAAAGCGCGACAGCGTCATGTGCCAGCGTCGCCAGAAATCGATGATGTTTGTCGCCTGGTAGGGCGAGGCAAAGTTGAACGGCAGCCTGATCCCGAACAGGCGCGACAGCCCAACCGCCATGTCGGAATAACCGGAAAAATCGAAATAGAGCTGCAGCGTGTAGGCAAGTACGCCTTTCCAGGCGATCAGCAGCGACGGTACACCGCCGTGCTGTGCGATGTCGAATGCCTGCGCGGCATCGGGCGCAAACCCGTCTGCCAGGATGCATTTCTTGGCCAGTCCAATCGCAAAAAAGCTCAATCCGACCGCAAAGTTCTCGGCCAGCGGCCGATACGTTGAGGGTGTCCGAAACTGCTGCATCATCTCCCGATGGTGCAAGATCGGGCCGGCAATCAGGTGCGGGAAATACGAAACGAACAGGACGTAATGGACGGGATCGAACTCCCGGACCTCGCCGCGCGCGGCATCGACGAGAAACGTGATCTGGGTAAAGGTGAAGAACGAGATCCCAAGCGGCAGAATGATGTGCAGCGGCTGCCAACCCGCCGAAAAAACCTCCCCGAGCGACCCCAGCAGAAAGTCCGTGTATTTGAAGTAGCCGAGCACCACCAGATTGGCAGCAACGCTTGCCATCAGGAGCGCGGATTTCGCAGCTCGGCATTCCCGGCGATGCAGCTCGTAAAGCGCCCGGCCCGCCGCGTAATTGACCAAGATCGAGCCGAGTAGCAGCGCGAGCCAGCGCACATCCCAATAAGCGTAAAAGACCAGGGACAAGAGGGTCAGCCATGCGGCGGCGGCGCGCCCGCCGAACCGGCCCAGCGCAAAAAAGCCGGCCAATGTCACCGGCAGGAACAGAAACAGGAAGGAATAGGAGTTAAACAGCACGGTGCGGATTTAGCCCTGCCGGGCGGCCCCTCGCTTGACCGTATTCGGGGCCTGGCTCAACGATGCCGGGCCAATTGAAACGCGGAGCGGGCGCATGGACTTTTCGATCCCCGACGACATCGCCGAACTGAAGGAGCGAACCGAGCGGTTCGTTCGCGAGGAGATCATGCCGCGGGACGCCGATTCGCGCCAGACGGCGCATGGACCGACCGAGGAGTTCCGCCGCGAGTTGATCGCGCTCGGTCGGCGCGCCGGCCTTCTGTCGCCGCATGTCGGCACCGAATGGGGCGGGCTCGGGCTCGACCACCGCGGCAAGGCGGTGGTGTTCGAGGCGGCCGGCTATTCGCCGCTCGGGCCGATCGCGATGAACTGTTTCGCCCCCGACGAAGCCAACATGCACCTGCTGGAGCAGGTCGCCGAGGAGCGGCAGAAGGAGGAATGGCTGCGGCCGCTGGCGGCCGGCGACATCCGCTCCTGCTTCATGATGACCGAGCCGCCGCCCGGCGCCGGCGCCGACCCGTCGATGCTGACGACGACCGCACGGCGCGACACCGCCGGAAACCGCGGCGACTTCATCATCGACGGCGAGAAATGGCTGATCACCGGCGCGGTCGGCGCGAGCCTCGCGATCATCATGGCGAAGAACGACAGCGACCCGCTCGGCCCAGCCGGCGCGACGATGTTCCTGGCCCCGATGTCGACCCCGGGGATCGTCATCGAGCGGGTGCTCGACACGCTCGACACCTATATGGCGGGCGGCCATGCGGTGATCCGGCTCGACGGCGTGCGGGTGCCGGAGAGTGCCGTCCTCGGCCGGGTCGGCGAAGGCTTCCGCTATGCCCAGGCGCGGCTGGCGCCGGCGCGCCTGACGCATTGCATGCGCTGGCTCGGGGCGGCGCGGCGGGCGCACGACATCGCCACCGACTACGCGCGCCGCCGCACCGCCTTCGGCAAGCCGCTGGGCGAGCATGAGGGGGTTGGGTTCATGCTGGCCGACAACGAGATGGACATCCACACCGCGCGGCTGGCGATCTGGCACACCGCCTGGGTCTTGGACAAGGGCGAACGCGGCCGCCACGAATCGAGCATGGCCAAGGTGATCTGCTCGGAGGCGATCTGGCGCGTCGTCGACCGCAGCATGCAGGTGCTCGGCGGGCTCGGTATCACCGACGACACGATCGTCGCCCGCATCTTCCGCGACGT
>DATARH010000322.1:0-10650 GCA_036264235.1 Allostellaceae bacterium
CGCAATCTCGGCATTCTCGAAGCTCTCATGCGCCATGACATGGCACCAATGGCAGGCGGCATAGCCGACCGACAGCAGGATCGGCTTGTCCTCCGCCTTGGCGGCCGCCAAGACATCGGGCCCACAAGGCTGCCAATGCACCGGGTTGTCCTTGTGCTGCAGCAGATAGGGGCTGGTTTCGGCGCCGAGGCGGTTCTTGCCCAATTGATTTGGGGGTGACATCGGCGCGCTCCTTTGTTGCCGCCCACGGCGCGACAGGTTACGGTTCACCCATCTTGGAAGCGGAACGGCGGATTGCGAGAGGCGCTCCGCCGTTGCTTTGAGGGAGACATGAATGGCAGATAAGCCGGCCGATCCGGAGCTGTTTTACCAGCACCATATCTTCGTCTGCACCAATGTGCGGCCGGACGGACATCCGCGCAGCTCGTGCAGTGCCCGGGCGGCGTCGGCCGGCGGCGTCGAGAAGATGCGCGGCTATATGCGCGAAAAGGCGAAGCAGCTCGGGATCGAGAGCATCCGTTGCAACGCGGCCGGTTGCCTTGACCGCTGCGAGTTCGGCCCCAACATGGTGATCTACCCTGAGGGCGTGTGGTACCGCTACGAGAACACGGCCGACATCGACGAGATTCTGGAGACTCACGTCAAGAACGGCGGGCGGGTCCAGCGTCTGATGTTGCAGCCGGAAGACCTGCCGCCAAAGCACTGAACGCCGCGGCACCCGGCTTCGGCACGATCTACGCGCCGGCGACGGCCGCCGGGCGGGCCGCGATCGCAATCGTCAGGATTTCTGGACCGGAGGCCGGCCGCTCCTTGCAAGCGCTAGGCGGCCGACTGCCGCAGCCGCGGCGGGCGATGCACGCGCGGTTTCGCGATCCGGATAGCGACGAGGCGATCGACGATGGGCTGGCGCTGTGGTTTCCGGCACCGAACAGTGCGACCGGCGAAGATGTCGCCGAATTGCATCTGCATGGCAGCCGCGCCGTGCTGTCGGCGGTTTTTGGCGTGCTGCGCCGGCGCGGCCTGCGCCTGGCCGAGCCGGGCGAATTCACCAGGCGGGCCTTCCAGAACGGCAAGCTTGACCTGACCCAGGCCGAGGCAATCGCCGATCTGGCGGCGGCCGAGACCGAGGCGCAGCGGCGCCAGGCGCTGCGCCAGCTCGACGGCTCCCTCGGCGAGCTCTATCGCGGCTGGGGCGAGCGGCTGTTGCGGCTGTTGGCGCATCTCGAGGCGGCAATCGACTTTCCTGATGAGGAGCTGCCGCCGGAAATCGAGGCGCAGGTCAGCCGCGACACCCTCGGATTGGTCCGAGAAATCGAAGCGCATCTCGCCGACGGGCGCCGAGGCGAGCGGTTGCGCGACGGCATCGCGGTCGCCATCATCGGGCCGCCTAATGCCGGGAAATCCAGTTTGCTGAACCAAATGGCCCAACGCGAGGCGGCGATCACCTCGCCGGTCGCCGGCACCACCCGCGACGTGATCGAAGTTGCGGTCGACCTCGCCGGCTATCCGGTCGTGCTCGCCGACACCGCGGGGTTGCGAGAGAGCGGCGATGCGATCGAGCAGGAGGGGCTACGCCGAGCGCTGGCCAGGGCTGAAGCGGCCGAGTTGCGGCTGTTCGTGTTCGATGCGCGACGACCGGAGGATGCTCATGGCGCCACCGCCTGGCCGGGACCGGCAACGCTGCTCATCGCGAACAAAGTCGACCTATTGGCGGATCGGACACGGTTGCCGGAGGAAGCGCTCGCCGTGTCGGCACTGACCGGCGAGGGGTTGCCGGAGTTGATACAAACCCTTGCGGAACGTATAGCCGAAGGATACCAGGTCGAGGCGCCGCTGTTGACCCGCGCCCGCCATCGGGAGGCGCTGGAAGCCGCCGTCGAGGCATTGCGCCGCTCACTCGATGCCGGGCTGGCGGAATTGCGCGCCGAGGATCTTCGCCTCGCCTGGCGCAGCTTCGGTCGCATCACCGGCCGGGTCGATGTCGAGGACCTGCTGGACGTGATCTTCGCCGATTTCTGTCTGGGCAAATAGCCGGGCGATGTTTCACGTGAAACTCGACAGAGCGGCGCCGCATTCCTAAATTCCGCCGCGATGACCCCTCGGGACCAACAATACGATGTCGTCGTGGTCGGTGGCGGCCATGCCGGTTGCGAGGCGGCGGCCGCAGCGGCTCGGTTCGGCGCGCGCACCGCGCTGGTGACGCACAAACGCGCGACGATCGGGGAAATGTCGTGCAACCCGGCAATCGGCGGCTTGGCAAAGGGGCACTTGGTCCGGGAGATCGACGCGCTTGACGGCGTCATGGGTCGGGCGATCGATCGCGCCGGCATCCAGTTCCGGATGCTAAACCGGAGCAAGGGACCGGCGGTGCGCGGCCCGCGGGCGCAGGCCGACCGCAAGCTTTATCGGGCCGCGATGCAGGCCTTGTTGGCCGAGATGGATAACCTGACGATCCTCGAAGGCGTCGTCGAAGACCTGCTGCTCGATGCGGCCGGCCGGGTATCCGGGCTCGTTCTCGATAACGGGCGCCGGCTGACCACCGGCCGGGTGGTGCTGACCACCGGAACCTTTCTCGGCGGTTTGATCCATATCGGCGACGAGAAGATCCCGGCCGGCCGGGTCGGCGAGGCGCCGGCGCTGGGCCTGTCCGCGACGCTGCGACGCTGCGGCTTTCGTCTCGGCCGACTGAAGACCGGGACGCCGCCGCGGCTCGACGGGAAGACGATCGACTGGGCGACTCTCGACGTGCAGAGGGGCGACGACCCGCCGGTGCCGTTCTCCTTTATGACGGAGCGGATCACGACACCGCAGATCAATTGTCACATAACCACGACGACGCCGGCGACGCATGCGGTGATCCGCGGTAGTCTCGACCGATCGCCGCTTTATTCGGGCCAGATCACTGGGACCGGGCCCCGCTACTGCCCATCGATCGAAGACAAAGTCGTCCGCTTCGCTGATCGACCCGGCCACCAGATCTTTCTCGAGCCCGAAGGGCTCGACGACGACACCGTCTATCCAAACGGTATTTCGACTTCCTTGCCCCGGGAGGTGCAGGAAGCGTTTTTGAGCACGATTCCTGGCCTTGAGCGCGCCGGGATGCTCCGGCCCGGCTATGCGATCGAATATGATTACGTCGATCCGCGTGAACTCCGAGCAACTCTGGAAACGCGCCGCGTGCCGGGGTTGTTTCTCGCGGGTCAGATCAACGGCACGACCGGATATGAAGAGGCGGCGGCGCAAGGGCTGATCGCCGGGATCAATGCCGCCGCCTCGGCCGCCGGCTCGCCGCCGCTCGTTCTTGACCGGGCCGACGCCTATATCGGGGTGCTGATCGACGATTTGGTGACCCGCGGCACCAGCGAGCCATACCGCATGTTCACCTCGCGCGCGGAATACCGACTGATTTTGCGGGCCGACAACGCCGACCAGCGGCTGACCCCGATCGGATCGCGTCATGGCGCAGTGGGATCGGAGAGGGCGGCGGCCTTCAGAGCCAAGATGGCAGCGCTCGATGCGGCGCGCCAGCGGGCGTCGGAGCTGCGCATGTCTCCGACCGCGCTGCGCCGGCGGGGAATCGAGGTCAATGCCGACGGGGTACCGCGCTCTGCCGCCGAGTTGCTGGCGCATCCCGGAACCGATGTGGCGCGGTTGGCCGCAATCTGGCCGGAGCTGGGCACGATCGCTCCGGCGATCGCGGAGCAGCTCGAAATCGATGCGCTGTATGCGGGGTATCTCGACCGGCAGGCGCGCGATATCGCCGCTTTCCGGCGCGACGAGGCTTTGGAATTGCCCGGCGGGCTCGATTACAAAGCCGTTGGCGGTCTTTCGGCCGAGGTCCGCAGCAAGCTCGCGGCGGCGCGGCCGGCGACGCTTGGTGCCGCGGCGCGGATCTCCGGCGTCACTCCGGCGGCGCTTGTGGCGCTGTTGCAATATGTGAAGCGCCGGCCAGCCCCGCAGGCGGCGTGAGATCGAAGGAACCGCTGCTCGACGCCGCCGGCTTCGCCGCGCTTACCAATGTTTCACGTGAAACACTGGCTCGGTTCGAAGCGTATGCCGGCCTCTTGCGGCGCTGGTCCCCGGCGATCAATCTGGTCGGCAGAGACTCGCTCGACGATATCTGGCGCCGGCATTTCCTGGATTCGGCGGAGTTGCTGGATTACCTCCCGGCCGGGGCAGAGACGCTGGTCGATCTCGGCAGCGGCGCCGGCTTTCCCGGTTTGGTCCTCGCGATGCTCGGAGTGCCGAGGGTCACGCTGATCGAGGCAGATGTGCGCAAGGCCACGTTCCTGCGCGAAGCAGCGCGGATAACCGATTCGCGGGTGGAAATCCGAACCGCGCGAATCGACGCGGTGCCGGCTCAAATCTTCGACGTTGTGAGCGCCCGCGCCTGCGCGCCGCTCGACCAGCTTCTCTCGCTATCGGAACGGTTTATCGGTGGCAAAACACGCTGCTTGTTTTTAAAAGGCGCGCGGGTCGAGGAGGAATTGACCGCGGCGCGGCGAGACTGGACAATCGCGGCATCTTGTCACCGCAGTCGCTCCGACCCCCGCGGGGTCGTCCTCTCCTTGGATCAGGTCGCCCGTGAACCTCATCGCTGAGCAGATAGCGCGAGTTCCCAATGGGTTGCGCCGCGCCCGCATCATCGCCGTCGCCAATCAGAAGGGCGGTGTCGGCAAGACCACGACCGCAGTCAACTTGGCCACCGCCTTGGCGGCGGTTGGCCGCCGCGTTCTGGTGATCGATCTCGATCCGCAAGGGAACGCAAGCACAGGGCTCGGCATACCGCGCGACAGGCGCTCCGTGACCAGCTACGGGGTCTTGCTCGGGGAGGACGAACTCGACACGGCGATCATCGAAACCGCGGTGCCGCATTTGTCGCTGGTGCCCTCGTCGCCGGATCTGGCCGGAGCAGAGCTCGAAAGCGTCAACCGCGACCGCCGGGAATTCCTGCTATCGCGGGCCATTCGTAGCCGCGTCGGCGACTTCGACGATGTGCTGATCGATTGCCCGCCGTCTCTGAATCTATTGACGATCAATGCTCTTGTCGCCGCTGATCGAGTGATCGTGCCGCTGCAATGCGAGTTTTACGCGCTCGAAGGGCTGGCGCAGCTGCTGCAAACGATCGAGCGGGTCAGGCAGGCGCTGAACCCGAGACTTACGCTCGAAGGGGTGCTGCTGACGATGTACGACCGGCGCAACAATCTCTGCGAGATGGTTGCCGCCGATGTGCGGGGTCATTTCGGCGACAAGGTCTACGAGACCGTAATCCCGCGTAATGTCCGCATCTCCGAGGCGCCATCGCACGGGCTGCCGGTGCTGATCTATGACCATCGCTGCCCGGGCTCCCTGGCATACATCCAGCTTGCCGGCGAAGTGTTACGCCGCGGGGCTGGCGAAATGCGCGCATGAGCGAGCGGGCGAAACGGCCGTCGCTCGGCCGCGGTCTCGCTGCGCTGTTCGGCGAGACCGCCGGGCGCACGCCGGACAGCGCGCCGGGGCTGCGGCTGGCGCCGATCGAGGCGATCCGGCCTTCCGCGTTTCAACCGCGCCGGCACTTTGCCGATGCCGAACTCGACGAGCTGGCCCAATCGATCCGCGAAAAAGGCATCCTGCAGCCGCTGCTGGTCCGGCCGATCGGCGAGGCCGACGAGGAGGCGGCGTTCGAATTGGTCGCCGGCGAGCGCCGCTGGCGCGCCGCACAACGGGCTGGGCTGCACGAGGTGCCGATCCTGCTGCGGGCGCTAAGCGATGGCGAAGCACTCGAGATCGCGCTGATCGAAAATTTGCAGCGCGAGGATTTATCGGCCTTGGAGGAGGCGGAGGCCTATACGCGGCTGATGCGTGAATTCGGCCGCAGCCAAGCCGCCGTGGCCGAAGGGGTTGGCAAGAGCCGCAGTCATGTTGCCAACACCATCCGTCTGCTTTCGCTACCGAAATCGGTACGCCAGATGCTCGAAACCGGCGCGCTGTCGACAGGGCATGCGCGCGCGCTGCTGGCGTTGCCCGACCCGGCTCCCGCCGCGGAGGAGGTCGTCAGCCGCGGTCTCAACGTTCGCGCCACGGAAGCGTTGGTGCGGCGCCGCGTCTCGCGCCCTAGCCCTCCGACGTCGGCGCCATCGCAGCCGCGTGACGCCAATACGGCGGCTCTGGAACGAGAGCTGACCGATGCCCTCGGCCTGAAGGTCGCAATCGCCGAAAAATCGGGCAGCGGCACGCTGACCGTCCATTTCACGAATTTGGACCAGCTCGACCGGATCCTCGCGCTGCTGCGACCCGGGTAAGCGGATCAGCGGGCCCGGCTGCGGGCCGCGCGCGCCGTCGCCAGCATCGCGGCCCGGCAGATCGTTTCCGCGGGCAATCCCGTCGTTTTCATCTGGGCTTCGGCATCGGCAAGCGCCTGCAACTGCCGACTCAGCCTGCCGGCCTGCCAAGAACCGAGCTGGCGCCGGAAATTCTCCTGTTGCTTGAAGAAGATCGGTGGCCGCGCTGCGCGCATGACGGCATCGACGGGTTCGCCGGCTGCGACCCGCGCCGAGAGCAGGTGCAAGCGTTGCAGGTGGCGCAGCAGGGCCCGGACCACGGTCACCGGCGATTCGCCCTCCTGGAATACGCGCCCCAGCGCCCGTTCGAGCGCCCCTGCGTCGCCATCGGCAGCAGCAAGCACAGCATCGTCGAGCTCGATCGCCGCGCTGTCACCTATCGCCATTCGGGCGTCGTCGAGCTCGATCCTGCCGCCTTCGCCCGCGTAAAGCGCGAGCTTCTCGAGTTCGGCGCGGGTCAGCAGCCGGTCGCCGCCGAGATGCTCGACCAGAAAAGCAACCGCATCAGGGCTGGCGCTGACCCGGTGGGCGGCCAGGCTGTCGCGAATGACTGTGACCAACTCGCGCGGGCCATCCGGGTAGCAGCCGATGGAGGCGGCCGCCGGGGCATCGTCGAAGACACGGCGCAGCGACGAGCGTCCCGGCAGATCGCCGGCTTCGACTATCACCAGCGCATCGCCGGGGCTGCCGGCGAGAAACCGGGCAAAGGTTGCAGCGAGTGCATCGCCGGCCTCGCGCACCCGCACGACGCGCCGGCCGCCCATAAGGCTGATCTGCGCCGCTTCGTCGGCAAGACGCGCCGGGTCGGCGGCAAGTGCGGCGGCGGGAAGCTCGGCGACCAGAAACGCATCGCGCAGATCGGGACAGACGGTGCGTGCGACCGCATCGGCGCGCTCGCGGACAAGACCGCCATCGGGACCGTAGAGCAGCACCGCCCGGACTTCCGGATCGGGGCGGCGCAAAAACCCTTCCACCCGGCCGGCTGGGAGTTTCATCGAACCGGGTTCAGGTCTTTGCCGCGACGCGGCGCTGCATGAATAGGGTCAGCTTGTCGACGATGTCCCGGCGCAATTCCTCGGCCGCCCGAGTGCGCGCGTCCTCCTCTGCGACGATGCTGGCGTATTCGTTCGGGACGATGTCGAACGAATCGGATGTATGGAGCGCAGTGTTCAGCAACGGAGCGCTGGTTTTGATATCCGCAAGCATAATCGTCGCACTGAGGTCGACCCGACCTCTGGTACCTAAACCTTGCGATTGGATGCCGAGGTCCAAGCGCGCGACAGTGAGCGTCGTGTTCAAGATATAGCGCGCGGACGTCGGCACTCCGTCCGGGTTCAACGATCTTCGGAGCGCTAGTTCGAGCCGTTGGCCAACCCGCTCTCGGATTGGAGCAACCCGAATTGCCCGCAACTCGTCGTCAGCCGGCCCGGTCTCGGCATCGGCATAAAGCGGCCTCCAGCCGCAGCCCGCCGCACTCAACGGCGCCAACATGACGAAACCTAGAATCCCCCGCCGCGTGTGCATTTCAGCCAACCATGTCAGGCAACCACATTGACGATGCGGTTCGGTACCACGACGATCTTGCGCGGCGGTTTGCCTTCAAGCATCCGGCTCACCTGCGGCAGCGCCAGCGCCGCTTCCTCGACCGCCGGTCCCGCTGCGTCGCGCGGCAAATCAAGCGTCGCGCGCAATTTGCCGTTGACCTGGACCGCGATTGTCACCTGCTCGTCGCGCGCCAATTCGGGGTCGGCCTTTGGCCATCTCGTCTCGGCGATCAGAGTCGGGCGACCAAGGGCGCGCCACATTTCTTCCGACAAATGCGGCATTATCGGACCGATCAGCCGGGTGACGGTTTCCAGACCCTCGCGCAACACCGCACCGGCGTCAGGTGCGTCGGCCGGAATGCCTTCGAGCGCGTTGGTCAGCTCGCGGATGCGCGCGACCGCCCGATTAAAGCGGAACTTTTCGAGATCGTCCGTCACCGCCGCGATCGTCTTATGAATCATCCGCCGCACATCGAGTAGAGCGGGCGGGATAGAATTCGGAACTGTCGCGCCGACCGGCGGCAGTGTCACTGTCGGTTCGGACACCATGCGCCACAGACGGTTGACATAGCGCCAGGCGCCTTCGATGCCGGTTTCGGTCCATTCGAGGTCACGCTCCGGCGGGCTGTCGGACATCAGATAAAGCCGCGCGGTATCGGCGCCGTAGCTGTCGACGATCTCGTCGAGCCCGACGACGTTCTTTTTCGACTTGCTCATTTTCTCATTGCGGCCGGTGACAACCGGCCGGCCGAGGCGATCGATGTAATTGCCATCGCTGCCGGGCGTCACCTCCTCGGGGAACAGCCACTCGCCGTCGACATTCTGATACGTCTGATGCAGGACCATGCCCTGGGTGAAGAGGCCGGCGAACGGTTCCTCTAAATCGAGATAGCCACACTGTTTCAGCGCGCGGGTGAAGAAACGCGAGTACAGCAGGTGAAGAACCGCATGTTCGACGCCGCCGATGTACTGATCGACCGGCATCCAGTATTCGGCGGCGCCGCGTTCGAACGCGATCGGTGCCCGGGCTGAACAGAAACGCAGGAAATACCAGGACGAATCGACAAAGGTATCGAGCGTGTCGGTTTCGCGCGTCGCCGGCCCGTTGCAATCGGGGCAGGTGACATTCTTCCAGGTCGGGTGACGGTCGAGCGGGTTACCCGGTTTGTCGAAGCTGACATCACGCGGCAACTCGACCGGCAAGTCTTTTTCCGGCACTGGCACGATGCCGCATTTCGCACAATGGATCAGCGGGATCGGACAGCCCCAATAGCGCTGTCGCGATACGCCCCAATCGCGTAGGCGGTAGGCGATCGTGCGTCTGCCGCGGCCGAGCTCTTCCAGCCGTTCGCCGACGGCGCGTTTTGCATCGGGAACTGAGAGCCCGTCGAGGAAGTCGGAATTGAAGATCCGACCGTCATCGACGTAGGCGGTATCGCCGACGGCAAATGTTGCCGGGTCGGCATCCGGCGGGAGCACCACCGGGATCACCGGCAAATCGTATTTGCGCGCGAAATCGAGGTCCCGCTGGTCGTGCGCCGGGCAGCCGAAAATCGCGCCGGTGCCGTATTCCATCAGCACGAAATTGGCGACATAGACCGGCACGCGGCGGTTCGGGTCGAGCGGGTGCACCGCTTCGAGCGCGGTGCGGTAGCCGCGCTTCTCCGCTGCTTCAATCGCGGCCTCGCTGGTGCCGAGGCGGTCGCATTCGGCAATGAATTCGCGAAGCGCCGAGTCGTTCGCGGCCATTTGCTGCGTCAGCGGATGGTGCGGCGACAACGCCAGAAACGAGGCTCCGTACAGCGTGTCTGGCCGCGTCGTGAACACCTCGACCGCGTCCGTGCTACCGGCGATCGGGAATGTCACCTGCGCGCCCTCGGAGCGGCCGATCCAGTTTTCCTGCATCACCCGCACCCGCTCGGGCCAGCGGTCAAGCGAGCCGATGCTTTCGAGCAGTTCGTCGCTAAAGGCGGTAATGCGCAGGAACCATTGGGAGAGCAGACGCTTTTCGACGAGCGCGCCGGAGCGCCAGCCGCGCCCCTCGATCACCTGTTCATTGGCCAGGACGGTGTGCTCGACCGGGTCCCAATTGACCCAAGACTCCTTGCGGTAGGCGAGACCCGCCGCGAGGAAGTCGAGGAACATCTTCTGTTCGTGCCGGTAATATTCCGGGTCGCAGGCCGCGATCTCGCGCGTCCAGTCGTAGCCGAACCCCATACGCTGCAGTTGCGCCCGCATCGTCGCGATGTTTTCGCTGGTCCAGTCGGCGGGATGCACCTTGGCGTCGATCGCGGCGTTCTCGGCCGGCAGGCCGAACGCGTCCCAGCCCATCGGGTGCAGCACGTTGAAGCCCTGCGCCCGGCGATACCGGGCGACCAGATCGCCCATCGTGTAATTGCGGACATGCCCGACATGCAATTTGCCGGACGGGTACGGAAACATCTCGAGGACGTAGTATTTCGGGCGGGCGCGGTCTTCCTGCGGCTCGAAACAGCGGGCTTCACGCCAACGCTGTTGCCACAGCGGCTCGCTCGTACGGACGTTGTAACGCGACATACTCTTTCCCGAAGGCAGCGCGGCGGCACGGGCCGCGTTCTCATTACATTATTGCGCCAGCACCGTATTGCGATAGGTCTCGGCGTGAATCTGCCGCGCCCGCAACAGGATCGCATTGTCGAGATCGGCGACGGTCTTGCTGTCGACGGTGCTCGGCGTCCATTGCCCGTCGCGGCCGCGAACCTCGCGCTCGACCGAAACTTTGAAGGAATCGGAGCGCAGCGCGT
>DATARH010000101.1:0-8343 GCA_036264235.1 Allostellaceae bacterium
GCGGCGAGCGGTGGGTCCTCGACGGCGCCGGTAAAGAGGCCGAGGCTCGGATAGAGGAAGGCGGCGTCGATGCCGTCGGCGTCCATGTCCGGAATGCGGGCATGCGGGTCGAAGCCGCCGGGCTTGCCGTCCTTGTAGGCCATCGTGTCGGCCTCGACGACGCCCTGCCGCGCGCCGACCGCGCCGATCCGACCGATGCCGAGCCGGCCATCGCCGACCGTGTGCTCCTCGATGACCAGCCGCTCCTTGCCGTTGTTGCCCGGCACGATGCGCGGCGCCCGATCGCGGAAGGCCGGATCGATGTAATTGTTCCACAGGTCGAGCGGTTCGAGGATATGCCCGTCGGCGTCGACGACATGGTAGGCGCGGCCCATCTGTTTCTCCTCGGGAGGTCAGCAATCGTTGCGGCATCGTAGCGCACGCGGCCAAGTGGCGCGAGCGGCTCGCCAGTCACCATACGCCGTTTCTGAACGCTGTTCAAAAAATTGCGCACGACCCGGCTGCGCTTTCAGCGCATGGCGCTCCGCCCGCTTCGGTGGGGCTTGCCAGCCCGCCGCGGAATGGGTGGAATGGCGCCGCCTATCCGCCCCACAGCCGAGGACAATGGCGATGAACCAGGACGCCAAGAAGACCGCGCTGCGCATGATCCCCTACGGCATCTATGTGCTGACCGCCGATGACGGCAAAGGCAATGTCGCCGGCGCGACGGTGAACTGGGTGACCCAGACCGCGTTCGCCCCGCCGCTGGTCGTCGTCGGGGTCAAGACCGACAGCGGCGCCTATGGCATCGTCAAGAACACCAAGAGCTTCACGCTCAACATGCTCGGCAAGGAGCACAAGGGCCTCGCCTTCACCTTCTTCAAGCCGGCCCAGATGGCCGACGGGAAGCTCTCCGGCCAGGCGGTTCACAAGGGCAGCAACGGCGCGCCGATCCTCGATGCCGCACTGGCCGCGGTCGAGTGCAAGGTCACCAGCATCGTCGAGCAGGGCGACCATCACATTGTCGTCGGCGAGGTCACCGAGGCGCATCTGCCGAAGCCGATCGAGGGCCGCCCCGATGTCGCAATCCTGGAGATGAAGGATCTCGGCGACAACGTGTTCTACGGCGGTTGAGGCGCCGCGGCCCTAGGGCAACGCGATCCATGTTTCGCGGTTCGGCGATCGCTTTGCTGATGGCGATGGTCCCGCTAGCGGCTCAGGCGGCCGACATCGATGCCGGCAAGACCGTCTTCAACCGGTGCAAGGTGTGCCACAAGCTCGAAGCCGGAGCGTCGGGCTCGCTCGGGCCCAGCCTGCACGGCGTCTTCGGCCGCAAGGCCGGCACGGTCGAGGGCTACAACTACTCGGCGGCGATGAAGGAGTCCGGCATCGTCTGGGACGACGAGACGCTGGAGAAGTACCTTCGCGACCCGAAAGGCTTTATCCCCGGCAACAAGATGGCCTTTCCCGGCCTGAGGGACGACACCGAGCGAGCCAATCTGCTGGCTTACCTGAAACAGGCGACGCAATAGCGCCGATGCCGGCAGCGGAGGGCGCGCGGGCCGAAGCAGCGTTAATCGACGGCAAGGCCGCCGCCGCGGCGCTGCGCCAGCGCGTGGCGGAAGCGGCCGCCGTGCTGAAATCCGGGCACGGCATTGTCCCCGGTCTCGCCGCGGTGCTAGTCGGCGACGACCCGGCCAGCCAGGTCTATGTCCGCAGCAAGGAGCGAGCCTGCGCCGCCGCCGGCCTCGCCTCGTTCGAGCATCGCCTCCCGGCCAATGCGGCGCCGGACGCCGTGCTCGACCTCGTTCGCCGGCTCGACGCCGACGACCAGATCGACGGGATTCTGGTGCAATTGCCGCTGCCGCGGCAGATCGACCCGCAGGCCGTCATCGCCGCGATCGATCCGGCAAAGGATGTCGACGGCTTTCACCCGGTCAATATCGGGCGGCTGTGGGGCTCCGAGCCGGGTCTTGTGCCGTGCACACCGCAGGGTTGCCTTATCCTGCTGCGCCAGGTGCGGGAGAGCCTGGCGGGCGCCGAGGCAGTCGTGATCGGGCGGTCACCGATTGTCGGACGGCCGGTCGCGGCGCTGCTGCTCGCCGCCGATTGCACGATCACGATGGCGCATTCAAAGAGCCGCGACCTGGCCGCGATCTGCCGCCGCGCCGACATCCTGATCGCGGCGGCGGGCCGCCCGGGTCTCGTCAAGGGCGATTGGATCAAGCCGGGCGCGACGGTCATCGATGTCGGCATCACCCGCGTCAATACGGTCGGCGCAAGCGGGCTCATCGGCGACGTCGATTTCGCGGCGGCCCGGAAGGTGGCCGGCGCGATCACGCCGGTGCCGGGCGGGGTCGGCCCGATGACGATCGCCTGCATGTTGCGGAACACCGTGCTGGCGGCCTGCCGCCGGCGCGGATTGGCCGATCCGGAGGGGTTGCGGCTCTGATCCCGTTTCTACTTTCTCGCGGGAACCGCGCAAGAAGTGAAATCGTTCTACCCATGACCATCTCGAAAGGGAGTTCCCCGGTCATGACGAGAAAGAGTGTGACCACCCTGGCGTTCGCAGCGGTTTGCCTGGGCGTGGTGGCTGGCGTGCCGGCCGCGAACGCGCAGCAATTCGTCGACAATCAGCTGATCACCAATGGCCCCCGGGCCAGCCGCGGTGATTTCGGCGACTGGTCGGCGCGCCGCAACGTGATCGAAAGCCGGCATTACGACCGCCTGCTGGAAGTGAGCCCCGGTTTCCGGCACTTCCGCATGCGCAAGGAATGCGGCCCGATCAACGACCCGCAGCTGCGTCAAGACTGCCTCGCCAGCTTCGACCAGTACGAGCCGCGCGGAATGTACGGTTCGTCCGCCTACATCAATCCTCCGTACAGCGCCGGCCAGTAACACCTGGTTTGACGCTCTGACGAAAGAGGCCGCCCTCAGGGCGGCCTCTTTTTTTCCGGCGTGCGGAGCGCCGATCAGGCGAGGACGAAGCGCTCGATCCCCTCGGCCCAGCCATCCTCGTCGTTGGTCAGCGTGGTGACGCCTTTGGCGGCGCTCTTTACCACATCCGGGGAATTCGCCATCGCGATCGGAAACCCGGCCTCGGCAAACATGTCGAGATCGTTGTTCATATCGCCGAGCACCGCGATCTCGCTGCGGTCGAGCCCGAGCCGCTCGCCCAATAGCTGGACAATCCGGCCCTTGTTGATGCCCGGTGCAATCACGTCGCAGTAATAGGCCTGCGACTTGGCCGCGTGCGCGGTATGGCCCAGCGTCTCCTGCATGATCTTCTCGACCTTGGAGATCAGCGGGTGGTCGTTGCTGGCGCCGACAATCTTACCGACCGCGCTGAAATGCTTGTCCTCGTATTCCTCGACGACGGTCGGCGGCACATCGATCGTGTGGATTTCGTGATCGACGTGGTCGCCATTGCGATCGAGGATCACCCATTCATTGCCGACAAAGACCCAGGTGCTGACACCATTCGCATGGAAAGTGTCGACCGCCCTCTTGGCGGCGGCCGGCGGGATCGTCACCTGCTCGATCACGGTCAAATCCGGCTCGACGATCGAGCCGCCATTGTATCCGCCGAACGGCAAGGTGATCTGCAGCGCGTCGCGCATCATGCAGAGACCGAACGGCGGGCGGCTGCTGCAGATCGTGAAGCCGATGCCGTGCTGATGCAATTTGCGCACGGCCGCAACCGCCGAAGGCCGCAAGGCTTTTTCGGTCGTGACGAGCGTACCGTCGACGTCGGTAATGACGAGCTTGATCTTGCTCACAACATTCTGCCTTGCACGGTGAAGGAAGCGGTGAAGAAATTAGCGGGTCAAAACCTCGACACCGCCGGCCGCCGCGACGATAACGGCGGTGGCGCGCTCAATGAATAACCCGCAATCGACAACCCCGACCGTCTCGACGATTTGCTTTTCGAGCTTTTTCGAATCCGCGATCTTCCCGAACTTGCAGTCGAGCGTGTAGTTGCCGCCATCGGTGATGAACGGATGGTCTTCGGAGGCATGCCGCAACACCGGGTCGGCGCCGAGTTTCTTCAGCTTGGCAGCGGTCGCCTGCCAGCCGAATTGCGTCACCTCGACCGGCACCGGCGTGTGGTCGCCGAGCTGGTCAACCAGCTTTTCCTCATCGACGACGATGATCAGGCGTTCGCCGGCGGTGGCGACGATCTTTTCGCGCAACAGCGCACCGCCCAGCCCCTTGATCAGATTGAGGGTGCCGCGCTCGACCTCGTCGGCGCCGTCGATCGTCAGATCGATCTGCGAATATTCGGCAAAGGTGGCGAGCGGAATATTGAGACCGCGCGCCTGCGTGGCCGTGCGCTCCGAGGTCGGAATACCGACGATCTTCAGCCCTTGCGCAACGCGCGCGCCGAGCCCCTCGACGACAAAATAGGCGGTAGACCCGGTGCCGAGACCGACCACCATGCCGTCCTTGACGTACTCGATCGCGCGCAGTGCCGACGCCTTCTTCAATTCGTCACGTTGTGACAGCGCCATTGTCATGCCTCCCCGCGTGCCGCCTTGTCGACAAACCAGACGAGCTCACCGACCGAGGTCACTCGTGCCGAGGGCAGCTCCCGGTCTCCGGCCAGCGCCCGATCCATCATCGCCTTTTTGTCGGCGCCGGCGGCCACGAACGCGACCGAGCGGGCGCTGGCGAGCGCCGGGAAAGTCAGCGTCACCCGCGGCACCTGCGGGTTCAATCCCGGTACCGGCACCTCGGTGACCCAGCGGCTTAGCTCATCGAGCGCCGGCTTGCCGGGAAACAGCGAGGCGGTGTGCCCATCGGGACCCATGCCAAGCAACACGACATCGAACAGCGGCCGCGCCGGGTCGAGCGTGTCGGCGCCGTACCAGGATTTCAGCTCACGCTCATAGACACGGGCCGCGTCGGCGGGTCCGCCGGAATAGGCAATTCCGTGGATATTCGCCGCCGGCACCGGCGCTTGCGACAGCATCGCCGAATGGGCCATGCCGTAGTTGCTATTGGGATCGTCCCAGGGCACGAAGCGGTCATCGCCCCAAAACCAGTGCACCCGGTCCCATGGCAGCGCATCGCGCAGCGGCGCGGCGGCGAGCAGCTGGTAAAGGCGCTTCGGCGTGGAGCCACCAGACAGCGCGACCGAAAACCGGCCCTGCTTGTGACAGGCGAGGTCGGTGACCCATTGCGCAACGCGGTGTGCGAGCGTCTCCGCATCCGCCGAAATATCGATGCGGGGCCGGGATGCTGGCATCTGCCCTGTCTCCTAGGAAGCTGGCCGCGTGGAGGTCCGGATCGCGGTGATCGCCTTGGCGTAATCCGGCGCATTGAACACCGCCGAGCCGGCGACGATCGCATTGGCGCCGGCCTCCAGCACCTGCCAGGCATTGTCGCCACCGACACCGCCATCGACTTCGATGATCGTGTCGAGGCCGCGCTCGTTGCACATCCGCCGAAGCTCACGGATTTTCGGCAACATGCCCGGCAGAAACTTCTGGCCGCCAAAGCCCGGGTTGACGGTCATGATCAGCACGATGTCGCACAGTTCGAGCACGTACTCGATCAGCGTCAACGGCGTTCCCGGGTTCAGCACGGTCCCGGCCTTTTTGCCGATGTCGCGGATATGCGACAGGGTGCGGTGCAGGTGCACCGTCGAACTCGGCTCGCAATGCACCAGGATGTGATCGGCGCCGGCCTTGGCAAAGTCTTCGATGTAGCGCTCAGGCTCGACGATCATCAGGTGCACGTCGAACGGCTTCTTGGTCGATTTTCGGATCGCGTTGACGACCAAGGGGCCGATCGTCAGGTTCGGCACGAACCGGCCGTCCATGACATCGACATGGATCCAATCGGCGCCGGCCTCGTCGACGGCGCGCACCTCTGCGTCGAGCCGACCGAAATCGGCCGACAGGATCGACGGCGAAATAAACACCGGACCGGGCATGACGGAACCGCGGTCTAGTGCATTTTCCGCCAGGCTCGTCCGCTGCGCCACAGGAGCTTGTCGGCCGCCTCCGGCCCGGCGCTGCCCGCCGGATAGAACTCGATCGGCGTCGATTTGTCCTCGCGCCACAGATCGAGGATCGGCTGCACCACCGCCCAGCCCGCCTCGACGCTGTCGGCGCGCTGGAACAGCATGGCGTCGCCAATCATGCAGTCATAGATCAGCGTCTCGTAGCCGGTGGCCGGTGAAGTCTGGAAGTAATCCTTGTATTTGAAATCCATCCGAACGCCGCCGACCTCGATTTCCGGTCCCGGCTTCTTGGCGTCGAATTCCAGCGACACGCCCTCATCGGGCTGTAGCTGGAAGGCCAGAACATTCGGCGTCAGCTGATCCAGCGTGGTGTCGCGGAACAGGGCGAACGGCACGGTCTTGAACTGGATCGAGATTTCCGTCGTGCGCCGGGCCATCGATTTGCCGGTGCGCAGGTAGAACGGCACGCCGGCCCAGCGCCAGTTCTCGATGTCGAGACGCATCGCGACGAAGGTTTCGACCATGCTGCCGGGGGCGACACCTTCGGCCTCGCGATAGCCCTCGATCGCCTTGCCGTTAACGGTCCCCGCGGTGTACTGCCCGCGCACGACATTCTGGCGCACCCGCTCCTGGTCGAGCGGCGCCACAGCCTGCAAGACCTTTGCCTTCTCGGTGCGGACCGCATCGGCGCCGAACGAATTCGGCGGCTCCATGCCGATAAGACTCAGCAGCTGGAAAACATGGTTCGGCACCATATCGCGCAACGCGCCGGTCTGTTCGTAGAACGCCGCCCGGTGCTCGACGCTGACCGTTTCACCGACGGTGATCTGCACGTGGTCGATATGGTCGCGATTCCACAGCGGCTCGAAAATGCCATTGGCGAACCGCAAGACCATGATGTTCTGGACCGTTTCCTTGCCGAGGAAATGGTCCATCCGATAGATCTGGCCCTCGTCGAGGACGTTGCGGACCTTGGCATTGAGCGCCTGAGCCGATGCCAAATCGGTGCCGAACGGCTTTTCGATGATCACCCGGCGGAACTTGCCGCTACTTTCATCGACCAGTCCGGCTTCGCCGAGCTTGTCGACGATTGGACCAAACATCGACGCTGCAACGGCCAGGTAGAAGACGACGTTGCCTTGGGTCCCGTGATCGGCCTCGATTTTTTTGAGGTGATCCCCGAGCCGGCGATAGATGCCGGCATCATTGAGATCGCCGCCGATAAAGCTGATGCGGCTGCCGAGAAAGCCCCAGGCCTCCTCGTCGAACGGGATCGGCACGCCGCCCATTTCCCGCCCCTGCATGAAGCCGCGAACCTCCTTGCCGAGGTATTCGCTGAATTCCTGGTCGGTCTGCTCGCCGCGCCCGAGCCCGACAATCGCGAAGTTGCGCGACAACAGCCCCCCACGGACGAGGTTGTAGATGGCCGGCATGACGAGTCGTTTCGTCAAATCGCCGGTGGCGCCGAAAATCACCAGCGTACACGGGGGTGCCGCCGCCCGACGTCCTGCGCTACCCGACTCAGCCATGGTGCAACCTCAATGCTCTTTAGTCGTGTGATTACCACCTCCGCCCGTCGCCATGACGGGCGGAGGCAGGCTTTTGCGCAGCCGCGTTAGCGGTGCTCGCTTCCGTGCGCCTCGTGCGCCATCTGCTCGGTGTGGCCACCGAACTGCTTGCGCATCGCCGACAGCATCTTCTCGGCGTAGGTGTGATCCTGGCGCGAGCGGAAGCGGCTGTAGAGGGACGCGGTCAGCACGTCGGCCGGCACCGCTTCCTCGATCGCCGCTTCGATCGTCCAACGGCCTTCACCCGAATCCTGGACGTAGCCCGAGAACTCGGCGAGCGACTCGTCTTCGGCCAGCGCGATCGCGGTCAGATCGAGCAGCCACGAGGCGATGACGCTGCCGCGCCGCCACACTTCGGCCAGATCGGCAAGGTTGAACTTGTAGCGCCGGTTCGCCGGGATGTGGTCCTGGTTGGTGTTCTTCAGGATGTCGAAGCCCTCGGCATAGGCCTGCATGATCCCGTATTCCATGCCGTTGTGGACCATCTTGGCAAAATGGCCCGCGCCGGCCGGACCGGCATGGATGTAGCCCTGCTCGACCCGCGGATCGCGACCGGAGCGGCCCGGCGTCTTGTCGATCGTGCCGACGCCCGGCGCCAAGGTCTTGAGGATCGGATCGAGATGGTCAACGGCCTGCTTGGCGCCGCCGATCATCATGCAATAGCCGCGCTCCAGACCCCAGACGCCACCGCTGGTGCCGACATCGACAAAGGTGATGCCCTTCTGCGCCAGCATCTCGGCATGCGCGATGTCGTCGAGGAACTTCGAATTGCCGCCGTCGATCAGGATGTCGCCCTTGCCGAGCAAGCCGTTGAGTTCGACGATCGTG
>DATARH010000145.1:0-18786 GCA_036264235.1 Allostellaceae bacterium
CCGCCCGCCGCCAATGCCTCGCGGGCCAGTCGCAGCGCCGGGAACCGGCCGTCGTCGGGCGGCTCGAAGGTCAATTGCCGCACCGAGGCGAAATCGAGCCGCTTCGACGGCGCGGCGATCCGGTCCGGCCAGCCGAGCGCATAGGCGATCGGGGTCCGCATGTCGGGCGAGCCGAGATGCGCCAGCACCGACCCGTCGCGATAGCCGACCATGCTGTGGATCACCGATTGCGGATGGATCACCACCTCGATCTGTTCGGATGCCATCCGAAACAGGTGATAGGCCTCGATGATTTCGAGACCCTTGTTCATCAGCGTCGCCGAGTCAGTCGAAATCTTGGCGCCCATACTCCAATTCGGATGCGCCACGGCCTGTTCCGGGGTCGCGTCGCGCATGTGCTCGATGCTGGCCTCGCGAAACGGGCCGCCGCTGCAGGTCAGGATGATTTTTTCGATCGTCTCGGTGCGCTCGAAATCGAAGCACTGCCAGATCGCGCTGTGCTCGCTGTCGACCGGCAGCAGGGTCGCGCCGTGCGCGGCAACTTCCTGCATGAACAACGAGCCGGCGCAGACCAGCACCTCCTTGTTGGCGAAAGCGACGATGCGGCCACAGCGGACCGCCGCCAGGGTCGGCGCCAACCCGGCGGCACCCACGATCCCGGCCATGACAAGGTCGGCCGGGCGTTGCGCCGCCTCGACGACGGCTTCCGGGCCGGCGGCGCCCTCGATCCCGCTGCCGCCCAACGCGTCCTTCAGCGCTGCGTAGGCGGCCGGGTCGGCAACGGCGGCAAACCGCGCGCCGACCGCACGCGCCTGCTCGGCGAGCAGCGCGGCATTGCTGTTGGCGGTCAGCGCTTCGACCGTGAATCCGTCGCGATTGCGCTGCAGGAGGTCGATCGTGTTCTGCCCGACCGAGCCCGTGGAGCCGAGGATCGTGACCCGTCGCGGACCGGATGGCCGTGGACCGGAGGAGGATGCACTCGGTCCACCACCGCCGGTCAGCGCCACGACAACACGCCTCCGCCGCTGACGACGGTCAGCAGCGCGGCGACCGGGATGACCGCCAGAAGGCCATCGACCCGATCGAGAAGTCCACCATGTCCGGGGATGAGGCCGCTCGAGTCCTTCACGCCGAACCTGCGCTTGGCCATCGACTCCGCAAGATCGCCGAACTGTTCGACGACCGCAAGTCCTGTACTGACCATAACGAGCGGTAGCACCGGAGAAATCCCCAGCACGTAGCCGGTGATCCAGCCGGTGACCGCCGCCGCCACGGCGCCGCCGATCAGCCCGGCCCAGGTCTTGCCCGGGCTCCACCGCGGCGCGAGACGCGGACCGCCGAGCCGGCGGCCAACCGCATAGGCGCCGATATCGGTGGCCCAAACCACGGCGAACATCCACAGCAACATGATGCGCCCACCACTCTGATTGCCGGCCAGCCACAGCAGCAGGACGCAAGGCAGCGCTACCCACAGCCCGCCGAACGCGATCCAGCCGGGCTCGCGGTCACGGCAGATCAGCGCGATGCTCCACACCAGCGCGGCGCCGCCGATCGCGGCCAGAAGCCCCGCGACCAGTCCCCACAGTGCGGCAGTTCCGGTCGCGGCGACGACCGCGGTGACCAGCACGGCACCGCTTGCGCCAACTTCTCCGCCGCGGCACAGGCGGGCCCATTCCCAGCCCAGCACCGCGGCCGCCACCGCCACCAATAGCGGCAGCCATGGCCAGCCGAACCAGATCGCGGCGATCGGCAGCGGCGCGAGAACGATAGCCGAGAGCAGGCGCGGGATCAGCGAAGCTGGGTCAGCGCGAGCCAACCGATGCACCGTAGCGGCGCTCACGGCCGCTATAGTCGGCGATCGCCCGATCGAGGTCGGCGCGCCCGAAATCCGGCCACAGCGTCTTGGTGAAGACCAGCTCGGCATAAGCGCATTGCCACAGCAGAAAGTTGCTAATGCGCTGCTCGCCGCTGGTTCGGATCAGAAGGTCGGGATCGGGAAGATCGGCGGTGAACAGGTGACCAGCGATCAGCGCCTCATCGACCTCAGTCTCGGCAATATCGCCGCGAGCCGCTTTTGACGCGATGGCGCGTGCAGCCTCGACGATCTCGGCGCGCCCGCCATACGACAGCGCCACCGTCAGATTCAGCCGGTCGTTGTCGCGGGTCAGAGCGATCGCGTTTTCGATCATCGTAACGATGTCGGGCGCCAGCCGGCGGAGTTCGCCGATGATCCGCAGCCGCACGCCGTTCTTGTGCAATTCGGCGATCTCGCCGCGCAGGAAGTGCCGCAGCAGACCCATCAAATCGTGGACCTCGTCGGCCGGCCGTCGCCAGTTCTCCGACGAAAACCCGAACAGCGTCAGATACGGGATGCCGAGTTCGCAGGCGGCCCTGATCGTCTGGCGCACCGCATCGGCGCCGCGTCGATGGCCGGCAATGCGCGGCAAACCGCGGGCCTGCGCCCAGCGGCCGTTGCCGTCCATGATGATCGCGACGTGCCGCGGCAAACCGCCGGGCGAAGGCTCTTCTCTCATCAGACTTGCAGGATTTCCTTGTCTTTCTGCGCAAGCGTCTCGTCGATGCGCTTGATGTGGTCATCGGTCAAATGCTGGACGTCCTTCTCGAGCTTGCGGTGCTCGTCCTGCGAAATCTCGCCGTCTTTTTCCAGGCGGCGCAGGTGCTCGATCCCGTCGCGCCGGACATTCCGCACCGCGACACGCTGCTGCTCGGCGTATTCTGCCGCCTTGCGCGTCAGCTCCCTGCGGCGGTCCTCGCTGAGATCGGGGATCGGCACCCGGATCATCTGCCCTTCGGTCTGGGGGTTGAGCCCGAGCCCCGACTCTCGGATCGCCTTATCGACCGCCTTGGCGACGCCGCGATCCCAAACCTGAACCGTGATCAGCCGCGCCTCGGGCACGCTGATCGTCGCGACCTGATTGAGCGGTACGGCATTGCCGTAAGCCTCCACCTTGACCGGCTCCAGCAGGCTCGCCGAAGCACGCCCGGTGCGTAGGCCTCCGAGTTCCTTGCGCAGCGCCTCCAGCGCCCCATCCATTCGCCGCGTCAGGTCTTTCAACAATGCTTCTTGCGCCATGGCTCTTCCCTTGCGCTTGCCTTCCCCGGTCTAATTGTCGGTGATGATCGTATAGCGGCCCTTGCCTTGCACGACCTCGGCAAAGCCGCCGTTCTCGAAAATCGAGAAGACGAGGATCGGGATGCCGTTCTCGCGCGCCAGCGCAATCGCCGAGGCGTCCATCACCTGCAGATCGCGCGACAGAACCTCGTGGTAATCCAGCCTGTCGAACCGGCGCGCACCGGCCACCCGATGCGGGTCGGCATCGTAGACGCCATCGACCTTTGTCGCCTTCAGCAAAGCGTCGCAGCCCATTTCCGAGGCGCGCAGCGCCGCTGCCGTATCGGTCGTGAAAAAGGGGTTGCCGGTGCCGGCGCCAAAGATCACGACCCGCGCTTTTTCCAAATGCCGGATCGCGCGCCGCCGGATGTAGGGTTCGCAGATCGCCTGCATCGAGATCGCCGATTGCACGCGCGTCGACACGCCGGCGCGCTCCAGGGCATTCTGCATCGCCAGCGAATTAATCACCGTCGCCAGCATGCCCATGTAGTCGGCCGAGGCGCGTTCCATCCCGTCTGCCGCCGCCGACAGACCGCGGAAAATGTTGCCACCGCCGATCACCAGGCACAATTCGACCCCGAGCGCATGCACCGCTTTGATCTCGTCGGCAATGCGCGCCACCATAGCCGGGTCGAGGCCGTAAGACTGCGAGCCCATAAGCGCTTCGCCCGAGACCTTGAGAAGGACGCGGCGATATTTGAGGTCGGCTGGCATCTGGCCCGGGCTCGTCTGACGCTGCGACGCCCGCGGCGCGGGCCATCGCGAAACATACACTAAAGCTTATACGGCTGGGCTAGGGGATTTGATGCGCGCCATGGCTTGGCGGCGCCGGAAGCGCTAGAAATCGATGCAGCGGCCGCCGATCTCCCAATCGCCGTAGCGGGTCGGCTCCGGCCCCTTCGGTCCGCCGATTTCACGCGGCTTTGTTGCCGGGTCCGGCGCCTTCTCGGCGCGGGTCGGATCGGGTTCAGGCACCGCCGGCGGCGTGTCGGGATCGGGGGCGCGCGTCGTCATCGCAGCCGATATTGGGAACCGAAGCCGGCATCGCAAGCGTTCCTTTGCAGACGGGGAGGACCGACCGATTTTAAGGAACCAGCGTTGCGGTGCGGCGTTAGCGCGTGCGACTGTCGGACCGTATCGCGTCCGGCACAGGGGAATGTCGTAGAAGAACGTTGATGAATTCAGCTCCCAATGCACGTCAAGTAGCCCTCGACCTGATCGGCGCGGTGCTGCGCCGCAAGCGGCCGCTCGACGATGCCATCGAAGACAACCCGGAAATGGGCGCGTTGTCGGTGCGCGACCGTGCATTTGCACGGCTGCTCGTCGCGACCGTGCTGCGCCGCCTCGGCCAGATCGATTCGCTGATCGGCAATTGCCTGAACACGCCGCTGCCGCCGCGCGCGGCGATCGTTCACGATGTTTTGCGGCTCGGCATTTCGCAGCTGTTGTTCCTGCGGACGCCGCCGCATGCCGCGGTGGCGACCAGCGTCGATCTGGCCCACAGCCGTGGTTTCCTGTCGCATAAGGGGCTAGTCAACGCGGTGCTGCGTCGCCTGGGGGTCGAAGGCGCGGCGCGCGTCGAAGGACAGGACGCCGCCCGCCTCAACACGCCCGACTGGCTGTGGCGCTCCTGGAGCCGCGCCTACGGGACCGACACCGCGCGCGCGATTGCGGTTGCCCATCTGAAAGAGGCACCGCTCGATTTGACGTTGCGCGGCGATGACGACGAGTGGAGCGAGAAGCTGCAGGCCACACGGTTGCCGACGGGTACGTTGCGGCGTCCTTCCGGCGGATCGGTGATGTCGTTGCCGGGTTATGCCGAGGGCGCCTGGTGGATCCAGGATGCCGCCGCGGCCTTGCCGGCTCGGCTCTTCGGCGGGATCGAGGGACGCAAGGTGATCGACCTGTGCGCGGCGCCGGGCGGCAAGACCGCGCAACTCGCCAAATCGGGCGCGCATGTCGTCGCCATCGACCGCTCGACCCGTCGCCTCGACCGGCTGGTCAGCAATCTGCAGCGGCTGTCGTTGCCGGTCGAGGCGGTCGCCGCCGACGCGCTGACGTGGCGGCCCCAGGAGCCGGCCGATGCGGTGCTGCTCGATGCGCCATGCACCGCGACCGGAGCGATCCGACGCCACCCCGATGTGCCGCACCTGAAGACCACCGAGGACGTCGCCCGCCTGTCGGTAGTGCAGGAAAATTTGTTGCGGGCCGCGATCGAAATGGTCCGGCCCGGCGGGATGCTGGTTTATTGCACCTGCTCGCTCGAGCCCGAGGAAGGTTCGGAACGGGTCGAGGCGCTGTTGCGATCGGGGGCGCCGGTCCAGCGGCGGCCGTTGCAGCCGGAGGAAATCGAGGCGCCGGCTGAATGGATCACCGCCGAGGGCGACCTTCGCACCCTGCCCTGCCACCTCGCCGAGTTCGATGGCCTCGACGGGTTTTATGGCGCCCGCCTGGTCCGCGCGGCCTAGTCTTCAGGGCTGGAAATTCTCGCGATTTGAGCGGCGCTCGCCTTTGGAAGCCTCGACCGTTTTCTGGTGTGCTGCCGAATCGGAAACTCGTCGAAAAGGCTGACCGCAGCGCCGCCGAATTCTGATTCGCCACACCGGCCGGGAGCCCGAGAGGCCGGCTTGCAGCCCGCCGGTTTCGCTGTTACCAAATCGTCATGTGTTCAACCGGCGGGCAAGCCCCGTACAGCCTAAGTCTGACGAAAGATCCGCGAGCTGCACCCGCTGACAGACGGCGCGGATGAAGGCGGCTGCGGTCCGCACCGAGCAAGATTCCGACATTGCCGCGCCGCGAGGCGCCGGCGACCCGACCGACCTGCTGACCCGCTTGCGCCGCGATGCGTTGCATGTGCTGGCCGCCGGCCCGCTTTACCGCCATACCCTGATCGGCAAGGTTCCCGGCGATCTGCGCTGTCGCCTCGGTGAGCGATGGCCGGGCGATGCCAAACGCGGCGCCGCAATTTTCGATGGCGACATCGAGTTGTGCGGCGAGACCGTTCGCAACCCGGCGCCGGTCTGGTTTCCCCGCTCGGCCAGCCCCGAATGGCTGGCCGAGTGGCACGGTTTCACCTGGATCGCCGATCTGATCAGCGTCGGCGACGATGCTCGCGAAGCGGCCCGGGCACTGATCCAGAGCTGGCTGCGCGAAAACACCCGGTGGGATCCGGTCGCCTGGCGCTCCGACGTGATTGCGACGCGGATCTACTCCTGGGGCGTGCACCTGGACGAGGTCGCCGGGCGGGATGCCGATAGGTCTTTGCGGCGGGCGATGCTGGCCGGCCTCACCGCCCAGTTGCGACACCTCTCGCGGACCGCCGCCTGGGAGCTGCCTGGCGCGGCAAGGCTGCGGGCGCTGAAGGGCCTGATCGGCGGCACTGTGGCGCTCGACGGAACGTCCAAACGCCTGGATCGAGCCGTGCGCCTGCTCGAGCGCGAACTGCCGGCGCAGCTGAACCGCGACGGCGGCCACCGCTCGCGATCGCCCTCGCTGCAGCTGCAGGTGCTCGGCGATTTGATCGACATTCGCGCGACCCTGCGCGCCGCCGGCGTCGAGATCCCGCCGCCGCTACAGGATGCGATCCTCCGGATGGCGCCGATGCTGCGTTTCTTTCGGCATGGCGACCGCCGGCTTGCCCTGTTCAACGACGCGGTCGAAGAAGACGCCGTGCTGGTCGACCTTGTGCTGACGCGGTCGGAGGGGAAAAAGCAATCGCCGCCGCAGGCGCCGCAGACCGGGTTCCAGCGGCTGCATGCCGGACAGAGCCTGGTGCTGGTCGATACCGGACGGCCGCCGCCCGGCTTCGACGAAGGCGCTCACGCCGGCGCCCTGTCGTTCGAGCTGAGCCAGGGGCGCGAGCGCATCATCGTCAATTGCGGCGGCTACCGCGGGGCGAAATCGTCATGGCGGCGAGTGGCCCGGGCGAGCGCGGCGCATTCCGTTCTCGTCGTCGAGGACACGAACGCCTTCGAGATCGAGGGCGGGGCGACCGCTCCCGAGGAGGCGGCGTCGGTCCGTTGCGAGCGCGCCGAAGACGCCGGCCACCAATGGATGTCGGCGGCGCATGATGGTTACCGGGCGCGCTTTGGGTTGACTTATGAGCGTGAGCTTTATCTCGCCCCCGATGGCGATGATCTGCGCGGCGAGGAGCGGCTGACCGGTCGCGCCAACGCGCGGTTCGCGGTGCGCTTTCACCTGCACCCGGCTGTCGAGGCCTCGCTCGTGGGCGATGCTGCCGCCGCCCTGCTGCGGCTGCCGAGCGGCACGGTATGGCGGCTGCGCTGCGCCGGCGCCGAGATGAGCCTCGGCGAGAGTATCTATCTGGGCTCCGGCGAAGCAAAGAAGACTCAGCAGGTCGTGCTGAGCGGCACCACGGACGCCGACGGCGCGACCGTTCGATGGGCGCTGCGGCGCGAGCCGAAACCGGCCCACGAACCGCAACGAGATTCCGCGGAGCCGCAAAAAGACTCCGCGGAGCCGCAAAAGGACTGATGTTTTTAGGCCACCCGCGCCCTCGTTTTCATCGTCCCGGCAAAGGCCGGGATCCATCGTCCTGCCACGCCCGGCCTCCTGACGATTTCCATGTTGGTCAGGGTTCGTTGCCGCGGAATCATTTGTCCCGGCCGGTGCCGGGACGACGATAAAAATTGGTGGCGATCTGGCACAGCACGAGTTGCTCTTCGCCGCCGGCATCGCCGCCGTGGCCTTCCTGCTGTCGCTGGTCGGAACGCGGTTGCTGATTCCCCTCCTGCGGCAGCGAGTGCTCGATCGACCCAACGAGCGTTCGTCGCATACCGTGCCGACGCCGCGCGGCGGCGGCATCGCCGTTACTGGAACGGTGCTCCTGATCTGGCTCTGGCTGACCATCAGCGGCCGGTTGCAACCAATTCTGCTTCTCGTGCCGGCGGCAGCGCTGGTGCTTGCGATTGTCTCATGGCTCGACGATTTGCGCGGCCTGTCGCCGGTGGCGCGGCTGGTGACGCAACTCGCCGCCGTCGGCCTCGGCATGGGCGCGCTGCCGTCGCACGCGGTGTTCCAGGGCTGGCTGCCCCCGGTGCTCGACGATGCGGCCGTCGCGCTCGTCTGGCTGTGGTTCGTCAATCTCTTCAACTTCATGGACGGCATCGACGGCATCGCCGGGGCCGAGACCGCAACGGTCGGCCTCGGACTCGTCCTCATAGCACCCGCTCCGGAAACCGCGTTGCTCGCGGCCGCAATTGTCGGCGCCGCAATCGGCTTTTTGGTCTGGAACTGGGCGCCGGCACGCATCTTCCTCGGCGATGTCGGCAGCGTACCGCTCGGCTTCCTGCTCGGCTTTCTGCTGCTCGACGCGGCGGCGCGCGGCGCCTGGCTGCCGGCGCTGATCCTGCCGGCCTATTTCCTCGCCGACGCGACGCTGACCTTGCTGCGCCGCCTATCCCGCCGCGAGCGGGTGTGGGAAGCGCATCGCGAGCATTTCTATCAGCAGGCGGTGCAGGCCGGGCTCGGCCATGCCGCGGTGGTCTCCCGGGTGATTCTTGCCGACGCGTTGCTGATCGGCTGCGCCTGGGCCGCCACGCAGGGCTGGGGTTTTGCGGCGCTCGCGGCGGCGGCGGTGATCGTGATCGTGCTCCTTGCCGATCTCGCCCGCGCCCGATAGGACAGGCGCAATCTCCCGCGCCTTAAAAGGAGCGGCCGCCCGATGACCACCGCCACCGCCTCGCGCCCGATCCGCCGGGCCCTGCTCTCGGTCAGCGACAAGACCGGGCTCGTGCCGTTCGCCCATGCCCTCGTCGAGCGCGGCGTCGCGCTGGTCTCGACCGGCGGCTCGGCCCGCGCGCTCGCCGAGGCCGGGTTGCCGGTGACCGAAGTCGCCGAGGTGACCGGCTTCCCCGAGATGCTCGACGGAAGGGTCAAGACGCTGCACCCGGCGGTTCATGGCGGTCTCCTGGCGCGGCGCGACCGGCCCGACCATCTCGCGAAATTAGCCGAGCATGGCATCGCCGAGATCGACCTGCTCGTGTCCAACCTCTACCCGTTCGCCGCGACGGTCGCGTCCGGCGCCGGCCGCGAGGAGTGCATCGAGAACATCGACATCGGCGGCCCGGCGCTGATCCGCGCCGCCGCCAAAAACCACGAGTTTGTCGCAGTCGTCACCGACCCCACCGATTACGATGCCGTGCTCGCCGAGATGGCGGCCAATTTCGGCTGCGTCGGGCCCGACATGCTGCGCCGCCTCGCACGTAAGGCCTATGCGACGACCGCCGCCTACGACGCGGCGATCTCGCTGTGGTTCGCCAAGGATGAGGGTGTCGTCTTCCCGGAGACGCTGGTCGGCGCCGCGAGCTTGGTCGAGGAGACCCGCTATGGCGAGAACCCGCATCAGCGCGCCGCCTTCTACCGCACCGGAGACTCCAGGCCGGGGGTCGCGACCGCACGCCAGCTGCAGGGCCGGGAGCTGTCCTACAACAATTACGCCGACACTGATGCCGCCTTCGAGCTCGCGGCCGAGTTCACCGAGCCGGCGGTCGCCATCATCAAGCATGCCAACCCGTGCGGCGCCGCGATCGGCGCCAATCTGAAGGCCGCCTGGGACAAGGCGCTCGCTTGCGACCCGGTCAGCGCTTTTGGCGGCATCGTCGCGGTCAACCGGCCGCTCGATGCGGCGACCGCGGCGGCGATCGCCGAGATTTTTGTCGAGGTCGTGATCGCGCCGCAGATCGAGCCGGCCGCCGCCGAGGTGCTGGCGCAAAGGCGGCTGGTCCGGGTGCTGGAAGCCGGCGCGATGCCCGACCCGAAGGCGGAAAGCTGGGTGACAAAGGATGTCGCCGGCGGCCTTCTGATCCAGGAGCGCGACCGGGTGACCGCCACCCGCGACATCCTGAAAATGGTGACGAAGCGCGCGCCGACCGACACCGAGATCGCCGACCTGATCTTCGCCGACACGATCGCCAAGCACGTCAAGTCGAACGCGATCGTCTTCGCCAAATCGGGCGCTACGGTCGGCATCGGCGCCGGCCAGATGAGCCGCGTCGACAGCGCCCGCATGGCCGCGATGAAGGCGGCCGATGCCGCCAAGGCCGCCGGGCTACCGGAGCCGCTGACCCGCGGTTCGGTGGTCGCCTCGGACGCGTTCTACCCGTTTGCCGACGGGCTCGAAGCGGCGATTGCCGCCGGCGCCACCGCGGCGATCCAGCCCGGCGGGTCGCGGCGCGACGACGAGGTCATCGCCGCTGCCGACCAGGCCGGCATCGCGATGGTCTTCACCGGCATCAGGCACTTTCGGCACTGACCGCGGCCACGGCCGCCACGGCGCGGGGACGCGCCTCGCGGATCGGCAGGTTGGAGATCGCCGCCATCGTCGCGAGCGCCGCGTCGGCGTACCACATCCAGCCGTAATCGCCGAACTTGCTGATCGCCAGCCCGCCGAGCCAGGCGCCGTAGAAGCCGCCGAGCTGGTGCGTGAACAGCGTCAGCCCGAACAGGGTCGCGAGATACTGCACCCCGAACAATTTGCCGACGAGCCCGGCGGTCGGCGGCACCGTCGCGAGCCACGTCATGCCGAGCACCGCGGCAAAGACGTAGAAGGTCAGCGGCGTTTTCGGCGCCAGCAAGTACACCAGCACGGCGACCGCGCGGGTCAGGTAAATCCAGAACAGGAGGTGCTTCATCCGATAGCGGTTGCCGAGCCAGCCGGCGCCGAGGCTGCCGGCGACATTGGCCAGCCCGATAATCGCGATCGAGTTGGCCGCGATGCTCGGCTCCAACCCGCACAGCCGCACCTCGCCCGGCATATGCGTCACCAGAAACGCGACATGAAAGCCGCAGGTGAAGAAGCCGAGATGTAAGAGCCAATAGCTTGGCTCCGCCGCCGCGATCCGCAGCTGCGCCAGCAGCGTCGTTTTCGGTGGCGCGCCCACTGCCGCCGCGGCGCTCGTGTCACCGCGCCGGCGCAGCGGCCACGCCAGCGGCAGCGTCAACAGGCTCGCCCCCGCGATCGCGAACATCGCGGTCACCCAGCCGAAGCCGGAAATGATCGCTTGCGCGACCGGCGCGAAGACGAATTGGCCGAGCGACCCCCCGGCATTGATCAGCCCGGCGGCAAACGAGCGCCGTTCGGCCGGCAGCCGCTGCAGCACGCTGCCGATCAGGATCGAGAAGCTGGCGGCCCCCGCCCCCAGGGCGCTGACAATCCCGAGCGAGCCGATCAGCCCGGCCTGCGAATGGACGAACGGGATGCTGGCCATGCCGGCCGCCAGCAGCACGCCACCCAAGGCGATCACCCGTGCCGGCCCGAACCGGTCGGCCAGCGCCCCGAACACCGGCTGCACCGCGCCCCAGACAAACTGGCCGATCGCCACCGCCAGGCTGATGCCGGCGATCCCCAGCCCCGTTTCCTGGTCGATCGGCGCGATAAAAAGCCCGATCGTCTGCCGCCCGCCGGTCGTGATCAGGAGGATCGCCGCGGCGGTCAGGGTGGACATCCACACAATCGGCAAGCGCATCCCGGAGCCCCTATAGGTGTATATACGCTATTACATAAGGGGCGCGGTCGCAGCGCGCAAGCAGCCCCTATTCGGCAACGCGGAAGCGCGACGTAGGGCGGGTGAATCCCGGCGGAAGCCCGGAGCGATCCGCCGAATTCGGAAGCCGCTACCGGTGGGTTTCGCTGCGCTGCACCCGCCCTACAATTCCAGTTGATCGATCGGCCACACCGGCCGGCGCACCTTGCGATACAGCTCCGGCGTGTAGTGCGGCGAGCACAGCGCGCCGGTGTCGACCAGCACCACCTCGCGGGCGATCGGCTCGAAGGCGGCGCGGAAATGCTGCATCGATTTCACGCACACCGTCGGATAGCGCGTCGGGTCGAGTCCCAATGAGGTGAACTGTCCCAGATCGACCGCCTGGCCGTTGTTGCTGATCAGCACGATGTCGATGCCGCCGACCCGGAACACCAGCGACAGACCGTAATCGCGCTCGACGCCGCCGCCCATCGGCCCCCAGGCGATGAATTTGCCGTTGGTGATGGTCGTGATCTCGCCCGCCAGGGTCAGCGGCCCGCCGCCGAGCCGCGGGTCGGCCTTGCCGCCGATCGTCAGGGTGGCCGGCCCGATCCCGTTCCTCAGCCCGTTCTGCACCGCCTCCGGGTCGCACAGCGCATGGAAGGCGACGCGCTCGACCCCGGCCTCGACCAGCCCTTTCAGAAACGCGGTCGCATCGCCATAGCCGCCGCCGCCGGGATTATCGGTGTAATCGGCGACGACCAGCGGCTTGTCGCCCGCCTTCCCCTCTTTCGCCTTTGCCACCGCCGCGGCGACCGACAGCATCTTCACCGAATCGTAGTCGCGCGTCGCCCAGGCATGGTCCATGAATGTCTCGGCGACGGCCTGCCCGCGCGGCTGGGTGTCGCCGGCGTTCAGATCGACCGTCACCGTCACCGACGGGCCGACATCACGGATATCGGCGAGCGGAAACCCGGCGCAGATGCTGACCGCCAGCACCTCGCCGGTCGCCTCCAGCGCCTCGCCGCGCGCGATCAGTTCCGCCATCGGGCCCTTCTGGGTGCGGCCCCAATCGAGCCCGTGCATCATCGGCCGGCGCGCGATCATCGTCTTCGGCCTGATCTCGCCGTTCATCGCCCGTTCGAGCAATTCGGCGCCCTGCCAGGCGCGCTCGTACTGGTCGATATGCGGGTAGGTGCGGAAGGCGATCAGTGCGCTGGCGTTCTCGGACATCCTTTCGGTGACATTGGCGTGCAGGTCGAGGGTCGCGACGATCGGAACCGCGGGCCCGAGCATGCGCCGCAGCCGGGCCAGCAGTTCGCCCTCGCCGTCCTCATGGCTGTCGACGACCATCGCGCCGTGCAGGTGCAGGAGCACACCGTCGATCGGCCCCTGCCGCTCGGCGGCGGCGACGATCAACCCGCCGATCTCCTCGAACGCCTCGTCGGTGACGGTGCCGGACGGGTTGGCGTTGGCCGAGACCGGATGGACCAGCGTCCAACCGTATTTGTCGGCCGCCTCGAACGTCGCGCCGAGCGCCGAGCGGGTGCCGCGGAACGCGACCGGGATCTCGTTGTCGCGGTGGAAGTCGCGGCGCCGCCACAGCGCCATATCGGTCTTCTGGACGCTGAAGGTATTGGTCTCGTGCATAAACCGGCCGGTCAGGACGCGCTTCGGCATTATCGCTCCCCGTCAACTCGCGCCGGCATTAGAGCAGAGCCGCCGACACCCGGCCACTTCGCCCGAATAACGAAATTTCGCGACCGGCTCTTGCAGGAACATTTAGAGAACATATATGCTCTGAGTGGCCCGCCCAAATTCCCTGATAAAACGCGAAAAATTCCCTGTTCTCAGGGAATTTGCCAACCCTAGCCCCGCTAGCGGGGAGAGGGTGTCCGAGGCGCAGCCGATGACGGGTGAGGTGCGGTCGGCCAGTGGACCGGAGCGCCGCAAGGCGGGAAACTGTGGCGCAGTCTCACGGTCTCACAGTTTCGCAAGGCTGCCACAACCCGCCTGCAAAGAAGGCTATTCTACTTTCGCGCGAAACCCCGCTGCATTCGTGCTGCATTTTGCAGCGGACCGAAAATCGGCGAGCAACCGTCGGTCGCTCGACAACCGGCGCCCTCCCGGTCTGGCCGACGCCGCCCGGCAAATCCTGGGCGGTTGATTTCGCCGCGGCTGGGGCACAGGGTTAGGGATCGTCTGAGCGGGAGCGCGCCATGAAGCTGATGTGGTTCCACCTGATGCCCTACACCGAGCTTCCCGACGATTTCCGCGAGAAGCATCCCTCGGTCTGGGTCGATATCCATTCGTCGCTGTTCGATCCGCGGCGAGCCCATCACATGTACAACGACTTCATGGACGAACTCGAATTCGCCGCCGAATGCGGCTTCGATGCGGTCTGCGTCAACGAACACCATTCGAACGGCTACGGGCTGATGCCCAGCCCCAATCTGATCGCGTCGTCATTGGCTCGGCGCACCACCGACACCGCGATCTGCGTCATGGGCAATTCGCTGGCGCTCTACAACCCGCCGACCCGGGTCGCCGAAGAATTCGCGATGATCGACTGCATTTCCGGCGGCCGGCTGATCGCCGGCTTTCCGGTCGGCACGCCGATGGACACCTGTTTCGCCTACGGCCAGAACCCGTCGATGCTGCGCGAGCGATATCTCGAGGCGCACGACCTCGTGATGAAGGCCTGGACCGAGGGCGAGACCTTCGCCTTCAACGGCCGCTTCAACCAGCAGCGCTATGTCAACATCTGGCCGCGTCCGATCCAGCGGCCGCACCCGCCGGTGTGGATCCCGGGCGGCGGGTCGGTCGAGACCTGGCAGTGGTGCGCCAAGATGGATTACGTCTACGCCTATCTTAGCTATTTCGGCTTCAAGGACGGCCGCGCCACGATGCTGGGCTTCTGGGACGAGATGAAGCGGCTCGGCAAGGATTTGAACCCGTACCGCGCCGGTTTCCTGCAATTCGTCGGCGTCGCCGAGAGCCGCGAGCAGGCGATGGAGCTGTACCGCGAACCCGCCGAATATTTCTACGGCCGCTGCCTGCGCGTCGATCCGAAATGGGCGATGCCGCCCGGCTACATCACCGAGGCGACGCAGCGTGCCGGCATCCAGGGCCAGATCGGCCGCGCCGCCAGCCTCGACGCACGGCAGAAGGCGCGGGCGACGACGCAGATGGAGGATATCGTTGATCGCGGATATGTGATCATCGGCTCGCCCGACGAGGTCGTCGAACAATTGACCGAGGTCGCGACCGACCTCAATGTCGGTCACCTGATGCTGCTGCTGCAGTTTGGCTCGATGGGCAAGGACCTCGCCAAGTACAACACCAAGCTGTTCGCCGAGCGGGTGCTGCCGAAGATGAAGGGCCTATTCTCGGAATGGGAAGACCGCTGGTGGCCGCAACCGATGACGAAACCCGAGCGGGCCGCGCCCGCTGCCTTCCAGCCCGGCACAATGGCGGCTGAATAACATTTACCTTACACTCGTCATGGCCGGGCGTGGCCCGGCCATCCACGTCTTGTTTGGTCACTTAAAAAACCGCGGATGCCCGGATCAAGTTCGGGCAGGACGGTTGGGGAAAGAGAGGGAGGAAAGTCATGAAGAAGATCTTCGTAGGCGTGTTGATCGCCGGCGGCATCGCCGCCGCGTTTTCCGTCGGCTCGGCACGCGCGGACGTGCTCACCTTGACCTCACCGCAGCTGAAGGACAACGACCAGCTGCAGGTGAAGAATGCCTGCGCCGACAAGCAGCGCAGCCCGAATTGCGTCGGCGAAAACATATCGCCGCCGCTCGCCTGGTCGGGCGTGCCGGAGGGCACCAAGAGTTTCGCCTTATTGCTGTTCGATCCCGAGGGCCGCGCGCCGGCCGGGGTGTCGCACATGGTCATTTACGGGATCCCGGCCGATGTGAAGGGCTTTGCCGAAGGCGAGCTCAGCAAGGAGGGGCCGAAATTCGTCGGCGGCAAGAGCACGATGGAAAAAGGCATCTATTGGGGACCGGGCACGCCGCCCAACACCGACTGGCACCACTACACCTTCACCCTGGTTGCGACCGATCTCGACCCGAAGGCGCCCGAGTTGAAGCCGGGGATGACCCGCGAGGAGCTTGCCGCGGTGCTCGGGGCGGGCCCAAACAGCCATGTCAAAGCCTCGGCGGGTCTTGTCACCCGGTTCAAGCACCAGTGATCAGCGACCCTTTACCCGGTCGATGACGCCGTCGCGGCGCAGCGCATCGATTTCGGTGTCGCTGTAACCGAGCAGGTGTCGCAGGACCTCGGCGGTGTGCTGGCCCATTGCGGGCGGCGCGGTGACCGGGCGCTGCGGCGACCCCGGAAACTTCACCGGCCGGCCGGCGAGCCGCATCTCGCCGATCGCCGCGTGCTCGGCGGTGACGACCATCTCGCGTGCCGCGGCGTGCGGGTGCGACAGTGCCGCGGTGACGCCGAGCACAGGGGCGTGCGGCACGTCGAATTTGGCGAGCCGGGCCTCCCATTCGGCGACGGTGCGGGTGCGGGTGATCGCGGCAATCTCGGCATCAACCTCGTCGCGGTGGTCGCGCCGTCCGGTCGGCGTCGCGAAGCGCGGATCGGTCGCGAGGTCGGGCCGCTCCAGCGCGTCGCACAATTTGCCCCAGAAGCTTTCCGACAGCACCGCGATGATGATCGAGCCGTCCGACGCCGGGAAACTGCCATAGGGCACGATGTTCGGATGGCTCGACCCCATCGGCCCCGGATCCTCGCCGGTGATGAAGGCGAGCTGCACGAAATAGCCGAGCATGCCGATCAGCCCGTCATGCAGACTGATGTCGATGAGGCGACCGCGCCCGGTTGCATGCCGCTCGTGCAGCGCCGCGAGGATCGCCATCGGCCCGAACACGCCGCCGACCATGTCGCCCAATGGGATGCCGAGCTTCACCGGCATGTGGCCGCGCTCGCCGTTGATGCTGAGCGCGCCCGACAGCGCCTGGGTTACGATGTCGAAGGACGGCTTGTCGCGCAGCGGCCCCGACAGGCCGAAGCCGCTGATCGCGCAGTAGATGAGGCGCGAGTTGATCTCGGCCAGCGCGTCGTAACCGAGGCCGAGCCGGTCCATAACGCCCGGGCGGTAGTTCTCGACCAGAATGTCGGCGGTGGCCACCAGTTGCCGCAGGATTTCGGCGCCCTTCGGCTGCTGCAGATCGATGACCAGGCTCTTTTTGTTGCGGTTGATGCCGAGGAAATAGTGACTCTCGCCGGCGATGAAGGGCGGAAAGTGACGGGTTTCGTCACCGCGGTCGGGCGGTTCGATCTTCAGCACCTCGGCGCCGAGATCGCCGAGGCTCATCGTGCAGAACGGGCCGGCGAGGACGCGCGTCAGATCGACGACGCGCAACCCGTCGAGCGGCCCCGGCCAGGTGCTTTGTTCGGATGTGCTCAATTGACCACCGCTACTTCGTCATTCCCGCGAAAGCGGGAATCCAGGGCAAAGTCGAACGGCTGCCCTGGATCCCGGCTCGCCGCTTCGCTTCGGCCGGGATGACGGAGGGGCATGCCCGTCCGTCATTTGGCCGCCGTCACCATGATTTCGACCAGCACCTCGGGGCGCGCCATATCGGCGCGGACGCAGGCGCGGCATGGCGGGTTCGCGGGATCGACCCAGTCGTTCCACACCGCGTTCATCTGCGAGAACATCGCCATGTCTTTGATCCACAGATTGGCGGTCAGCAGGTTCGATTTAGTGGTCCCCGCCTCTTTCAAATAATGGTCGATCTTGTCGAGGATCTGGCGGGTTTGGCCGGCGATGTCCTGGCTGGTGTCGGAGGCGGTCAATCCGGCGAGATAGACATTGTCGCCGCGGACGACGGCGCGGCTCATGCGCGGGCCCGGCGGCTGGGTGGTTTCGATGCGGCGGATGTCGGCCATGGCTGCCTCCCTTCAGAAATGAAGTGGCAGTGTGGCCCGGCCCGACCCCGAAGGGAAGCGTCAGGCGCCTCGGAACAAGACCTGAAATCAGGTCTCGCTCGCCGGCACGAAGCAGAGGATCGAGCCGTTGACCGGCGAGCGGCAGGCGATCGCGCGGGCGGTCGGATTGGTCTGACCGTGCAGCACCCGCTCCTCGGGAACATGCACCCAGCTGCCGTCGAACTTCGCCTCGTAGCCATCGGCGGCCATCCGGTAATCGACCGGGCGGCAATCCGCGATCGAACAGCAGGAGGCGCCGCTACCCGGCTGCTTCAATGATTGGAAGAACGGCGCGAGCGCCGGATCGGCATTTTCCGGCGGCGCCGCCGGAGCGGAGCCAAGGCCCGCGGCCAGAGTGAGTAGAACGCACGCGGTCAGCATTCGAAGCACGGCGATGTCCTCGGCACCGAGACCGGTCCCAGTTCCTGTATGCCCAAAGATTCGGCAGCACAGAAGAAGTCGGGCTTGCTCGCGTGCTGAGAACGCCGCCGACCTGCCCCCGTTCCTGCGGGGCGAACATGCGTGAGGTTATGAGCGTGCCGATTTACTTAGATACTTTCGTCGCTGCTCGTGCGCTCCGGCGCTCACGAGGCCGCGGCGTCCTTATAGTTGACGATCCGCTTACCGAAGGTGTGGATGCCGAGGGTGACCAGCGGATGGTCCCCGACAACCCGGAAGGCGTGGTTCCGGTTTGCCGGCAGCACGACGGTGACGCCGGGTTCGAGCGCGATGACGCCGGGCTCGCCGTCGAGCCAGGCTTCGCCGCGGCCTTCGATCACGGTCAGCGTCTCGACATAGGGATGCGAATGCACCCGTGTCTGGTATCCGGGCGGCGAGGTCTGGACGCCGGTGCGGATCGGCAGCCCGGCGGCCGTGTCGTCGGCGAGGATCGTCTTGTAGGTCGCGCCGCCGACGAAATCGACGACCGGCCGCTCCGCTTCGCGGATCACGGTGATGCTGTCGGACATGCGCTCCTCCCGGGCTGAAGATCGGCGACTATAGCACGCGCGGTTGAACGCCGGCGCGACGGCTCCTAGCCTCAGCATCGCAATCGGAGGCAGCGGGCATGAAGATCGGATTTTTCGCGGTCGGCATCGGTGCGACCGTCGAGCCCGGGCCGATCCGCAGCGTCGCGACGACCGCCGAGCGCCTCGGCTTCGCGACCCTTTGGGCGCCGGAACACGTCGTCTTGATGGAGCAGTACGCCTCGAAATA
>DATARH010000193.1:0-9555 GCA_036264235.1 Allostellaceae bacterium
ATCGGCACGCTCGGTATCGTCGACAACGACCGGGTCGATCTGACCAACCTGCAGCGCCAGATCGTGCATGCGACCCGGCGCGTCGGCGATCTGAAGGTCGCCAGCGCCCGCGACACGCTGGCGGCGGTCAATGACGGCATCAACATCGAGACGCATGCGCTGCGGCTCGGCCCCGACAACGCCGAGACGATTGTTGCCCGGTACGACCTGGTCGCCGACGGCAGCGACAATTTCGCGACGCGGTATCTTCTGAACGACCTCTGCTATCGGCTCAAAAAACCGCTGATCGCCGCCGCGCTGTCGCCGTTCGAGGGCCAGTTGTCGACGTTCCGGCCGTATCTCGGCACCGGCCATCCTTGCTATCGCTGCCTGTTCCGCGAGCCGCCGCCGCCCGACATGGTGCCGCGCTGCGAGGAGGCCGGAATTCTCGGAGCTGTCGCCGGGGTGCTGGGCACATTGCAGGCGGTCGAGGTGCTGAAGGAAGTGCTCGGCCTGGGTGACAGTCTCGACGGCACGCTCCTGATCTACGATGCGTTGCACGCCGGCTTCCATCGCATCCGAATCGCCAAGGATCCGGAGTGTCCGACCTGCGGCGCCGGAGCTCACGCCGCTGCCGCATAGCGGCCGGTTCGGCGGCTTTCTGCCTCAATCGGCTACGACGCTTGACCGATTCCAGCCTTGCGCCTACCCAGATTCCGAGCGGGGTGGGCCTGGACTCGGATGTGTCGGGGAGTCAAGCGGATTGTCGTAGCCGCCGCGGTGCTGGCCGCGGCGTCGCTCGCCCCGATTTGCCGGGGCGGCGCGGCCGAGACGCAGGCGCGCCTGCCGGTGCCGCGTTTCGTCAGCCTGCATGCCGACAAGGTCAATCTGCGCACCGGCCCTGGCGATCGCTACCCGATCGAATGGGTGCTGACGCGCAAGGACATGCCGGTCCAGATTGTCGCCGAATTCGAGCATTGGCGCCGCATCCGGGACTATCAGGGGACCGAAGGCTGGGTCCATGAGCGCATGCTCGAAGGCAAGCGCGATATCGTCGTCACCGGCTCGGTGCGTGCGCTGCGGCGTCAGCCGGTCGCCAATGCCTCGGTCGTTGCCCGCGCCGAGCCCGGCGTCGTCGCGCGCCTGCTGGAATGTCAGGGCCCCTGGTGCCGGATCGATGCCGGCGAAGCCACCGGCTGGCTGCGGCGCGACGAGGTCTGGGGCGTGCTGCCGGACGAGACGGTCGAGTAGCTCGAACGCGGGGCTAAATCGTCACGGGCCGCTGCCGTGGTTGTAATTGTCATAGGGCGCGTATTGCGTCGGGTACGGTACGTATGCGGGCTGCCGCGCCGGCAGAGACGGCGCTGGCGAGTTGAGCGTGCGCCACGGCACCGGGCAGCTCGCCACCTGCGGATAATAACCGCGCGCCGGATCGCACCAGTAAGCGGCTGCCGGCCCCTGCGCGGCGGCGGGAATGGCGAGGCCGATCGCGAAAGCGAAGAGGAGGCGAAACGGGAAGCGCATAATACGCGCCTTCTATTGTTCTCCCGTCTCGATAGATCGGATGCGGCTTTTATTCGCAAAAGGGCTCCGCGTGCCTATTGCCGCATGGCTGCCACGCGGGCGCGATGCGCCGCAAACCGCAGCCGCTAGAGCCTGACGGCCAGACCGACTTCGGTCGCCCGCGCCGCCGCTTCGGCGATCCGGTGCGCCGCCTCCCGGGTCTGCTTGTCGACCTCCGGCGACAGCATCATCTGCTCGCCATCGTCGGTGATCGGGTCTGCATCGAGCCTGGTTTGCACCCGTTCCCACACCTCGTATGGCGTGACCCGCCGCTTCGTTACCCGGATCTCTTCCCGGCAGAATTTGACGAGATCGGTCAGCCAGCCGCGGGCGATCACATCCGGGCTCGGCAGCTGATGGTTCGCAGGTTCGGGGTGCCGCATCGCCAGAACAGGGTCCATGGAGCGATCCTCCTGGCGACAAGAAGAACCGCATTGCGGGCTAATCGCTTAAACTATTGCTTCAAATGCGATGGAATTAACCAAACCTGCCGACGCCCATCGCAGCGATCGCCGCGGCAAGGAATGCTGCGCGGTGAGGGGTAAGCCGGTGGCGGCGGCGCGGATGCTGCGGGTGTTTCAGAGAGAGCGACCGCCCTCTCATCACGAAGCGTTGAACGCCACTCGGGTTGACCGGTACCGGTTGCCGCCGCAAATCCTGCCGGCATGCCGCATTGGTTTTATCCCGCCGTGATCGTCGCCATTCCGTTGATCGGTTTCGCTTGGCTGTGGCTTGCCGCTGGCCGCAAGGAACAGGCTCCGGCCGCGGAACGTCCGTGCCGCGGCGAGGATTAGGCCCCCCGCGTCGTGACCCTTGCCGGCGCGGCGGGGTCGGTCAGACCGGGACGGTGCCGGTGACCACGGTGCGGTGCAGCACCCGCCGGTGTTTCGTCATCTCGTAATTGGCGAGCGCGCGGTGCAGCAGGCAGCGATTGTCCCACAGCACCAAATCGCCGTCCCGCCAATGGTGGGTGTAGACGAATTGCGGCTGGGTCGCGTGTTCGAGCAGCTCGGCCAGCAGCGCCTCGCCCTCGGCCTCAGGCATGCCGAGAATGTGCGAGGCATGGTTGCCGATATAAAGGGCTTTCGCGCCGGTCTCCGGATGGGTTCGGACCAGAGGGTGATTTACCGGTGGGCGTTCGCGCATCTCGATCTCGGAGGGCGGCGGCGCCCCGGCCCGCCGCCGGCTCGCCGCCCAGCTGTGAACGACGCGTAACTCGCCGATGCGCCGCTTCGTTGCCTCGGGCAGCGCGTCATAAGCCATCGCCATGTTGGCGAATTGCGTGTCGCCGCCGTCGGGCGGCAGCTCGCGGGCGTGCAGCACGGTCATCAGCGATGGCACCGCGTGATACGACTTGTCCGTGTGCCAATGATAGTTGCCGGTCGCGGTCAACTTGGTCGTCGGCTTGCCGTCATCGCCGACATTAGTGACGGTGTGGACGAGACCGTAACGCGCGGCCGCCGAATGGCGCGCGACATGCTCCTCGATCTCGCCGAACTGCCGGGTAAAGGCGAACTGCTCCTCGCGGCTCAGATTCTGGTCGTGGAAAACGAGGACGTGGTAGTCGCGGAACGCGGCAAGGACGGCGTCGCGCAATGCCGGCGAGAGCGGCTGCGCTAAATCGGCGCCGGTGATGGCAATCCCGCCGGCCGGCGACAGCCGCGGCCCGAACGACAGCGTGGCGGCAGTGGTGGCGACGGCGGTTTCGGTCATATCTCGGTCCTGGGCTGCATTTGACGATGCCCAGAATGGACCGGCCGTCCGCTGGCGGCAATCGGCTACACGCCGTTCAGAAGCGCTCGGTCGCGGATCGGGCCGCAAAACTCAATCGATTGCCTCAAGCGAGCCCGCAGTCTGGATCAAACACAATGAGCCCTCCGGCGTGCTTCAATGGCATCCGCCGGAATTTTACATTAGCTGAAGCGAGCCAGCCGTCGGGCTATCCTTTAGGCGCTCTTGACAACTCTTGCCCGAGCCGATGAATTGGCGGTCGGGTTTTCCAAGGCTTGGCCCATCGCGCTGCTGGCGTCGGCGACGAACCGGCAGCCTCTCAGGCCGAAGAACCTTCCCCCGCACCTTGATCTCGACAGGGCTCCCGTCCTTGAGCCCGGAACGTTTTTCGTTCAGGCGACCGGGTCGCCTGAAAGCAACACGGTGAGATCAATGGAACAAATCGGCGCTCGAAATTGTTGCAACTGCGCTCCGGCCGGTCGGGCCTCGCGCCGCGATTAGCGTTTTCCACCACATTTTGGCCCCTGATGTCTGATCCCAGCCTTGCCGCTTTGGCCGACTCGAAGCCGCTCGCGATCGCCGATATCGCCGCAGCGCCCGCCGCTCTGGTCGATGCCGCTCTGATGCTCGGGGCCAGGCCCGACGATGGTTTCTTTCGCTCGGTGCTCGATGTCATGCCGTTGGCCGTCTACACGACCGACGCCGAGGGACGGATCACCTACTACAACCGCGCGGCGGTCGATCTGGCGGGGCGCGAGCCGACGCTCGGGGAAGACCAATGGTGCGTGACGTGGCGCCTCTACAACGTCGATGGCACGCCGCTGCCGCACGAATGCTGCCCGATGGCGGTGGCCCTGAAGGAAAACCGGCCGATCCGGGGCGTCGAGGCGATCCTGGAGCGTCCGGACGGCACACGGGTGCCGTTTCGTCCCTACCCGACGCCGTTGCGCGACGAGGCCGGGGCGCTGATCGGCGCCGTGAACCTGCTGGTGGATGTCAGCGACCGTAAGGTGGCCGAGAGCGCCCGGGCCTATCTCGCCGCGATCGTCGAATCCTCGGACGACGCCATCATCAGCAAGGATTTGAACGGCATCGTCACCAGCTGGAACGCAGGGGCGCAAGCCGTCTTTGGCTATCGCTCCGACGAGATGATCGGTCAGCCGATCTTGCGGCTGTTCCCGCCGGACAGGATGAGCGAGGAGGATGTCATCCTGGGGCGAATTCGCCGCGGTGAGAAGGTCGACCATTTCGAGACCGTGCGTCGCCGCAAGGACGGTGTCGATATCGATGTCGCGTTGACGATTTCGCCGGTGCGGGACGAGGCCGGCCGGATCATCGGGGTCTCCAAGGTCGCCCGCGATGTCACCGAGAAAAAAGTTGCGGACGCGGCGCTGCGCGATCTCAACGAAAATCTCGAAGCGCGGGTGGCCGCGCGCACCCGCGAACTCGCCGCGGCAAACGAGCGGTTGATGACCGAGATCGCCGAGCGTGAGCGTACCGAAGCGGAGCTGCAGCAGGCGCAAAAGATGGAGGTCGTGGGTCAGCTCGCGGCCGGCGTCGCGCACGATTTCAACAACCTGCTCGCCGCCATACTGGGAAACCTCGAACTGCTCGAAATGCGGATCGACGACCAGCGCCTGCTCAAGCTGGTGCAGGCGGCGACGCGCTCGGGCCGGCAAGGCGCAAAGCTGAACGAGCAGATGCTGGCGTTCTCGCGCAAGCAGCATCTCTCGCCGAAAGCGGTGGATTTGAATGAGCTGCTCGCCGGGGTCGGGCTCCTGCTCGCGCGCACCCTCGGCGGCACCGTCGAGATCGATACCGTGCTGGAGACCGATTTATGGCCGGCGATGGTTGACCCGCACCAGTTCGAACTGGTGCTGCTGAACCTCGCCATTAACGCGCGCGATGCGATGCCGGAAGGCGGCAAGGTGGTGATCGAGACCCGGAACGTTGAGTCTGTTGCCGGTGACAGGTCGATCGATCTCGCGGCCGGCGATTATGTGCTGATTTCGGTCGCCGATACCGGCACCGGCATGAGCCCGGAGGTCCTGGCACGGGCTTGCGAGCCGTTCTTCACCACCAAACCGGCGGGCAAGGGCAGCGGCTTGGGTCTCGCCCAGGTCTATGGGCTGGCGCGGCAGTCCGGCGGCACCATCCGGATCAAAAGCGCGCTCGGCGAGGGAACGACCGTCGAAGTATATCTGCCGCGCAGTCGCGAAACGATCGAGCATGCCGCCGAACCGATCGAAGCCGCCGCGTCGATGACGGCGCCCCGCCGCGCGCGCATCCTGCTCGTCGATGACCACGAGGAGGTGCGCGAGGTCATCGCCGCGCATCTGGACGCGCTGGGCTACCAGACGGTGCAGGCGGCCAACGGCCGAACCGCGCTCGAGATCCTGGGCGACAATTGCGCCGCCTTCGATCTGCTGATCGCCGATTATGCGATGCCGGAGATGTCGGGCATCGAGTTGACGCGGGCGGTGCGGGCCCGGTGCCCCGACCTGCCGGCGGTCGTCGTCACCGGCTATGTCGACCTCAGCGGGTTCGATGGCGCGACCGAGAGCACCATCCTGCTGCAAAAGCCGTTTCGGATGAGCCAACTCGGCGCCGCGGTCGAGCGGGCCCTGCGCGAGGCGGCGCAGGGCAGGGTGGCGCCAAAGGTCGTCCGGTTGCGCACCGCACGGACGGCACAACGAGGCTGAGGGGGAGCGATATGCGCGTATCGGCTCTTGTGCTCGGCGGCATCCTCGCTTTCGGCGTTTCGGCGGCGGCGAGCGCGGCGCCCACCGTGTCGCGAGCGGCTTTGCCCCAAGTAACGAGCATCGTTCGGGTTGCCGGCGGCTGCGGCTGGGGGCTCCACCGCACTCGCTGGGGCAGCTGTGTGCCCAACCGCCGCGCCTATTACCGGCCCTACCCATATGGGCCGGGCTACTACGGCGACGGGCACGAGCCGTGGAACCGGCCGTCGCCCGGCGACCACGTCGCCAATCGGCTCAATCGGCAGGAACTGCGCGGCGCCTACCGGCCCTACTGACCGCCAGGTCCGCCGCTCCTGATCCTGTTAGGGAACACCACTGGCGTTTCTGCCGTTTGTGTCGAGCCCCGAGTGGGCGCGGAGCACTCTGATGCGCAGAACACGTCTCGTCCTAAGCGGATGTGCCTTGGCCGGCCTGCTGATCGCGATGGTGCCGCCATCCAAGGCTGCGGAGCCGATCCTGATCCTTGGGATTCAGCCCACTCACACGGCCTCGGATGCTCCCAAGGCGATCCGGATCGTCGAGCCGCGCAGCTATTTCCTCAACGATACGGTCGATCCGCACCCGCCTACCTACACGAATTCCTCGGGCGACTAGCATACGACTAGCGCCGTCGCCGCGCTGCGGCTGCTGATCTGCGCCTCCCTTCGTGCGTTCCGGGCCGGCATGGTTTAATGCGCCGGCCAGGTCATCGGGGAACAGCACTATGGATGCGGATTACATCGTCGTCGGCGCCGGGTCGGCCGGCTGCGTCGTCGCCAGCCGCCTGTCGGAGGACGGCGCGCGCGTCGTGCTTCTCGAAGCGGGGCCGCCCGACCGCGACCCGATGATCCACATTCCGGCCGGGGTGCTGCGCGTCCTCAACAACCCCCGGATCAACTGGAATTATCTCAGCGAAGGCGAGCCGGGCACCGGCGGCCGTCAGTTGCAATGGCCGCGCGGCAAGACGCTCGGCGGTACCAGCTCGATCAACGGCATGCTCTATGTCCGCGGCAACCCGGCCGATTACGACGGCTGGGCGCAGATGGGCTGCCGCGGCTGGAGCTATGACGACGTGCTGCCGTATTTCCGCAAATCCGAGGATTACCGCGGCGACGGCGACCCGGAATACCGCAGCACCGGCGGGCCGCTGGTCGTCGAGGATTACCGCACGATCCTCGAACTGACGCACCGCTTCGTCGAGGCGGCGCAGCAGGCCGGCTTCGCCTTCACCCCCGACTACAACGGCAAGCAGCAGGAGGGCGTCGCCTATTCGCAGATGACGCGGCGCGGCCGCTGGCGCGGCTCGACGGCGCAGACATTTCTGCGCCAGGCGCGCGGCCGCCGCAATCTGCGGGTCGAGACCGACGCGATCGCGACGCGGCTCCAGTTCGAGGGACGGCGCTGCGCTGGCGTTGCGTTTCGCCAGCGCGGCGTCGATCGCCAGCTGACGGCGGCGCGCGAGGTCATCGTCGCGGGCGGCGCCGTCAACTCGCCGCATCTGTTGCAGCTCTCGGGGATCGGCCCGGCCGATTACCTGAAATCGATCGGCATCGAGGTGGTGCAAGACCTGCCGGGGGTCGGCGCCAATCTCAACGACCATTACGTCGTGCGGATCAGTCACCGGGTGAAGGGCGCCGAGACGATCAATCAGTTGGCGCGCGGTGGTCCGCTGCTTCGCGAGATCGCGCGCTTTGTCACCCAGGGCAACGGCGCGCTGACCTTCGGCGTCACCTCGGCGATGGTGTTCTGCCGCAGCCGCGAAGGTCTTTCCAGCCCCGATTTGCAGCTCTTGTTTACCCCGGCCAGCTACGCCCAGGGCGTGTTCCGTCAATTGGAGCGCGTCCCCGGGATGACCGTCGCGGTCTGCCCGGTGCGGCCGGAAAGCCGCGGCACGATCATGGCGCAATCGCCGGACCCGCTGCAGTATCCGGCGATCCGGCCGAACTACCTGTCGGCGCCGAGCGATCTGCGCGTGCTGATCGCCGGCATCAACCACACGCGCCGCATCTTTGCGCAGCCGGCGATCGCCGAATACAGTGTCGAGGAGACCGTGCCGGGGCCGGCGGTGCAGAGCGATGCCGATTTCGCCGAATTCGCGCGCCGCGCCGGCACCAACGTGTTTCACCCGGTCGGCACCTGCAAGATGGGCACCGACCCGATGGCGGTGGTCGATCCGCGCCTCCGCGTGGTCGGCATCGACGCGCTGCGCGTCATCGACGCCTCGGTCATGCCGTGCGTCACAACCGGCAACACCAACGCGCCGACGATCATGATCGGCGAAAAGGGCGCGGCGATGATCCGCGAGGACGCGCGCGCCGAGCCGGCCCGCGCCGCCGCTTAGGATAGCGACACGCTGTCATTGCGAGGAGCGGAGCGACGAAGCAAGCCTATAGGCTGACTGTCTCACCGGTGAATACTCAATTGTACACCGGCTTCGTCCCCGGCACTGGCGAGTAGCCGAAGCTGCCGCGCGCGATAATCGCCTCGCGACCGCCCATCGCCGCGATGCGGCCGGCCTGGTCGGCGCGCGCCAGCGCATCGGCCTTCTCGGGATCGACGACACGGCGCAATTCCGCCTCGCATTGCGCGACGAGGCCGCCCCAGGCCGGATCGCTACCGAGGTCCCGAATCTCCTGCGGGTCGGCATCGAGATCGAACAGCTGCGGCGGCATGCCGACATAATGGACATACTTGAAGCCGCCTTTGCGGATCATGAAGGCGCCGGTCGCGGCGCCGGCCGCGTGATATTCCGACAGCACCGTCCGCTTCGCTGCGGTGCCGCGTACGATGTCGAGCAGGTTGGTGCCGGGCAGGTTCCGGTCGTCGGGGTGCGTCGGCAACCCGACACCGGCGGTGACGGTCGGAAACACATCGACCAGCGACACCGGCTCGCGGCAGACAAAGCCCCGCGGCACCTCGGGGCCGGCGAACAGCATCGGCACGCCGGCCGATTCCTCGTACATCGTCGATTTTCCCCAGAGACCGCGGGTACCGAGATTGTCGCCGTGATCGCTCGAATAGAGCACCCGTGTCGTGTCTGCGAGCCCGGTCGCTGCCAGCGCGTCGAGCAGCTTGCCGATATTGTGATCGACAAAGCTGACCAGACCGAAATAGGCGGCAATCGCCTTCCTGCGCTTCTCGTCGTCCATCGCCTTGTCATAGACCATGCATTCGCGGATCGCCGCGACATAGGGATGGTCGTTCCGCTCGTGCGGCGTATAGAGCGCCGGTTCTGGAACCTCGTCCAACGGATAGAGCCCATACCATTCCGGCCGCGCGATCAGCTGGAAATGCGGACAGATCAGCGATACGAACAGCACCCACGGGTTTTCCGGCCGGCGGCCGGCGCGCTCCTTCAGCCAATCGACCGCGGCGGCGGTGATCTTGTCGTCGTAATTCTGGTAATTCGAATCGCCGCTGCCGGCGTCGGGTCCGAGCCGCAGCGCCGCCTTGCGCACCGGCAGCGGATCGCGCAGCCAGCCGAGTGGGTCCCCGATCCCATCGACGATGTGCAGCGGCATGATTTCCTCGGTGAAGCCGTTGT
>DATARH010000203.1:0-14120 GCA_036264235.1 Allostellaceae bacterium
GCGTCGCCGATCCGGCGAGAAGGGGCAATCGGGTTGGGGATGCCGCCGCCAGGATTAATAACGTATTGAAAATCAGGCTGTACCTGCCACCAGCCGGCGAGCTGGTGCTGGTACGTCAGTTCCAATACGGCTTCACCCGAACGGACCGGAAAGGGTTTCGCGTTAAAACGGGCCATGTCCGCATCAAGGTCGCGCGCCGCCTGGCCGACCCGCGCATAACCGACGGCAAGGCCGATCTTGTCCCCTTCGAAGCCGAATGGATTCACATAGCTAACTCCGGCATCGCCGTAGAAGTTGACGAGGTTGCGGTCGCCCGGCGCGCCCATTGCCCGGGCAAACAGCAGGAAACCGGTTTTCGAATCCGGTTCGAGAAACGGCAGGTCGACGCTAGCGTAGAGGCTGTAATCACCACCATGCTGGAGCGGCTTCCCGTTGCTGGCGGGATTTGCCAGCGACAGGCCGGCGGTATCGAAATGACGGTCGGGGAAGCGCTCGGTGTTGTACCAGCCGCCGAGGCGGTAGCTCGGGTTGTGGTCTGAGCTCGCCTCGTTGTAGCGGATTTCGGAAATCACAAAAGCGCCGTCACCGACGCGGAACGCCGTACCAGAGGCATCGGCGAGCTGCGAGCCGCCGACCCCGGCGCCGGTAGGGTCGCCATTGAACACCGCGGTGAATAGGGTGAGGCCTTCAAAGGGATCGACCCGGACCCGAACTGCCGGAGTGGCGAGCGGATAACCCGGTCCGCCCGACGGCAGATCGGTGGCGGGAAGGGTCGGCCAACCAAAGGCGCCGTTGACAAACAGCCGGCTGTTCTCCGGGCTGAGGAATTCGCTGCCGATCGTCTGCTGCCCGATCCGGATCCGCCAATAGTCGAAATGCTGCTCGTACCAGAGCTCGACGAGACGGGTCGTGCGCTGCGCCTCGATGCCGCTCATTGTGTTCAGATTGTCGAGGTAATTGGCGCTCAAACCGCGGCCGCGAATCTGATAGGCGCGGGAGAATAGAATACCCCGCGTGGCCGGCTTGAAATCAATGCTGAGGCTGAGATCGGTCAGGCCCTCATAGATCGTGCCCTGCTTGCGCCCGCCGGTGATGTTGCCGAGAACCTCGTCGGTATCGACGATCGCCAGCGTCATCCCGTGCTGCTGCAGCGCCGGCCGCAAGACGCCGATGTCACCAAGCAGGTTCTTGCGACTCCAGAAGTCGTCGGATTTGTCGTCTGATTTCTTCTCGTCTTTGTCACTCGTTTTTTGATCCGATTTGTCACCGCTCTTCTCGTTCGATTTGTCACCGCCGTTGTCACTCGGCTTCTTGGAGTCATCGCCTGCCTTGTCATCCGGCTTGCGATCCGATTTGGTGTCGGAATTCGCTTCTGCGTTTTTGTCGGGGTCGCTTGCGGGCTTTGCGCCGGATTTGGTCTCCGCCTTGGCCTGAGCCCGCTCGGCCTGGAATGAATCTCCGGTATCCGTCGCGGCGAGCGCAGATAGCGGCAGCGCCGCCGCGACAATCATCGGGGTGATCGAGGCCCAGAAGCGCATGGGATAGACGAGAGCGGGGTTAGCGAGGGCCGCGGCCGGGCTGCGGGTCGACACCCATCCGCCCGGACCGGTTCTGATAGAGGTGAACTTCGCGCCGCATCGGCCGCGGCGGTCTGCCTTCGAGCCACAGTCGATACATCAACCGCTTTTTGGCGGGATCATCGCGATCGACGAACGCGGTACGGGCGTGCAGGATTTCGTAATTGTTGATGAACGAGGCCTCGCCAGGCCGCAGCATGATCTCAAAACGGACATCCTCACACTGTGCCACTTTCTCGAAGCAGGCGAGCGCTTCTTTTTCCAGGCTAGTCAGTTCGGTGCCGAGCGCGGCGGCGCCCTTGTCGATGACGCCGCGGACATAGCGGCAGCTCAGGACGCCATCCATTTCCGAGAATACCGGAACGCGGTACGGCGTCACCGGATCATCATCCGGCGCCTCCTCGCCGCGGCGGTCGCAGAAAAAGCCGCGTTCCAGCACCGGCAGAAATTCCGGATACTCGCGGGCGATGACGTCGTGCACCTTGAGCGAGCTGGCATAGATGCTGAGCCCCCCTTCCTTGGCGTCACGCACGCAGAGCAGCCCGACGATCTCGGCCGAATCGGTGTGCAGGTTCAATTCGCGGTCGGTGGTGTAGCCGCGCGATGCCTTTGCGACATTGGTGACATGGCCGAGGTAATCGCCGTCGGCGCTTTGCGAGCAGCCGATTCCGAAATGCGTGCCGACTCCCCAATAGATCCACTGCATAGCCGCGGGATCGTATTTGTCGACCGGGAAGCCGCGCAGGATCACCAGGCCCGGCCCGTTCTTGATCCGGGCGAGCACATCGGCGAGGTCCCGGTCGAGATCGGGATGCGAGAAGTGGCGACGCTCGACCTGCGGAAAATCGAGGCCGGAGCCAGCGAGCCGATCGATCAGCTCATCGATCGCCCTCAAATTGCCCGGTGTCAGCTCCCAGTACAGCGCGTCGCGATCGAGTTCGGCACCAAGCCAACCGTCGCGATGACGCGCCGCTGCGCTTGTCATTACTTCGCTCATCGCATCCCCCACTCGATTAGCGCCGGCCGCGCACCCGCGGCATGATCAGGGTCGGCCACGGGTCCGGCATCTCCCCGACCGCCACCTCGATCAGGCTCGGGCCGCGCCGCTTCAGGGCAGCGTTCAATTCGCGGCGCAGTTCCGCGGGGCTTGTGGCCCGCGCCCCGGCAATACCGTAGCTCTCCGCCATCTTAGGGAAGTTCGGGTTCAACAGATCGACGCCGATCAGCCGGTTGCCGTAATCCTGTTTCTGCATGCGCCGGACATTGCCATAGGCGCCGTCGGCGAAGACGATTGCGACGACATCGATGCCATGCTTCGCCGCAGTCGAAAGCTCCTGCACATTGTACATGAAGCCGCCGTCACCGGAGACCGACACCACTGCACGGTCCGGGCGGGCGACCTTGGCTCCGAGCGCGGTCGCGTAACTGAAGCCGAGCGTCCCCTGATAGCCACTGTGGATGTAAGTGCGGGGCGCGTAGGCCGGGAACGCCAGCCGCCCGACATAACCGACCTGGGTCAAATCCTCGATATAGATACCGTCATCGGGCAGTTCGGCGCGAATCGCGGCGACGTATTCGCATTGCGGTCCGAGACGCTCTTCCAGGGTTGCCTGTGTCTTCGCCTTAAGCGCGTCCAACTCCTCGCGCCGCGATCCTGGTGTTGTGCCCTTGCGATCCAGGGCGCGATAGAGTGCCCCCAGGGCCGCTTTCGCATCGGCGACAATGCCGAGTGTCGGCTTAGTCAGGCGGTTGATCTCGACCGGGTCGAGGTCGATGCGGATGACCTTGACGTCGGCGTCGAGGCCCCAGCGGGTCTGCGGCTGGTTGAAGCGGGTGCCGACAGCAAGCGCGACATCGACCTTCGGCCATATTTGATGGGCGGCGAGCAGGTTCTGCGCGAGATAGTGTCGGTCGCTTAGAATGCCCTTGCCGCCGGTGTAAGTCGTGACCGGCGCCTGCAGCCGTTCCGCCAGCGCCTGAACCTCTTCGGCAGCCTCCGCGGCGCCGCTGCCGACATAGATCAAGGGCTGCTTCGCCTCGGCGAGGAAGGCGGCGGCCTTGTCGATCAGCTCCGGATCGGGCGGCGGCGGCTCATGCGGCCACCCCGGCTCCGGCAAATCGACATCGCCGGCGAGGGCCATAATATCGAGCGGCATTTCGAGCGCCACCGGACGCGGCCTGCCGTCCGCCATCTGGCGAAACGCCTCGTTGACCAGCTTGCCGGTCTCGCTGGGATGGCTGATCCGCGCCGCCCATTTCGTAAGGCCCTTGAGGATTGCCAACTGATCCGGGATTTCGTGCAGCAGCCCGATGCCGCGGCCGATCAGGTCGGACGGGATCTGGCCGCTTATGCACAGAACGGGAGCGTTCGTGGCGTAGGCAGTGGAAAGAGCTGCCGTCGTATTCAGCAGGCCCGGTCCGGGCACCACCGCATAGGCTCCGACCCGACCGCTGGCGCGGGCATAACCGAACGCCATATAGGCGGCGCCCTGCTCGTGCCGCGTATGGATGACACGAAGCGCCTCGCCGGCATCGTAAAGCGCGACGAACAGCGCGTCGTTCTGGACGCCGGGCAGCGCGAACAGCGTGTCCACCCCGTGCCGGCCCAGCATTTCGACCAGCGCCGCCCCGCCCGTCATCCGCGCCATCTTCCCCTCCGGACCGTCCGCTTTGATCCCGTCGCAACAGGATGGTCAACTCCGCCCGGTCTTGTCCACCGGTGGCATCCAGACCATCGTGATTTCGCCGGTCACCGCCCACGGCCCCGGCGGACGGTCCGGCTTCTCGATGAAATGGAGCTTACGGTAGAGCTGAAGGGCCGGCGTGTTGTCCGGCCGCACCGACAGCCATAGCTGCTGCAACCCTGTGCTTGCGCCAGCAGCCTGCAAGGCGCGCAGCAGCCGCTCGCCGAGGCCTTTGCGTCGATAGGCTTCGAGCACGGTCAGCGCGACAACGCCGAACAAGGCCGCATTGCCGATGCCTCGGTCGAAGCGCCCGTAGCCGACCAGCTTCGCGCCGACGCGTGCATAGAGCACGAGCCCCCGATCGGAGCTTCTGATGGAATCGAAGGCGGCCGCATTGTCGGGTCCGACACGATCCGGATCGAAGCCGGCCTCGAAATCGGTGCGTCGGAGGAGATCGAGTACCGCATCCCGATCCGCCGCGCCGGCCGGCACCAGCTCGGCGCGCAGCTCGCCGAGCGCGACGCGCGGCGGGCTGCCCGGCAGGTTCAGGTTGCGTCCGTCCGGCAGCAGCAAGGCGATCTCGTGCTCGCCGCCGTCGCGGAACCGGCTCGGCAGCTCAAAGGCAAAGCCGCAGCGGGGGGCGGCGAGGCCGGCCGCGGCGACATCCTCGCGCAGGCGATCGGCGACAACCGGGAACCGGCGCTGCTCGTCGATGCCGACAAAAAACACGACAGGATCCAACGGATGGATGCTGTCGGTCACCCAGCCGCTCAGCACCGGCTCGATCGCGTCGACGTGACCGCGATAGCCGGCAAGGGTCTGGCGTCGCGAGGTTTCGGTCATCAGCGCCATTCCTAAAGCGTTTCACCGGCGCGCGACAGCAACGCAGCCCTGCCGGCGCGACGGTTGCCTAAACCGTGGGCACCCCTATCTTCGGGCTTCCGGCGGGGACGGCCGTGGGACTTGGAATGGCGGAAGCAGTTGCCGTAACGGCGGTGCGAGGACGCGAGCGCGCGGATGAATACCGCGCGATCGGGCTCGCCTCGGCGGCGCACTTCGCCAACCATTTCCAGAACATGGTACTGCCGCCGCTGTTTCCGTTGCTGACGAAGCAGCTCGGGATCGGTTTTGTCGAGCTCGGGGTGGCGCTGACGGTGGCGAATGTCGTGTCCGTTGCGGCGCAGTTGCCGGCCGGTTCGCTGGTTGATCGATTGGGTGCCCGCCGCATGCTGGTCATCGCGCTCCTCGTCTCGGCGGTGGCGCTCATCGGGGTTGGCGCCCTTCCAAATTATCCGAACCTGTTGCTGGCTTCGGCCGTGCTCGGTCTTGCCAACAGCGTGTTCCATCCGGCCGACTATGCGATGCTGTCGGCGCGGATCGCATCGAAACGGCTCGGCCGCGCCTTTTCGGTGCACACCTTCTCGGGGTTTCTCGGAACCGCGGTGGCGCCACTGGCGATGCTGGCGCTTGCCGCAACCGTCGGGCTGGGCGCGGCGCTAATCGCGGCCGGGATCATCGGTGTCGTCGCCGCGGTGCCGCTGCTGTGTTTCGGCACCGACAGCATGCGCGCCGACGAACGCATCATTTCCGGGGTGGCGGTGAGCGTGCCGGGGATGCGGGCGATCCTGACCCCGACCGTGCTGTTCCTGACCGGCTTCTTCGCGCTGCTTGCATTATCCGGCACCGGGATCAGCAACTTCTCGGTCGGCGCGCTGACCGCCGCTTTCGGCACGCCGCTGTCGGTCGCCAATGTCGCGCTGACGGCGTATCTAAGCGCGCAGGCGATCGGGGTGCTCGCCGGCGGCCTGATCGCCGACCGGACCCGCCGACATTCCGAGGTCGCGGCGCTCGGCTACGCGATTAATGCCGCGATCGTTCTGGCGATCGGCACGCTCGGGCTCGGCCCGGTGCCGCTGGCTCTGGCGATGGCCGCCGCCGGTCTGCTCGGCGGCTTGATCATGCCGTCGCGCGACATGCTGGTGCGCGCCGCGGCGCAGCCGGGCGCGGTCGGCCGCACTTTCGGCATCGTTACCGGCGGGTTCAACATCGCCGGCGTGATCGGGCCCCTGATGTTCGGCTACCTCCTCGACCTCGGCGCACCGCGATGGGTGTTCGGGCTGTCGGTGATTTTGATGCTGCTGACCACCGTTGTTGCGCTGGTCGGCGACCGCGGCTTCGCATCGAACCGCCGCCGCGCCGCCGTCGCATCCGCCGACTGAAGCTAGCGCGAGCCGCCGTACCCTCGGGCGAGCGCCAGCAATGCCTGATCGAACACTGCACCCGCGGCAAATGGACCGATCTCCGGCGCAGCGGCGATGCCGGGCCGCAGATGCGGTCCGTCGATCGGCGGAGCGGTATGCTGCGCGATCGGGATCGTGCCGGCCCAACACTCGGCGTCGTAGTCGCTTTCGAGATCGAGTGGGCCGCCGCTGCGGATCTTTGCCGAGGCGCTCTCGATCGTCATCCGCATTAGCGTCGTCGCCTTCAGTTCTTGCTTTGCGATGCCGCGCATCAGCTTGGTGCGGCCGGGATAGAGGCGCTCGATAAACGCGTTGAAGCCGGCCTCCCTCTCGGCCGGGTCGTCGACCATCGCGGCGGTGCCGAACGCCATCACCGCCCGGTAGTTCAGCGAGTGACGGAACGCGCAGCGCGCGAGGATCAACGCGTCGATATGGCTGACCGTGACGCAGACCGGAATGCCGGCGCGCTGATGGCGCAGCATCCGGCTGGCCGAAGAACCGTGCCAATAGAGCCGCTCGCCCTCACGCCAGAACAGGGTCGGCGTGACATAGGGCTGCCCCTCGATGACGTAGCCGATGTGGCACAACAGTGCCGAGTCGAGGATCGCGAAGACGGTGTCGCGGTCGTAATGCGCCCGTTCGGGGTGGCGGCGGATGCGGGTCCGTGGCGATGGCGGGTAGGCGGGCAGGCTGGTGCTGTCGGGCATGTTCGGCGCTCCGGGAAATCGGCGCCGAAGGTAAGGCCGAGAACTGGTCTCTCTATAGCTCCAGTTTTGCTGTTGTTTTCATACCAGTGAAGCCGAGTACCCGAGCCATCGTTTCGACGGCGCGGGCCATGGCGGCCTCGCCATGGCCCGTGTAGCCGAGCACCAAACCCGGCGGTCGCGGTGTTGCCAGCGTGACGGCCGACAGCGGTGCCGTCGACACCCCGGCGGCGGCGAGCGCCTCGGCGGCCGCCCGGTCGGACCAATCCAGCGGCAGCCAAGCGATCAGGTACATGCCGGATTCCCGCGGACTGGTCCGCACCAACCCGTCGAGATGGGTCCGCAGCCGTTCGAGGAGGAATGCCTCACGCTCGGCGTATAGCGCCCGCATCCGCTTCAGATGCCGGGCGAAATGCCCGTCAAGGATGAACTCGGTCATCATGGTCTGCAGCAGGGCGGAGCTCTGCCGGTCGGCGAGGTGGCGCGCGGCAGTGAACGGCGCGACCAAGTCCTCGGGCAGCACGGCGTAGCCGAGGCGCAGCGATGGGAAGAGCAATTTGCTGAAGGTGCCGAGATAGATCACGCGTCCGGCACGATCGAGGCCTTGCAGCGACGGCAGCATGCGCGAGGGAAGCTGGAATTCGCTTTCGTAATCGTCCTCGACGAGCCAAGCGCCGGCGGCTTCGGCCCAGGCCAGCAGCTCGGCGCGGCGGACGAGCGGCATCGCCATGCCGAGCGGGTACTGTCGTGATGGCGTCGTGTAGACCAGCCGGGGCGATACCGCCCCCGAGGGCGCGGCGGCAATATCGAGGCCGTGCTCGTCGACCGGCACCGGCACGATCCGCGCGTCGGCGGCGCGCAGAATTTCAACGGTGGAGCGGTAGCAAGGATCCTCGACCCAGGCCGTGTCGCCCGGATCGAGCAGCGTCTGCACCGTCAGGCTCAAGCCCTGTTGCGTCCCCGAGGTCACGACCACCTGTTCCGGTCGGCAGCGCACGCCTCGCGCGGCGCCGAGGTATTCGGCGATCGCCTGACGCAGCGCCGGCTCACCCTGCGGGTCGCCATATCCCCAGGCCAGCCTGGTGCGCCCGGCCAGCACTCGTGCCGCGAGGTGCTTCCAACGGGCGATAAACGGCGCGTCAATCTCGGCGTGACCGGCCTCGAACGGGCGAAACTGGGTGTGCGCATGTGGTGGCGGCAGACTGGCGAGCCGGGCGGCGCGGCGCGAGATCGGCCGCGGCGTACCGGTGGCCGGCGTTGCGTGAGCCGCACGCGGCGCTGCAAGCGGTTCCGGTACGTAATAGCCCGAGCCTTGCCTGGCGGCGATATAGCCCTCCGCGGCGAGTTGCTCGAAGACCGCCACCACGGTGCTGCGCGCTATCCCGAGTTCGGCCGCCAATTCGCGCGTCGAGGGCAACCGCGCGCCGGTGCCGAAGCGGCCTTCGGCGACCGCCTCGCGTAAGGCGGCGGCAAGCTGGCGCGACAGCGGCAGCGGCGCGGCGCGATCAAGCGGCGGCGTCCACAACGCCGCGCCGGCCGGCCGGGCTGGCGGGCGAGTGAGCGCGTGGGAACCCATTGTCAGCGCCGCGGCAGTAGCCGTGCCTCGGCCGGCACTGGATCATCCGGCAACTGGGATTCGCGATGCCGCTCCAGCGCCTCGTCGAGCAGATGCGACAGCAGTGCTGTAAACAGCAGCGGCGGCCGCGCCGCCTCCCACAGGAAATAGCCGAACGAGCCCGGGATTGGATTGACCTCGTTGAGCCAGACCTCGTCGGTCGCCTCGTTGCAGTAGAAATCGACCCGCGGCGCGCCGCTGCCGTCGACCGCCGCGAATGCCGCCGTCGCCCAGCGCCGCAAATTGCCCTCAAACTCGGCCGGCAGAGCAGGATTGATCTCGCGGGTCAAGGACAGCATGCCCTCACTCGATTGCCCGGCGCTCTTGGTGCCGCCCTTGCCGCCGCCGGCCATGTATTTCTGGCGGAAATCGAGCAGCTCCTCGGCCCGCTTCGGCTTCTCGATCGCCGAGGTGCGGATTTCGCCGCCGATCCGGGCGACGCTGAGATTGTACTCGACAAGATTTGGCACGAACGGCTCGATCACCGCCTGTCGGTCGAGGCGGAAGATGGCCGGCAGCAGGGCCCGCATCTCTTCCATATTCTCGGCCTTGCCGACGCCGATGCTGCTGCCGAGATGCGCCGGCTTGACGATGCAAGGGAAGCCGATATTGCCCATCGCCGCGCTAATCGCCTCGGCCGAGGGCAGGCCGGCGGCGCCGCGGGTGATTACGGCATCGGGAAGAAGCGGGATGTCGAGACCGCGGAGCAGCCGCTTCGCCGCCGCTTTGTCCATCAGCACCGCCGAAGCGAGCGTGCGCATGCCGGTGTAAGGCAGGTTGGCGGTCTCGAAGAGACCCTGCATCTGTCCGTCTTCGCCATAGAGGCCATGAAAGGCGAGCAGCGCTACATCGAACTCGACCGGCGCGGCACGGCTGAAAAAGCCGCTCTTCTTCGGCATCAATACGCCGCGCCCCGGCTCGCCGAGCGTCAAGGTGACCTCGGTCAGCCCGGCGCGGGTCTGGTCGCTTGGCAAGTAGTTCGCGCGATCCTCGAGCGCGTCGCCGACGAGCCATTCGCCGCGTGGCGTGACATAGACCGGAAATCCGCCGAAGCGGTCCTGGTCAAGCGCCTTCAGCGCCTGCACGCCGGTGATCACGCTCACATCGTGCTCGGGCGAGCGGCCACCCAAAAAAACCGCGACGCGGGTTTCTTTCGTACTCGGCATCCTGTACCCCGTTGCCCGCAAACGGATGATCACGGGCGATGGTCTCGCAAACAATCGGACCTGGGCCGGACGCTACAGATTTCGCGGTGCGTGAACCAGACATGCCGAAGGGCGGTGGCGCCCGATTTGCCACCTTCCGGCTCGGCACTAACACGGCCGCGGGATCGCCGTTGCTGGTCTGGGGTCATGGCTGGGGCCATACCCACGCCGATTTGATGCCGCTGGCGGAGGCGGTGCAGGGATTGGCGCCGTCAGTGCTGGTGGATTTCCCCGGTTTCGGCGCTTCGCCGATGCCGCCGGCGGCTTGGGGCACGGCCGATTATGCCGATGCGGTCGCCGAGTGGCTCGCCGACATCCCGGCCGCGCGCCGGGTGTGGATCGGGCATTCCTTCGGGTCGCGGGTCGGCTTGCGGCTGGCGGCGCAGCACCCCAATCTCGTCGATGCTTTGGTTCTGATTGCGGCGCCCGGCTTGCAGCGGCGACGTTCTCTGGCGGAGCAGGCGCGGCGTCAGGCGCGCTCGCTGGTCTACAAGTCGTTGCGAGCGCTGACGCCGGAAGGGCCGGCGCGCGACCGATTGCGCGAACGCTTCGGCAGCACCGATTTCCGCAACGCCGGGGCGATGCGGCCGATCTTCGTGAAGACGGTCACTGAGGACCTCGAGCCGGTCGCGCGGCAGGTGCGGTGTCCGACCGTCCTCGTCTATGGCGAGCGCGATACCGAGACGCCGCCCGATATCGGCGAGCGTTTGCAGCAGATGATCCCGCATTCCGAACTCGCCGTTTTGCGCGGCCTCGACCACTGGACCGTGTTGACCGAAGGCCGCCACCAGCTCGCCCACCGCATCGGCAAATTGCTCGAAACCTTCGCATGAGTGGACTCCTGACCTGGATCGGGTTCCTCGCCTTCGCGGCGCGGCGGCTGATGACCTATCTGCACCTGTTTCAACAGGAAGAATACGATAACGGGCGGTTCGTCCGCTGGCTGGTGCGCGAACAGGTATTCGATCGGCGGCTGTCGCTGGCGCTGATCGTCCTCGGTGTCCTGCAATTTCTCGCGCCCACTGGATTGCGGTGGCTCTTTCCGTTGCTCGCCGGGCTCGCCTGTCTTGGCGTCGCCGCGATCGAAAGCGACCCGCGCAAGGACGCGAAGAAACGGCTGGCGATGACCGCGCGCGCCAAACGCATCTACGGCATCGCGCTGGCCCTTCTAGCGGTCCTCGGTATCGCGATCGCGATCGTCACCGATTGGGTTGTCATTTGGCTGCTGCCCGTGCAAGTGACGCCGCTCGCACTGGTCGCGGCCAATTTGATCCTCGCCCCGTTCGAGTCCAGCGTGCAGCGGCGCTACTGGACCGAGGCGCACGATAAACTCGGCCAGCTGCGGCCGATGGTGATCGGTATCACCGGCTCCTACGGCAAGACTTCGGTCAAGCACATCCTCGGCCACGTGCTCGAAACTGCCGGACCGACGCTGATCACCCCGGGCAGCGTCAATACGGCTATGGGGATTGCCCGCATCATTCGCGAGCGGCTCGCGCCGCATCACCGCTATTTCGTCGTCGAGATGGGAGCCTATGGGATCGGTTCGATCCGGCGGTTATGCGAGTTGGCCCCACCCGATCTCGCGATCATCACCGCGATCGGCAAGGCCCATTACGAGCGCTTCAAGTCACTGGAAGGGGTTGCCCAGGCCAAGTTCGAATTGGCCGAGGCGGCATTGGCCAAGAACGGCAAGACAATCGTCGCCGCCGATACGCTCGCCTTTCCCGCATCCAGCCGATTTGCCGCAGCGCACCCGGACGCACTGGTGACCGTCGGTGACGAAGCTGAATACGCGCTGGTGATCACCGAGCTTCGCCAGGAGGCCGACGGTGTTGTCGTGTCGGTGCGGTGGAATGGCGCCGAGTACCAGTTGCGCGCGCCACTTTATGGGCTGCACCAAGGCCGCAACGTCGCACTCGCCTTTACCGCAGCCTGCATACTCGGGATGGCGCCCGAGGATGTGGTCGCGAGCCTCAGAAGCGTGCCGCAAATCGCGCACCGGCTGGAAGTGAAGCGGCAAGGCGGTGCGGTGCTGATCGATGACGCCTACAATTCCAACCCGGTCGGTTTCGCCTCGGCACTAGGTTTGCTCGACGTGCTGCGTCAGCCCGGCGGCCGCCGCATCCTGGTGACCCCGGGCATGGTTGAGCTCGGTGCCGAGCACGAGCCCGAGCACAGCCGCATCGGCCGCCTCGCCGCCGAGCATGTCGACGTGCTGCTGGCGGTGGCGCCACACAGGGTCGCGGCGCTGTCCGAGGCTTTCCGAGAGGCGGCGCCGCAGGCCGAATTGGTGTCGTGCAGTACATTCGCCGAAGCGCAAGCCTGGCTCGATCGTAACCTTGCCGCGCATGACGCGGTGCTGATCGAGAACGATCTGCCCGACCTTTACGAACGCCCGCTGCGGCTCTAGGCGGCGCCTGTTCATTGCGCCGGCCGCATGTCAGGATGACGAGCGACAAACAGGGGAGGGAAAGCATGAGGCGCAGCAGACGCATCGTCGGGGCGCTCGCCGCCGCCATGGTCGTGACGCTCGGCACGGCGGTGTCGCCGCCGGCGCGGGCGGCCGAGCCGATCACGATCGGCTTCGGCATGGCGCTGACCGGCGGATTGGCGGCGATCGGCAAATCGGCGCTGCTGGCGATGAAAATCTGGGAGGAGCAGGTCAACGCCAAGGGCGGTCTGCTCGGCAGGCCAGTGAAGCTGATCTACTACGACGACCAGAGCAGTCCGGCGACCATCCCGGCGCTCTACACAAAGCTGATCGATGTCGATAAGGCCGATCTGACGATTTCCGGCTACGCCACCAACATGGTCGCGCCGGCGATGCCGATCATGATCCAGCGCAACCGGCTGTTCTTTGGTCTTTTCGCGTTGGCGGTGAACAGCGAGTTCCATTACCCGAAATATTTCTCGATGCTGCCATCGGGCCCTGATCCGAAACACGCCTTCTCGGAGCCGTTCTTCGAGGTCGCGATGAAGGGCGACCCCAAGCCGCAGACGCTGGCGATCGCCGCGGCCGATGCCGAATACCCAAAAAACGCCTCGGAGGGGGCTCGCGATATCGCCAAGAAGCTCGGGCTCAAGATCGTCTACGACCGCAGCTATCCGCCGCAGACGACCGACTACAGCCCGATTGTGCGTGCGATCCAGGCGGCCAGTCCTGAAATCGTCTTTGTCGCCTCCTATCCGCCGGACTCGGTCGGTATGGTGCGGGCCGCTAGCGAGCTCGGGCTGAAGGCGCGGTATTTCGGCGGCGGCATGGTCGGATTGCAGATCCTGTCGATCAAGCAGCAGCTCGGCCCGCTGCTGAACAACATCCTCGATTACGACTGGTTTTTGCCGACTCCAAAAATGCTCGAGGTGCCCGGCATCGCGGAGTTCCTGAAGATCTATCAGGCGAAGGCGCCCGGCGAAGGTGTCGATCCGCTCGGCTGGTACCTCCCGCCCTTCGCCTATGCCGAGATGCAGGTGCTGCAGCAGGCGATCGAGGCGACCAAGGGCATCGACCAGGACAAGCTCGCCGATTACATCCGGGCAAACACGTTCAAGACCGTCGTTGGCGATGTCAGCTTCGGCAAGGATGGCGAATGGTCGAAGCCGCGCGTCCTGGAAGTGCAGTTCCAGAACATTACCGGCAATAACATCGAGCAGTTCAAGGACATCAAGACCGAGACCGTGATCTCGCCTGACGAGTACAAGACCGGCTCAGTGATCGCGCCCTACAAGCAGTAGCGAGACGGCGGTAGGGTACGACTAGCTGCTGCGCCGCATCCAGCGGGCGGCAGCGAAGCCGAGCCCGAGCCCGACGGCAACGAGCAGCATGCCGCGGCTTCCGGACCGCACCCGGTCGGCGCTGATCGACAGCGGCAGGTCTGGGCTGCCCTCGGCCGAGGAGATGCCGGCCACGACCTCGGGCTCGGTCTCGCGGGTGTCGGCGGTGCTGGTCGGCTGCGGCAGTTCGGTTGTGTCGGCCATCCTCACCCTTTCGCGGCAGTGGCGTTGCTTGCCCAACGTGCCGGTTGTCGCGGCGGTTCCTGGCAGGCACCCCGGCGGGGTCGCGCGGCGGGCAAATCCGGCTATGATCCCGCGTTG
>DATARH010000273.1:0-30756 GCA_036264235.1 Allostellaceae bacterium
GGTTCTTATTTTGTTCCTACAATGCTGCGGCCGCTCTCCCGAATTCCCCTGTTATCCGCGAAAATTTCCCTGTTCTCAGGGAATTTGCCCCGCACGGACAGCAGGCGTCCGGCCCGCCTGCTGATTCACTGCAGAAACAGGCGGAACAGGTAACAATGGACCGCTCGGAACACAGCTGTTTCTGGCGAATAATTCCCTGCGGAAGCAGCGACGGGAAACCATGCTCGATCCCGTGACCATCGAAATCCTGTGGAGCCGCATCACCTCGATCGTCGATGAGGCTGCGAAGGTGATTGTCCGCACCGCGTTTTCGACGTTGTCGAACGAGGCCAACGATTTCGCCTGCGTGCTGACCGACGAAAACGGCCATTCACTGGCGCAGAACACCGGCAGCATCCCATCCTTTATCGGGACGTTGCCGGCGACCGTGCGCCATTTCCTCGCCGAGATCGGCGCCGCGGAAATGCAAGAGGGCGACATCTACATCACCAACAACCCGTGGCAGGGCACCGGCCATCTCCCGGACGTGTGCCTGGTCCGGCCGATCTTCCGTGCCGGCCGACTCGTCGCGTTCAGCGCCGCCTGCTCGCATGTCCCCGACATCGGCGGTCAGGTGCGTTCGGTCGAGCCGCGCGAAGTGTTCGAGGAGGGCTTCCATATCCCGCTGATGCGCTTTATCCGCGCCGGCGAACCCGACCAGACCTTGCTCAGGTTGCTGCGCACCAATGTCCGCACCCCGGACCAGACGGTCGGCGACATCTGGGCCTTGACTGGCGCCGTCGAACTGATGGACCGGCGCCTCGCCGCGACGCTCGACGAATATGGCCTTTCCGATGTTCGAGAGCTTGCCGACGAATTGTTCACCCGCTCCGAGGCGGCGATGCGCTCGGCGATCCGGGCGCTGCCGGAGGGCGCCTGGCGCTACGCCTTCGACACCGATGGCCTCGCCGAACCGTTCCATTTCGAGGTGACGCTGACGACGGAGGATGGCGAGATTACCGCCGATTACACCGGCTCGTCGCCGCAGCAGCCGCGCGCGATCAACTGCCCCTTCACCTATACCTATGCGATGACCGCCTATGCAGTGAAATGCGCGCTGTTGCCGAACCTGCCGAACAACGAGGGCATGTTCCGGCCGATTAAGGTGACGGCGCCTGATGGCTCGATCCTCAACCCGAATTTCCCGATCGCGGTCGGCGGCCGCGCCGCCACCGGGCATTACGTGCCGGTGCTGGTGTTCGGCGCGCTGGCGCAGGTGCTGCCGGAGCGGATCATGGCGGCGGCCGGTTCGCCGCTGTGGATCCTGACGCTTGCCGGACGGCGCGGCAAATCGACCTGGGCCTCGGTCCTGTTCCACAATGGCGGGCTCGGAGCCCGGCCGGACCGCGACGGCGTCAGCTGCCTGTCTTGGCCTTCGAACATCTCCTCGACCCCGGTCGAAATCGCCGAGCGGCAGAACCCGGTGACTGTCCGCCATAAGAGGCTGCGATCCGGTTCCGGCGGCGCCGGCAAATATCGCGGCGGGCTCGGCCAGGATATCGCGGTCGAGATCGAGGGCGACGACGAGATCGCCGCGCTTTTTGTGGTCGAGCGCACCAAAGTTGCTGCGCCGGGTCTCGCCGGCGGTGACCCCGGCGGGCTCGGCTTTGTGCAAATCAACGGTCACGATGTCGATACGAGGCGACCGCACTTCGTGCGCCGCGGCGACACGATCGAGATCGGCACGCCGGGCGGCGGCGGCTTCGGTCCGGCGGCCGAGCGTGATCCCGCCGTGACGGCACGCGACCGGTTAATGGGCTACGTCGCCGACAAATGAACACCGATTGCGGGCGCTGTCGCACCAGCCGCGATCGGTCCATAGCGTAGGCGGCGGCTGTCGCGGGTCCGATCGGCGGGGCGCCGCCGCGGCAGACGGCAAGGGCGGGCACCGATTGACAAGCCCCGCCGGCGACGGTCTGATCGGTCGCGAAAAATCGACACGAAATCAGGACATCCGCAGGAGACACCCTTGGCCAAATTCAGGATCGCCACGCCGGCCGGCGCGAGCTTCACCGTGGCCGGCGGCGACTATGGCTACGAACTGGAGGCGCTGACCCCGATCGACGCCGAAATCTACGAGATCCCGGCCGGTTCGGAGGACGAGTTCGTCGCCGCCGCCAAGGACGCCGATGCGCTCTACGCCAAGGGCCGGCGGATCACCAAGACGATGATCGACGGCTTGCAGCGCTGCAAAATCATCTCGCTCGGCAGCGTCGGGGTCGACACCGTCGATGTTGACGCGGCGACGGCCAAGGGCATCCCAGTGACCAACTGCCCCGACACCTTTATCGAGGAGGTTGCCGACCATGCGATGCGGCTGATCCTGGCGACGCATGGGCGGCTGGTCGAACAGGACCGCATGGTGCGCGAGGGCCGCTGGGCGGAGGGGCGGCCGGCGCTGCTGAAAATCCCGCGGCTGCGCGGCTTGACGCTCGGCCTGATCGCGTTCGGCCATGTCGCGCGCGCCGTCGCCGAGCGGGCGAAACCGTTCGGCCTGCACATCATCGCCTACGACCCGTATGTCGAAGAGATGGTGATGACCGAGCGCGGGGTCGAACCGGTCAGCCTACCCGAGCTGCTGGCGCGCGCCGATATCATCTCAATGCACTCGCCGGCGACCGCCAGCGCACAACGGATGATCCGCGACGAGCATTTCGCGCAGATGAAGCCGACCGCGATCTACATCTCGACCGGACGCGGCCCGACCACCGACGAGGCGGCGCTGATCAAGGCGCTCGACGAGAAGAAGATCGCCGCCGCCGGTCTCGACGTCCTCGAGCAGGAGCCGCCCGGCGGCAACAATCCGCTACTGCGCATGGACAATGTGATCCTGACAGCGCATGTGGCTTCGGCAACCTCCCGCTTCGACCCGTTCCGGCGCCGCCGCGTCGGGCTCGAACTGTCGCTGGCGCTGACCGGCCGTTGGCCGATGTCCTGCGTCAATCCGTCGGTGCTGGCGAATAGCGGGTTGAAGCGCTGGCAGCCGGTGTCGATGGAACGCGGCCCGAACTCGTAGCGAGAACCGTGATCCGCCGACCCCGCTTTGCCGTGTCGATGGAATGGTCCCCGGGTTGCCGCTGATCCCGCCGAGGACCATCGCATCACATGTCAGTCCCCGGTTGCGGTCAGCGGCTGGATTGCGGTGATCTGTGCGTCAGCCATATCCGCGTCGCGGCGAGGCTCAGGTCTCTTGACCCGGAACCAGGTGACGTAGAGCGCCGGCAGGAAGACGAGGGTCAGCAGCGTCGCGAGCGCTAGGCCGCCCATGATCGCGTAGGCCATTGGTCCCCAGAACACGGTCGGCGCGATCGGGACCATGCCGAGGATTGCGGCGGCCGCGGTCAAGAGGATCGGGCGGAAGCGGTGCGTCGTAGCCTCGACCGCGTCCCACGGATGGCGCCCGGCTGCTTTCTCCTTCTCGACCTGATCGATTAGGATTACCGAGTTGCGAACGATCATGCCGGTCAGCGCGAGCACGCCGAGAATGGCGACGAAACCGAGCGGCTTCCCCGCGAGCAGAAGGGCCGCGACGACGCCAAGCAGACCCCGGGGGCGCGACGCTGAGCACCAGGAACAGGCGGTTGAAGCAGCTGAAGCATCAGGGCCGTCAGGATCAATCGCGGAGGTGGTTGCTGCATCCGCAGTGAAAGCTGACCCACGATTCCAGAGAAAAAGAGCCCGCCTGCCCTGTAGCAGGCGGGACCTCAATGTGCTTGTGTTTCAGAAAAGCCGCAGCCGTTTCACGGCACCGAGGCCAGCAAGTCGTGCGCCTGCCTGATCAGCGAAGCGGCGGCGGCCTCGTCAATCGGCTGGTTGTCGAACGCGGCCGCTTCCAGCATCGCGATCATCTGGCCGGCAATCTGGTTGCGCTTGGCGGTGATCGCCTTGATCTGCGCGCTGAGGGCGGCATAGGTGGCGTCATTGCCCGATGTCGCCGTGGTCGAGATGCCGGTCAGCGTTCGCAGACCAAGCTCGCCGACCGGGGCGTTGATCGCCTTGTACATCGCCGCGAGCTCCGACAGCACGTCCTGGTGGGCGCGCAGCGAGCCGCCCGCCGCCTCGTGGTTCAGCGCTTCGAACAAGACGCGTCCGTCATGTGCGTAATCGTCCTTGAGGCCGACGAGGCGCAGGATGGTCGGGCGGATGTCGGTGTGGTCGCTGAAAACGCTGCCGAATTCGCCGAGCGGCTGCACCCCCGGGCCGACCATGCCGAGCCAGGTCTGGACGATGTCGTTCTGGTAGTCGCCGTGGTTCCAGGCGAAGCCCTTTGGGCCTTCCTCGGTAAAGCAGCTGGCGGCGTTGTTTGCCGGTGTACACGGCGTCGTCTTGCCGGACGCCGACAGGAAGTAGTCGGGATTGCCGAACAGGATGAAGTTCGGCGTGCGTGCCGGATCCGACGTGATCATGTGCAGGAGGTCTTGCTCAGACTGGTCGGCGAGCGCCTGTGCGAGCCGATTGGTGCTGCCGTTTGGGCCCTGGCTGAGGTCAACGGCGTCAAATCCCAGGGCTTGGCCGGCCTCCTGCTCGAACCGGCGCGTCGCCGCGTCGGTTTGCCCCGGATTGCCCTGGATGTAGAAGGTTGGCGCATCGTCGCTATGAACTCGGAACGGTGTGACCTCGTTGAACTCGGTGGCGAACACCCTGCTGAGGTCGCCATCGATCTCGCCGATTTTCGCGTAGGTGCACGGCACTTCGACGCCGTCACAATTGGCCGGAGAAGGCGGACCTCCGGCGAAGTGGTCGTTCTCGTCGGCGGTCACGACAAAGAGAGTGTTTTCCTTGGTGATCCCGTCTTGTTCCAAGCGGGTGAAGAACTTGTCGAAAGCTCTGTCATAAACCGCAAGCTGGTTGACATAGCCCTGTTCGCCCGGGCCGAATGTCGCTTCGACCTTCGGGTCCACGCCCGAAATCGCTTGGCCCCGATTGTCGTGCGCGTCGGCGATGTAGAGATAGACGACGGGCACGCCCGCTTCGAGCATCGTTGCAACATAGCCGAGCGACTGCGACGCGGTCGGGCTGAAGCCGGGGAACCCAGGATTGGGCGGGGTCGAGTTGTCGGCGATGATATTGCCGTCGAGATCCTTGACAGGACCGCCCGGCGAGATTTGCGGCTGCACGTTCGCATTGCCATAGAGGGCGGTGAACCCGACATATCCGCCCGGCTCGTCGTTGAGGACGTCGGGGCCGGCGTTCTTCGCGCAGAGCGGGCTGCTCTTGGCGCAGTGCACCGCGATGCCCTCGAAATCCGCGATCGCCTTGTTCTTGTTGCTCGCCGCTTCCATGGCTTGCGGCGAATTGGGGCCGAACACGTTGTTGATATCGCCGGCGACGTTCTCGAACTCGATGTTGGCCGTCGAGAAGCCGCCGACATCGCAGCCGGCGCGGGTGAACGGGACCCATGGCGCCGGGTGAACCTTGCCGCGCTGATCGACCATGACCGGCACCCCATTGAGGGCGGGGTCCGTCCAGTACGCGAACGAGGCTTGGAACTGCGCCACGCCGTTTTGGAAGATGCCGAAGCTGTTGCCGATCGGCACCCCCATCTTTTCGCCGTAGACGCCGGTCAACGTCGTCAAGATGTCGGCCGCGGTATGCGAGATCAGCGGCGTGTGGTGATTGGTGAAGAGCGTGCCGTTCCCCTTCAGGAAGTTCAACAGATGCGGCATCTGTTCGAGGTCGGACGGCACATTCGGATTGTCGCGCCGAAAATGCACGTTGTCGAACTGCAGATGGACGACGTGCTGGATCTTGTTTCCCAGCGACTGCAGATGGCACAGGCCGGATTGCCCGCCGCCATTCCCGGCGGCGAGCGCCGGCGCAGCGCCGAGCGACAGCGCCACTAGCGCTCCCGCGGCAGTGCTCCCTAGGTTCCTCATCTCGCTTTCCCCTCCCGATTTGTGGAGATGACCAACACGGATGTGTCGGGCCCCGAGGGGTTAGTCTGCTCCGGGGAGATTACGCGGCGACGGCGGATGAGGGTCGAGGAGCTTACAAAATAGTGACCGATTTTTTGCGACTCTATGAACGAGCATCGGCGAGCTCGAGCCGCACTCCGAAAGGCCTATCCACTCGCCCTGGCATTGGCGCCTGCTTGAAGGAGTTGCGCGGCACGTTGGTGGGTTACTTATTCCGAGCGCCGCATTGCGGACGGACGGCGACAATTCGCACGACTTCAGGCATGCGGGTCTTCCCTGACAGGAGGTTAGGGATGGTTAACTCCGGCCCGTCGCGCTGATCGGTCAACTTGGGCAACTCATCGCCGCAAGTCACCGATCGCACCCTCTGGAAAGCGCAGGCTCTGTGTGGCACGTTGCGGCCGAACTAATCGGAGGTGTGCCATGAGCCCGCTTGACGTCCCCGAAAACAAGGCTGCGGCGGACCGGGAGAGAGCGTCGTCGGCCTATGTGCCGCCGCTCCAGCGGACGGAAGGGCAGCCGCCGCCGATCGCGGCGCATGGCGGACTGTCCTACATGTCGTTCGACCGGGGCGGCGATGCGGGAACCGCCGTCGCGCTCCAGGACGCGCTCGCGGAGATCGCCGAAGGCGAGGGCCAGCGCGTCATCGACATGATCGACAAGGCGCCGCCCGGCCCGATAGAGACCAAATGGGGCCTCGGATTCCGCGACTACGACGAGTGTGTGAAGTACATCCGTCAGTCGAATAGCATCAAGGCCCCGGAAGGCGGCGTGGCGCTGCCGCTGCCCTATACGGTCTACGAGCGTCCGAGCTACTCGGTGGTGCCGTCCAACGCGATCTGGCGCGACCCAGAACGCGCCAACATCGCGGCGGTCCTGCGCACGTACGAGCAGGGCAACCGACGGCGGAACCTCTATTTCCCGCAGGTGCTGCGCGACGGGCGGCGCATCGGCGAATACTACCCGGGCCTCTCGCCCGACAGCCCCGAATGCATGGACCGGCTCGGGGTGTCGCTGGCGCACCTCGAGTCCAAGTGCTCGGACATCTACGATGCGGCGGAGGTAGAGCGCGTATTCTACCCGGAGATCGAGAAGCTCCTCCTCGAGTTCTTCCCGGATGCGACCGATGCGCTGGTCTACAACCACGACGTGTTTGACAAGGACTATACGGGCGACCGCACGGAAGACCAGGACAGCAACAACCCGGGCGTGAACGCCAACTACGCCAACCTCGTGCACAACGACCTGAACGACAACAGCGGGCGCGTGCGCTGCCGCGAGCTGCTCACCAAAAACCTGCGGAACTTCGGCCGCACCCAGCATTACACGGAGGAAGAGGCCGATAGGAAGATGTCGCGGCGGTTCGTGTCGATCAACCTCGCGAAGCCGATCGAGACGGTCGAGCAGTTCCCCTTTGTGCTCTGCGCCTGGCCGTCCTTCGCCGACCAGCCCTACATAACCAACTACCGCATCTACGACGACCGCGTCGGCGAGACCACGCGCTTCACTTATCGTCCCGACCACGAGTGGTACTGGTTTCCCAAGCAGAAGCCGACCGAGGTCTCGATGCTCAAGTGCTATGACTCTGTCAGCGACGGCTCCATCTCGCGCTGGTCATTCCACACCGCCTGCATCGACCCAACCGCGCCCGCCAATGCGCGCTGCCGCAAGAATGTCGTGGTCCGGTCCTTTGTCTTTTTCTAGTGCAGCAGAAATTACGGGTCAGCTGAACTCGACGATTTAGACTGGCTGGGGCGGGAGGATTCGAACCTCCGTATGCCGGAATCAAAATCCGGTGCCTTACCACTTGGCTACGCCCCACCGGCAAATGGTGCGGTTATATAGGCGAACGGCCGGTCTGCGCCTAGTCCGGCTCGGCCAGCCGATCCGCCAGCAGCCGGCCGGGCGCAATCCACCAACCCGGCTGAGACACGGCAAGAGTGTCGCCGGCATGCACCGCCGCGGCACGATCCCCGAACAATGCGAAACAGGTGGCGCCGCTGCCGCTCATTCGCGCGAGCAGTGCGCCCGGTAGCCGCGCCAGCCGGTTGAGCACGGTCGCGATCTCTGGGATTAACCCGATCGCCGCCTCGGTCAGATCGTTGCGCCGGAGCGCAAGCGCCGCCGCCAGCGCCGCCGCATCGGCCGGCAGCGGCATAAAGCGCGCCGCCGAACTGAACGGACCGGTGCGGGCGCGGAACACATCGGCGGTGGGGAGCGGCTTGCGCGGGTTGGCGAGGACGATACTGATTTCGGGCAGGGTCCCAGCCGCGCTCAGCTCCTCGCCGGTGCCGCCGACCCAGACCGGCGCGGCGGCAAGGCAGGCCGGGATGTCGGCGCCAAGCTCGGCCAGCGCCGCCGCCGCGCCGGCGTCGAGCGGCGCTTGCCCCAGCCGTGACAAGGCCCGCGCCGCCGCCGCTGCGTCACTGGAGCCGCCACCGATCCCGGACGCGATCGGCAGACGCTTTTGCAGATGCAGCGCGGCGCCGGCGGTGATCCCGTAATACGCAGCGAGGCGGCGCGCCGCGCGCAGCACCAAATTGTCGTCAAGGGTACCGGCCAGGGCAGCCGCTTCCGGGCCGCCGACCGAGAGTGAAAATTCCGGCGCCGGCGCCGCTGTAACCTCGTCGCCGACATCGGCGAATGCGACCAGGCTGTCGAGCAGGTGGTAGCCGTCGGCGCGGCGGCCGGTGACATGCAGGTAGAGGTTGACCTTCGCCGGCGCGAAGGCCGATGGAACGGCTCCGGTCACCCGCCGCGCGGCGGTGTCGCCCGGGCGTTCAAGCCGTTTTCGAGCTTCGCCTCGATCGGCTTCACCTCATCCTTTTCCGGCCCGAATTGCAGCGCCCGTTTCCACTGGTAGCGTGCCTCGACCAGCCGCCCAATCCGCCAATAGGCATCGCCCAGATGGTCGTTGATCGTCGGATCCTCCGGTACCAGCTCGATGGCCTTTTCAAGGTTCTCGGTCGCCTTTTCGTAATCACCGAGCCGGTAATAGGCCCAGCCGAGGCTGTCGACGATGTACCCGTCATCGGCCCGCAGCTGCACCGCCTTCTTGATCATCTCGAGACCCTGATCGAGGTTGACGCCGCGGTCGATCCAGGAATAACCGAGATAGTTCAGCACCAGCGGCTGGTCGGGCTTCATCTGCAGCGCGTGCTGAAGATCGGCCTCGGCCCGGTCCCATTGGCCGGTGCGTTCGAGCGCCACCCCGCGGTCGTAGAACAGGACCCAACGCTCGGGCAGACCGGCGGCGGCGATCCGCTGCATCGCCTGGTCATAGGCCTCGACCGCCTCGCCGAAGCGCTTCTTGGCCCGGAACAGGTCGCCAAGCTCGATATTGGCGCCGGCCCATTGCGGCTTCTCGGCGATCATCTCCTTCAGCTTGGCGATCGCCTCGTCGGTGCGATCGAGCGTGTCGAGGTTGATCGCCATGCGCAGCCGCGCCGACCACGAATAGGGCGAGTTTGCCGGGATCGTGCCGAGTACCGCGAGGCTCTGATCGGGTTTGTTCTCGGCGCTCAAAACATCCGCCAGCAGCAGCTGCGCCAGCGGGAAATCAGGCCGCAGCGCGAGCGCGAAACGGTCGTAGACCAGTGACAGATCGATGGTCTCGGCCTGGTTCAGCACGCTGGCCAGGTCGAACAGTGCCTCGGCGAGCCCATCTGCCGGCGAGCGGATCGACGCTGGCGGCGTTCCGGCCGCGCGCGAGGCGAGCACCGACTGCGCCAGCTCGCTGCTGGAATTCTGCTGCAGGAACCGTTGATAGAGCTCCTTCGCCTTGTCGGCATGGCCGCGGCGGGTGTGGAAGTTGGCGACGACATCGACGACACGCCAATTCAGCTGTTCGCCGGTGGCGAGGGCCTTGTTGTAGTAGTCCTCGGCCTTGTCCGGCTTGCCGCCGAAATCGTAGAGCAGGCCAAGCTGAAACGTCTTGACCAGCTGAAACCCGTTGAATTTGTCGAGGCCCTGGAGCGCGGTATCGGCGCCGGCGAGATCGCCCGCCGCCATCCGGGTCCAGGCCAGCGCCAGCGGCCCGATGAAGCGATGGATGCCGTCGCCCGGCAACGCGGTGGCGAATTTCAGCGCGCCGGCCGCATCGTTGGCTTTCAGCCGATCGACCAGCCGCACAAGCTCGGCCAGCGCGTCGCTTGGATCGAGTTTCAGCTCCTGTTCGGCCAACTGCTTCGCCCGGTCGAAACGCCCGACACTGACCTCCATCAGAAAGGTGCGGCTGATCAGCTCGGGCGCCTGCGGGTCGAGCGCCATCGCCTTCTCGTACCAGGCCGCCGCAGCCGGAAAGTCGCGGGTCGCCTGGGCGGCGCGTCCGGCAAGATAATCGCCGACGAGATCGGCGCTTGATGGGGGGGCTGGCGGCGTGCTGGTGGCCGGTCCCGCCGCCCAGACCGGCGCCGCCGCGAGCCAAACCGCGATCGCCGGCACAAGCGACAGCCCCCAACGCATCCTCTTCGGAACACAATCGACCATGTTTAAGCTCGACCTCTGACCTGATTACGCGGGCCTTCTTACATATTGGGATAATTGGGCCCGCCGCCGCCCTCGGGCACAACCCAGTCAATGTTCTGCAGTGGGTCCTTGATGTCGCAGGTCTTGCAGTGGACGCAGTTCTGCGCGTTGATCTGCAACTGTTTCCCGCCGCTGCCGGCGTCGTCGACGATCTCGTAGACGCCGGCCGGACAATAGCGCTGTTCCGGGGAATCGTAGAGCCGATAATTGACCGCGATTGCCTTCGACGGATCGCGCAATTTCAAATGCGGCGGCTGGTCTTCCTCGTGATTGGTGTTCGAGATAAAGACCGAGGAGAGGCGGTCGAAGCTGATTTTGCCATCGGGGCGCGGGTAGTCGATGCGGGGCGCCGAACTGGCCGGGACGAGCTGGTCGTAATCGGCGTGGTTATGGAAGGTCCACGGCGCGCCGCCGCGCAATAGGACCGTATCGAAGGCGGAATAGGCGATGCCGCCCCACAGCCCGAGGCGAAAGCTCGGGCGGATATTGCGCACCCGGTAGAGCTCGTCCCAAACCCAGCTTGTCTCGATAGCACGGCGGACCTCGGCGGCGGCGTCGCCGCCCAGCCGCGCGAACACCGCCTCGGCCGCCGCCATGCCCGATTTCATCGCGGTATGGCTGCCCTTGATCTTTGGCACATTGAGAAACCCGGCGGCATCGCCAATCAGGGCGCCGCCCGGGAAGTCGAGACGCGGGACCGACTGGAAGCCGCCCTCGCTGATCGCGCGGGCGCCGTAGGAGATGCGTCGTCCGCCTTCGAAATAAGGCCGGATCGCCGGATGCGTCTTGAAGCGCTGAAACTCCTCGAACGGGTTCAGGAAGGGGTTGCAGTAGTCGAGCCCGATCACAAATCCGACCGCGATCTGGTTGTCTTCGAGGTGATACAGGAACGAGCCGCCATAGGTGTCGGAGGATAGCGGCCAGCCGACCGTGTGGACCACCAGGCCGGGCTGGTGTTGCGCCGACGGCACCTCCCACAGTTCCTTGAGGCCGATGCCGTAGGTCTGCGGGTCGCAGCCCTCGCGCAGCCGGAACCGCTCGACCAGTGTCTTGGTCAGCGAGCCGCGGCAGCCTTCGGCGAACAAGGTCTCGCGGGCGGTCAGCTCGACCCCCGGCGTGTAGCGGTCGGTCGGCTCGCCGTCGCGGCCGATCCCCATATCGCCGGTCGCGACGCCGCGCACGCGGCCGGATTCGTCGTAAAGCACCTCGGCGGCGGCGAAGCCTGGGTAGATCTCGACCCCGAGCTCTTCGGCCTGCTGCGCCAGCCACCGGCCTAGATTGCCGAGGCTGATGATGTAATTGCCGCGGTTGTGCATCTGCGGTGGGGTCGGCAACCGGAAGGCCCGCCGCTTGGTCAGATAGAGGAAGCGGTCGTCGGTGGCCGGGGTCACCAGCGGGGCGCCGCGCTCGCGCCAATCCGGCAGCAATTCGTTGAGGGCGCGCGGCTCGAACACGGCGCCCGACAGGATATGGGCGCCGACCTCGGACCCCTTCTCGACGATGCAGACCGCCAGTTCCGTCTCGGCCGCGGCGGCCAATTGCTTCAGGCGGATCGCCGCGGCCAACCCCGACGGCCCGGCGCCGACGACGACGACGTCATATTCCATCCGCTCGCGTTGGGTCTCCGCCACCGGCCTGCCTCAAGCTTTCCGCGATCCGGCGGTTATATCGCATCGCCGCGAAAACGGGAGGCCGCTGCCGCCCGCGAGCCGCAAAGGTTCCCAGAGTTCGGACTGTGAAACTGTGAGTCTGTGAACCTGCGCCACAGTTTCCGGGGCCGGCGAGCGGCCAACGATTTTTTGCAAAGTCCGAGGCGGAGGACAAGTCGTTGAAATCATTTGCATCGCGCTTCGGCGAACAGTGGAATAACAGCGGCGGAACAGCGGGCATATCAGGACATATTCGCAACAATCAGCGATATTTTTGCAACGAATAGCGGTGAATTTTCGAACCCAATGGCCGTGAAGGCGGTAGATATGTTTTGCTGGATAGATAATTCAATATGCGGAAACAAAAATTTTCCGCCTCGGCTCATCACCGCCAAGCCCGGCGGGTCCCGCCGCAGCGTCAGCGCGCTCGCCAGCAGGGCCGCCGCCAAATCGTGGGGCGGCAGCATCCACGTTAAGGTTAATGTCCGCTTCCTGGCATAGTCCGGCCAATCCGGTCCATCGAGCTAACCGGCGCTGTTGCCCCGAATCCGTCATTCTGGCATCGATCACGCGCCGCCAAGTAGGTAGTTGGGCGATAACGGTCCTGTTCAGAGGTTCGCCTCGCTGCCACCATCCACGAGCTTTTCATAGAGTATCTCGTAGGGAACAAATCCCGCACGCTCATAGGTCGCGCGGGCTGGGGCATTCGCCGCCAGGGCAAAGAGACGAAATCGAGTGATGCCGGCGCTTGCGAAATGACGCTCCATCGCAGCGAGAAGCCGTTGTCCGAGGTGCTTTCTGCGAAACGCCGGCAGAACACAGATATCTGAAAGGTAGCCGAAGCGGTTTGAGTCTGCAGTTTCGGGGATATGATCGCGCTCGATTATCCAGCCGGCGGCAAAGCCGGCAAAGACGCCCTTACTCTCAACGACGAAGATGGCACCGCGCTTCTCGACCGCTTCGCGCTGCAACCGCTCTAAGTAGGCGTCGGCGATCTGATCGCCGGGCAGGCGCGTCACCGCCAATCGTCGCTCATGCTCCTGCAATTCGACCATTGCCGCGCGCAGGTTCGGCAGGTCGCCTGGTGTTGCGAACCGAACGACAATGTTGTTCATCTCTTTGTCCTCGCGCACGAGTGGCACCGCGCCACTACAGTGGCGGAGCGCCTCGAATTTGGAAGTTAAGCATACTACCGCGTGCTGCGTGACCTACGGCGACCATGGGCCGAACCGGGCGTTTGCACGGTCACCGGCGCGAGGTCCGCTATCGGCGCGATGCGGCCGGCGGCATTTGGTCGGCGGACGACCGCTCTGCACCCTAAGCCGAGATTCACATGGGGGGCAGTGCTGGCGGCAGCAGTATAGTTGGGCGATGTTTCCGCTCGATCCTGATGCGCGCCCGCGGTCGGCTGCAGCGGCCCTCGCATTGCTTGAATGGCAGATCGCGATGGGTGCCGATGAGGCGATCGATGCGGTCGCGCCGGACCGGCTTGCGCCAATCCCCGAGCCACCACCCGCCAAGTCATCGCCAGCGCGGATTGAGGCGCGGGCGTCGCTGCCCGCCCGTGCCCCGGTCGCCGTCGCGCCGCCGAGCGGGCTCGCCGAGTCGCTGGCCGCGGCGGCGGTCTCAGCGCGGCGGCTGGCGGCAGAGGCGCAATCGATCGCCGCGCTCGAAGCGGCGGTCCGCCAGTTCGACGACTGCCCGCTGAAGCGGACGGCGACCAACACCGTGTTCATGGACGGCAACCCGGAGGCGCCCATCATAATCGTCGGCGAGGCGCCGGGGGCTGACGAGGACCGCATCGGCCGGCCCTTTGTCGGCCGCGCCGGACAGCTGCTCGATTTGATGCTGGCGGCGATCGGCCTCGACCGCGGCAAGGTGCAGATCACCAACGTGATCTACTGGCGCCCGCCCGGAAATCGGAAGCCGACCACGGCCGAGATCGCCTCATGCCTGCCGTTCGTGCTGCGCCATATCGCGCTGGCGCGGCCGACCGCGCTGGTGCTGGCCGGCGGCACCGCGGCCGGCGCGCTGCTGTCGCAAACCGAAGGGATCACCCGCCTGCGCGGCCGCTGGTTCGACCTAGCGGTGCCGGGCCTTGAGAGGCCCGTGCCGACGATCCCGATCTTCCACCCCGCCTTTCTGCTGCGCAGCCCGGAGCGCAAGCGCGACGCCTGGCGCGACCTCCTGGCGCTGAAGGCGCGGCTCGATGCGATCCCTTGACGCGAACTGCATCCGGAACGCGCGAACTGCTTGCCCGTTTCGCGAGGGGGGACGTCCCGAGGGGGAAAAGAGTGGTAGCGAAGTCGTGCATCGCAAAGCTGGCCGCGATACTCGCGCTGTCGCTTGATCTCCTCTTACCCTGCGCGGCGGCGGCTGGGCCGCCGTTCCGCACCGACGATCCGGTCCCGGTCGAGCCGCAGCATTGGGAGATTTTCACGTTTTCGGCCGCGACTCATGTGCGCGGCGACACGGCCGGCACTCTGCCGGGCATCGATGCGAATTACGGCGCCGCTGCGGATTTGCAGCTGCATGCCGCGATGCCGCTCGCGTTCGACCTGCCGACCGGCGCGCCGGCGGCGTTCGGTCCGGGCGATGGCGAGGTCGGCGCCAAAATCCGCTTCCTGCACGAGGATTCGAACGGCTGGCGTCCGCAGGCAGCGATCTATCCGACGATGATTTTTCCGACGGGGAATGCGGCTCGCAATCTCGGCACCGGTCATCCGCAGGCGCTACTGCCGATTTGGCTGCAAAAGACATTCGGCAGAACGGTCACCTTTGCCGGCGCCGGGTATCGGATCAACCCGGGGGTGGGCAGGCGCAATTTCTGGTACTCGGGGTGGACCGTACAGCGGCAGCTCGCGGACAATTTCACTCTCGGCGCCGAAATCTTCCATCAGACCGCGGACACGATAGGCGGCAAGGACCAGACCGGGTTCGATGTCGGGGCGGTGTATGACCTCGATGACCACTACCATCTGATGATGTCGGTCGGTGAAGGTCTGCAAAACCGCGCGACGACCAACGAATTCTCGTATTACGCAGCCTTGCAGATGACGTTTTGACCGGTTGTTTGACCGCCACGGACGAGTCCCTCCTGGCTCTCGCCGGGAGCATGGATCGCCGCCACAGTTCGGCTAGTCGGGATGGGGGCCTTCTGCCTTATTTTCGAGCACCTTCCCGGTTTGCGCGTCGACGCCGATTTCGTAGGTCTTGCTGCCGTTCTTGACATCGAACGAGTAGCGCAGACCGGTACCGCCACCCTCCTTCTCTAATTCCTCGTCAGTGATCTTGCCGGGGTGCGCCCTTAGGGCGATCGACCGCGCCTGATCGATCGTGATCTTTGCCTGCGGCGCCAATTCCTGGCCGGTGTAGGAAAACGCCGCCACCGGTACGGCGAGTATCGCTGCCCATAATCCCACGCCGGCAGTTACACGCACGGTTCTTGCCATTCTTCAGCTCCTGAAGCATGAGGTGAATACGCGCAGTGTGGTTCCGTTCTGATTACGCCTCCATGTCGCGAAAATTAAATCTTTGTCACTTGCTCGACGGCCCACCCTGCCGAACCAATGTCATTCATCTGCGGCCGGTGCGCCGCGCTATTGGCGCGCAGTCGCGGCCACAGTTCTGCCGCATTGAGCGATAGGTTGGGACCGGCGCGGGCGGGATCGCGTTCGAGACAGCAGGAGGAATGACCGGATGAGTGATGCTCGCGACCACATGCTCAGCAAGGTCCCGGAAGTCACCCTGGTTTTCTGGATCCTGAAGATCGCCGCGACGACGCTCGGCGAGATCGGCGGCGACACGGTGACGATGACGCTTCTGCACGCCGATAAGAACGCGAACAATGGCGGGTATCTTATCGGGACCGCATTGTTCTTTTCCATTTTGGTGGCTCTCGTCATCTGGCAGATTGCAGCCAAGCGGTTCCAGCCCTTCCTGTATTGGGCGACGATCGTCGCGTCGACCACCTTCGGTACGACGATGGCCGATTTTGCCGATCGCTCGCTCGGCATCGGCTACACCGGCGGTTCGTCCCTGCTGCTTACCTGTGTGCTGGTGACACTGGGCCTCTGGTACTGGTCACAGGGTTCGATCTCAGTCGAGACCGTTAACACGCCGAGGGTCGAAATCTTCTACTGGGCCGCAATCACCTTCTCGCAGACGCTCGGCACCGCGCTCGGCGATTGGATGGCGGACAGCACCGGGCTGGGCTACGAGGGCGGGGCGCTGGTATTCCTGGCCGCACTGGCGGTGCTCGCCGGACTGTACTTCTGGAGCAGCGTGTCGCGGGTGCTGCTGTTCTGGGCCGCCTTCATCCTGACCCGGCCGCTCGGCGCGACGGTCGGCGATTTCCTCGACAAGCCGGTCAATCATGGCGGCCTTGCGCTAAGCCGGCCGTTGGCCTCGGCGGTGATCGGCGCGTTCATCCTGGCCGGCATTCTGCTCCTGCCGCAGCGCGCCGGCGCGCATCCGAGCCGGGCGTAGTGCCGCCGAGGGAGTCGGCGGCTGGAAACCGGCAGCACGCCTGTCTATCTTGCCTGTCTGACTTGAAGGTTGCTGCTGGAGAACGCCAATGCCAGGCCGAATCGACGAGACCCGCCCGTTTCTGCCGGTCAACATCGCGCTGTTGACGGTGTCCGACACGCGCACCGCCGCCGATGACCGCTCCGGCAACACGCTCGCCGAATTGGCCGCGGCGGCCGGTCACAGGATCGCGGCGCGGCAGATCGTGCGCGACGATTTCGAGGCGATCGTCACCCGGCTAAAGGCGTGGATCGCCGACCCGGAAATCGATGTCGTAATCTCGACCGGCGGCACCGGCGTCACCGGGCGCGATGTGACACCGGAGGCGTTTGCCAGCCTCTATGAGAAGGAGATCGCCGGTTTTGGTGAGCTGTTCCGCTGGCAAAGCTACGAGAAGATCGGCACCTCGACGATCCAGAGTCGTGCCACCGCCGGGGTTGCCGGCGGCACCTACCTGTTTGCGCTGCCGGGGTCGCCGAGCGCCTGCCGTGATGCCTGGGACGGCATCCTCTTACACCAGCTCGACAACCGGTTCCGGCCGTGCAATTTCGTCGAGTTGATGCCGCGCCTGCAGGAGCACCTCAAGGGCTAGGGGCACTCACTCGAGCAGCGTCACAACCCCGAGCCCGGCCGACAGCACGATCGCGCCCCAACGCAGCACCGCGATCGGCACCCGCTGCAACAGCTGCTGACCGAGCAGCACCACCGGCAGATTGGCCGCCATCATGCCGAGCGTCGTGCCGGCAACGACCGGCAGCCAGCTCGCGTAGCGCGCCGCCAATACCGCGGTCGCGATCTGGGTGCGGTCACCCATCTCGGTCAGGAAAAACGCGACAGCGGTGGTGCCGAAGACCCCGAGCGGCGGCGTCTTGCGCTCCTTGCCGTCATCCTTGTCGGGGAAGAAGGCCCACACCGCGATCGCAAAAAACGATGCGGCAATCACCCATTTGAGCCAGGGCCCCTGCAGCTCGACACCGAGGAACAGACCGACCGCGGCGGTGATCAGGTGGTTGCCGAGGGTCGCCGCAAAGATGCCGGCGATGATCGGCAACGGCCGTTGGAAGCGGCTCGCCAGCAGCAGCGCCAGAAGCTGTGTCTTGTCGCCCATCTCGGCAAGGGCGACGAGGCCGAGCGAGACCGCGAACGCTTCCATCGCGCAACCCGCGGTGTGCTGCGTCTCTCGCTGCCGCCTAGCGCGGCGAGATCAGCTCGGCCGATGGCCGCGCCGGCTCGCCATTGTCGAACCAGAAGCCATCCGGTTTGTACATGCCGAAATGCGCTCCCGGGTCCCAATTGAAGATCCCGTCTTCCGGCACGTTGCGCAGCCGGTCGCTGACGACGATCGGCTGCAGCACGCCGGCAACGGTGCCGATCGAATAAACGTCGTCGGCCCAGATGGTCAGCATCTCGTGCCAAATCCGGGCATGCTCGTCCGGCGTCGTCGCACCGAGCCATTCGCCGTAGAGCTGCTTCAGCTTGACGGCGCCCGGCAGATCGGGAGCCTCGCCGGCCGTACCTTTGGTTTCCATGTACTGGCCCCATTTCGGCCATTCGAGCTGCTGCTGCGAGGTGGGAGCAAATTCCGCCGGTGACATTTCGGCGGTGGCGAGGCCGTTCTCGATGCCCTTTTCGAGTGACATCAGCGCTTCGCCGCTAAACACGCGCCGGCGGAACAGTGTCAGCTGCGACGGCTTCGAAAACATTCGAATGCCGACCCGTCGCCACGAATCGCGGACCAGTTCCAGCACATCGGATTTTTCGCTCGATTCCCCGGAATCCTCGACAACGAGATCGAGCTGGCGTCCGTCCGGCAACAGCCGCATGCCCTCGGAATCGCGCTCCTGCAGGCCGGCAAGGTCCAGCAGGCGATCGGCTTCCTTGGTGTCGAAACGACCCCAATCATCGCGGTACTCGGTGCGATAGAGCGGGCTCTGCGGCAACACCGTGTTTTGCCCCTCGATCGCCAGCCCGAAATAGATCACCTGGTTGATCTCGTGACGGTTGGTCGCGAGCGATAGCGCGCGGCGGAAGCGGACGTCGCGCATCAGTCCGCGCCACACCGGGTCTTCGGCGTTGAGGTTGGGGTACAGCGCGAGCTGGCTGCCGGGCCCGGTGCGCCACAACCGCACATGATAATGGCTGCGCTCTTCGCTGGCCTTGAGGAAGGTGTAATCGTCGAACCGGAGATAACGCGCCTGCAGGTCGCTTTCCCCGGCTCCGGTCTTGGCCGGGATGATCTTGCTGTCGGCGATCGTCAACAGCACGCGATCGATGTAAGGCAGCTGGTGACCGGCGCCGTCCACCCGGTAATAGTACGGGTTGCGCTCGAATACGATGCGCTCGGCGGGCGGCTTGGTCTTCAATACCCACGGTTCGAGCGACGGCAGGTCGGGATTGTCGTTGTGGTACATCGAATCGAGCTTGGTGTGCAGCGCTGCCCAGTTGCGCGAACCCGCCGCCTTCACCCGGTCCGCCAATGCTTTCTTATCGGCGTATTTCTCATGGAATTGCTTCAGGTAATGCGCCGGGCAATAGATGAAGAGCGGATCGGGGCCGGCGAGCGCCGGCAGGAAAAGCGGGTTCGGCCGCGACCAGCTGTATCGCACCGTGGTGTCGTTCAGCACCTCGAATTTCGGCGCCTCGTCGTTGGGCAACAGCGCCGGCGGCAACCCGCTCGGTGACAGTTGCTGGTTCTGCTCGACGTCCTCGAACCAGTAGCGGAAGTCCTCTGCGGTGAAGGGTTGCCCATCCGACCATTTGTGGCCGGCGCGCAGGTGAAGCGTGAAGACGCGGTCCTCCTTGATATCGACCGCGGACAGCATGTCAGGCACGATCGCCAGTCCGGGCGTGTAGGCGACCAGTCTGGCATAACCATAGACGACCATCATCCGGGTGTCTTTCGCGCTCGACATCAGCACGTGCAGGTCACCCCCGTTGCGCCCGATGCTTTCGAGCTCGGCAAGTGCAGGCTCGCGCGGAACACGATCGAGCAGCGGCGGCAATTCGCCGGCAGAGACTTTCTTGCTGAAGAACGGCGTCTCCTGCGGCGCCGCACCGGCGGGAGCCGCGATCAGAACGCTCCCCAGGATGGCCGCGATCCGTAATCCCGAGCGAAAAAACGCAAGCGACACCAAACGGCTCCTCATCAGGCAGGGCGGGCGAGCGGCAATTCGCGCACGGCGGATGAAGGAGGGGCCGTCGCTTCGACGAAATGGCCCGGCGCGATCTCGATCAGTTTCAGCGGCGCGCCGGGCACACGGCGGAACGGTTCCGGCCAAGCCGCGGGGTTCGAGGCGCGATCCTCGAGAAGCTGCTGGAAATCGAGCCGGTGCGCGAGGTCCGGCGCCGGCACCGCGGCGACCAGCGCCTGGGTATAAGGGTGCACCGGGTTGCGGGACAGCATGCCGCGCCCGGCGACCTCGACGATGCGGCCGGCGCACATCACGGCGATACGGTCGGCGATGTAATCGACGACCGCCAGGTTGTGCGAGATGAACAGATAGGTCAGCCCGAGCTTCTCTTTCAGATCGAGCAGCAGGTTCAAAATCTGTGCCTGGATCGAAACATCGAGCGCCGATACCGGCTCATCGCAGATCACGAGGTCGGGCCGCAGCGCCAGGGCGCGCGCGATGCCGATGCGCTGACGCTGGCCGCCGGAGAAGCTGTGTGGATAGCGCCGCAAAAAGCGCGGGTCGAGCCCGACCAGAGTGACCAGCTCCTCGACCATGTCGCGGCGCGATTCCTCGTCGCCGATGCCGTGGATCACCAGCGGCTCGGCGATGATGTCAAACACCGTCATCCGCGGGTTCAGCGAGCCGAACGGATCCTGAAAAATGAACTGCACGTTGCGGCGGAAGCGCTTCAGATCGTCGCCGTCGAGCGCCAGCACATCGGTCGGCGTGCCACGGTCGTTGAAAGTGACACTCCCGGTATCGGGCGCGACTGCGCGCAGCAGCACCTTGCTCAACGTTGTCTTGCCGCACCCGCTTTCGCCGACAAGACCGAGGCACTCGCCGGCCTGGATGCTCAAGCTGACGTCATCGACCGCCACCACTCGCGCGCCGACCGCGCCGCCGCCGAACAACCCGGAGCCGCGCAGGCCATAGGTCTTGCGGATGCCGCAGCATTGAAGCAGCGGTGCTGCCGTGTACGTCTGTCGCCGCGGCTTCTGCGCCATCAGGTTCGGCGCATCGCCGGTCGGGATGTCGCGGATCGGCACCAGCCGTTCGCCCGGCTTCATCTCGAAGCGCGGCACCGCCCGCAGCAATGCTTTTAGATAGGGATGTTGCGCCCGCTCGAAGATGTCGTCGAGGGTGCCGCTTTCCATGACCTCGCCGTTGTACATGACGACGATCTGCTCGGCGACGTTGGCGACGACCCCGAGATCGTGAGTGATCAGCAACACCGCCATGCCGAGCTCGCGCTGCAATTCGACGATCAGCTTCAGTATCTGCGCCTGGATCGTGACGTCGAGCGCTGTCGTCGGTTCGTCGGCGATCAGCAGCGCCGGCCGGCAGACCAGCGCCATCGCGATCATCGCACGCTGGCGAAGCCCGCCCGACAATTCGAACGGATAACTGCGCCAGGCTCGTTCAGGATCGGGAAACCCGACCAGGCGCAGCATCTCCTGCGTCAGCTCCTTGGCGTCGGCGGCGCTGGCAGGGCGGTGGAGGCGCACCGCTTCGTCGACCTGATTGCCGATCGTGTGCAGCGGCGACAGCGAGCTCATCGGCTCCTGGAAAATGATCGAGATGCGGCCGCCGCGGATGTCGCGGATTGCCGTGCCATCGGCGGGCAGCTGGACCAGATCGACGACTTCGCCGCCCGCACGCGGATCGGCGAAGCGGATCGACCCGGCGGTGATCTCGCCGTTCTCCGGCAGGATGCGCAGGATGCTCTGGCTGATGACCGATTTGCCCGAACCCGACTCGCCGACGAGGGCAACGGTGGCCCCGGGCGCGATCCGGAACGATACGCCCTTGACCGCCTCGATATATCCGCCAGGCGCCGCGAAGCGCACCCGCAGATGCTCTATCTGCAACAGGTCGCGCACCTAGAAGCCGCCCTCCAGGCCGGGACGAATGCCGAGCGCCTCGAGATTGGTCGCGGTCGCCTCGCTGAGCGCGACGCCGCGTGCCATCGCGGCCAGCGCGGCGCGGCGGACCAGCTCCTCGAAGCCCTCGATCCGGCTGTCCATCCGCAGGCGGGTGTGCCCGGCGCCGAGTTCGAGCTGCATCCAGCCGCTCTTGCGGTCGCGACGGGTCGAGTAATAGGCCAGCCGCAGCCGGTCGAGTTCGGACCACAGGATCGTCTGCGGCCGAGGCCCGACGGCGCGCACGCCTTGCGCCGTCATCTCGATCCGAGTGGCGTGGCGCAGCAGCGTACGCAGGCCAAAAATTCCGAACAGGGCTGCGAAGCCGCCCAGCACCACCGCCGCGATGGTGCCGACCGAACCGACCGCCAGCAATATTCCGCTCGGCACCAGCCCGGCGGCGGAGCGGAGGTAATCGCCCGCCATCGCCGAGGACGAATAGGCGTGGAAGCTGCCGCTGGGCGCGTCGCTGGTCTCATCGATCGAATTGTCGTCGAGACGGCTCATCATTCGGTTAACAACGCCGCGGGTCCGACCCACCGCGCCGCTCGATGCGAGCGCGTGAGATTGAGCAATTCGGCAGTGAAGGCGGCGGTTGGCGCGTCCATGACCAGGTGGTGCGTCAGAATGCCGATCGCGGAATTCGGCTCCCCAACGAGCCGCCGCGCGTGCAACTCGCTGATCAAACGACCAATCGCCGCGTCCTCGCCGATAAAGCCACGCTCACCTTGCCAATCGACGAGATCGAGATGCACATCGACGGCGGCGGTTCCGCCGGGCGGCGGCTCGCGCTCTCCGGCCAGCCCCGACAGTCCGACCAGGCCGGTCTCGCGTAGCAGCGCGTAAAATTCCGGCGCGAAACGGTTCCATGGCGGCGCCAGTACCGGCAGGAACTGCTCGCCGAACAACTCCGCGAGGCGACCGCGGCCGGCCGCGAGTTCGTCCGCGACCTGCCGTGCCGGTCGGCTTGCCGGGAATTCGCTCTTCTTGCTGGCGCCGCCGTGATTGGTGTGTCGCCAGCCATGCTGCAGTACCGCGACCTGCGGCTCGCCGCGCAGCATGTTGGCGAGGTCGGGTCGTGCCCCCGCCGGGATTACCGCCAGCCCGAGCGGAGTGCCGTCGGCGAGTTCAAGAAGGCTTGCGAGCTGCAGCGTCGGCTCCACCGCATCGTCGTCGCGCCACCACAGACGCGCAACTTTGCCCTGCGCCGCCCAGGCATCGAGTTCGTCGGCGAGACCGGTCCAGGCCGCAGCCGTCACCGAAACGAAACGAGCGGCGAAATTCATCGCGGGATAATACCGCTGCCGCGTACCGCGGCGGAACCCCCGGGCGCGCCGGTCGCGACCAATTCGGCGATCAGTGTCGCCGAGGTCTCGGCCCCGTCAATGTCGAGATCGATTGCCGTCGGATGCCGGCCCGCCGCGGCCTCGATCGCGGCGGCGAGATTGGCCGCCGACAGCTCGCTTTCGCGCAACATCTCGGCCGCGCCGAGCGCCGCGATCCGTCCTGCGCGGATCAGCTGCTCTCGCTCCCGTCCCGCCGCGAACGGGACCAACACGGCCCGCTTTTGCATTGTCAGAATGTCGAGCGCGGTGTTGTAGCCGGCCTGGCTGACCGATATGTGACAGCGCCGCAGCAAGGCCGGGAAGTCGGCACGAAACCGTTCGACAACAAGCCCGGGTGGCGCGTCGTCGGTCAGCGCGGCGAAGTCTGCATCGGGCAGCCCACCACCGGCGAGCAGCCGCCACGGCCGCTCGGCGAGGCAGCCGAGCTTTCGCGCCGCGAGCGCCGTCTGCAGCAGCACACGCCCGGCCGGCCCGCCGCCGGCCGACACCAGAATCTCGCCACCGCTGGTCTCGCCGTGCTCAACCGCAGCCCTCTCCGTCACATAGCCGGTGTAGCGGAGCCGATCGGAAATCTCCGTGGCCGCCGGGAAACCGGCGTCGAACGGGACGAGCGAGGGGTCGCCATGCACCAGCACGAGATCGAAATCGCTGCGCACTCGGCGGACGATTTCGTCGTCTCGTACCGGGTCGTCGCGCGGATTGACGATGTCGCGGATCGAGCAGACGAGTCGCGCCCCGGCCTGCCGCGCGGCGACGATCAGCGGGTCTAGTTCGAAGCGGAAGGCGCGTCGGGCGAACGGAAAGCCTTCGACGACGACGACATCGGGCCGGCTTCCGGTAAACGCGTCGAGCAGCATCCGCAGCCGCGCCGCGCGGATCGTCGCGTCAATCGGCCGTCCATTGTTATCGACAAGCTCGAACCGTGAATCGAGAGCACGGATCGGAGGCAGCTGAACGAGCCGCAGGCGGCGTGGCTCTTCAAGCGCCGGCACCGGCGGCCCGCCGCTGACCAGGGTGACCGCAATGCCGCGACGCGCCAGCGCTTCGCCGATGCGCCGGGTCCGCTGCAGATGACCGATCCCGAGCAGGTATTGAACATGGATCAGCACCGAGCCGGTCATGCCGCCCGCGCGCGATGGAGGCTCTCGATGAGGGCGGCGAGGCGCGCCGCGGCGGCGCCGAGATCATGTTGCCGCAGCACCTTCTCACGCGCCGCACCGCCCATGCGCAAGCGCAGCGCGGGATCGTCGAGCAAGTCGCGCACCGCTGCGGCGAGCGCTTCGGCGTCGGCAGCGGGCGTCAGCCGCCCGGTCATTCCATCCTCGACGATATCGGCGACGCCGCCGCTTGCACCGACGACAGCCGGCAGGCCGCTCGCCTGCGCTTCAAGCAGAGCGAGGCCGAACGCTTCGTTGATCGCCGGCCAGACGAAGAGATCGGCGCCGGCGAGACGGGCGGCGACGCCGGCAGGGTCGAGCGCCCCGGTATAGGTGACGCGTTCCCGGATCGGCGTCAGGGCGCGCTCGACCTCGCCTCGGGCCGGCCCATCGCCAACAATCTCGAGCGACCATGCTCGATCGAGCAGCCGCGACAGCGCCGTGCCGAGAACCCGGTATGAGGCGAGCTTGTCGCCCGGCCGCATCATCGCCACCGCGATCAGCCGCGGCGCCGCGGCCGCCGCTCGATCGGGCGCTTGATAGACGCGCGCATCGAGAAAGGGCGGCAGCGTCATCCAGCGCTCAGGCGAGCCGAGCAGCGGCAATACGCCCTCGCGGTCGGCCGAGTTGAGCCCGAGCACCGCGTCCGCCAGGCGGATTGCCCGTTCGACGGCTTGGTGGCCCGATATCCACGGCCCGCCGTCGCGTTTTGCCGCGTGCGACGCCTCGGCGACGACGTAGGGGATGCCGAGTGCGGCGCTGACCGCCGGCCCAAGCCAGTCCGGCGCCTTGTAGTAGAGATGATAGGTGAACCACAGTTCCGGCCGCTGGTCAGCATCGCGCCGCCAGCGGTGGAGCAATCGCGCCGCGCTGCGCTCGCCGATCCGGGCGATACGCGCTTGATGACGGGCGTCGCCGCTTGCATCGAAGCTGCGCAAGCGCGACACGATGAACGGCTCGTGCCCGGCTCGGCGCAATGCCTCGAACAGGAGCCGCGCGACCCCGCGATCGCCCGAGGCGACCGGGTGGTCAGGAGGTTTCAGCGGCGCGTAAAAAGCAATGCGCACCCTACGCTGCCCGGCTCGTCTCCGTTGCCGCATCGGCCGGCACTGTCAGCCCGAACCGCGCCGCCAGAACATCGAGCCCCGTCTGAAGGTCGAAGGCCCCGCGCACGCGCGACTCGCCAGCGGTACCGAGGGCGGCGCGTTTCTCGGGGTCGCAGATCAGGACAGCGAGCGCCGCTGCCAAGGCCGGTGGGTCCGCCGGCGGCACCAGCACGCCGGTGCGGCCGTCCTCGATCAACTCCGGAATGCCCGAGAGCCTAGTAGCGATGCAGGGCAGGCGTTGGCTCTGTGCTTCCAGCAGCACATTCGGCAGCCCGTCGCGGTCGCCGTCCGGCGCGGTCTTGGCGGCGAGCACGAACAGGTCGGCGGCGCGATACGCTTCGAGCACCTCCGGCTGCGGCCGGGCGCCGCGCCAAGCGATCCGATTGGTCAGCCCGAGACGGGCGGCTTCGGTTTTGAGCCGCCGCGCCAGCACGCCGCCGCCGACATGGACAAACCGCCAATGCAGTTCCGGCGGCAACAGCGCCAGTGCCGCGAGCAGATCGTCATAGCCCTTTTTCGCCACCGCCCGGCCGACCGAAAGCAGCATCACCGGCTGCTCGGGGTTGCTGCCGTCGGGCCCTTTTGATCGCTCCGGCGGCGGCGTGAAACGCCGGAAATCGAGCCCGTGATAGCACAGCGCCACCCGGTCTGCGGCGGGCGCGAGGGCGGCGAGGTGATGATGCCCGGCGGCGGTGCAGGTTACCGCCCAGCGCGCGTCGAAGAGCTTCTCGCGTTTCTCCCATTCCGGCGTCGTCCAGATGTCCTTCGCATGCGCCGACACCGACCATGGCAGCCCGCGTAGCATCGCCGCGTAGCGCGCGACCGAGGCCGGCGTGTGCAGGAAATGGGCATGCAATTGGCCGATCTCGGCCGGCAGTTCCGCCGCCAGCACGAGTGCCTGGCCGAAGCGGCGGATCCGGTTCGGCGTCCGGTCGCGCTTCAGATCGGCGAGCCAAGCCTGCCGCGCCGTCGGATAGCCAGCGAGGCGGCGCGCGCGGCGCCAGCCGCGCCAGACCCGCAGCGGCGCCTGGTACAGATACTCCGGAAGATAAAGCAGCTCCGCACGGATGCCGCGGTGAACCGGATGGCTGGTTTTGTCGGTCGGCCGGCGCAGCGACACGATCAGAATGTCGAGGCCGCGCGCCTCCAGGGCCGCGATCTCCTGCGCAATGAAGGTCTCGGAGAGGCGCGGGTAGCCCTTTACGACAAAGGCAACGAGGCTTGGCCGCTGCAAGGCAGGCGTCGTTGCAGTCATGCGTTGCGCAGGCCGCCGTAACGGAACCGATCGGCGCGGCCGCGGTCGAGCCATTTGCCGGTAAGCCGCGCGACGCTGGCCATGCCGTCGAGCAGGCCCGGAACGACCACCTCGGAGGGGCGCTTCTGCTGGGTCAGGTGCAACAGCGCCGCCGCCATCATCGCGGGATCGCGCCCGTGTCCGTCCTCGAGCACCGAAACCAGGCCCAACTCGGCGGCCCGGCGCGCCCGGATCGCCTGCTCCAGCCGCGGCGTCGTGCGCGGCACGATCAACGCCGGTTTGTCGAAGGACAGGATCTCGCAGAACGTATTGTAGCCGCCCATCGCGACGACGCCGGCGGCGCGCGACATCCAGGCTTCGAGCCGGGCGTCGAAGGTCAGGGTGCGCACCTTGGGCAGAACCGCGGCGCGCGCGGCAAAACCGGCCTGCTGGTCGGGCGTCATGAACGGGCCGAAGACGACAAGAGCCGGCGGCAGCGCGCCCGGATCGTGCTCGTAGGCGGCCAGCACCCAATCGACGAGTCCGTCGCCGTCGCCGCCGCCGCCGGTCGTGACCAGCAGAAATTCGTCGCCGGCGAGGTCGCACGCCTCCACGGCGCTGGCGGCCTCGGGCATGGTGCGGCCGAGATAGCCGGTATAGACCATCCGGTGGCGCACGCTTGCCGGCAAATCGAGCCCGGCAAGCGGGTCGCAGATCTGCGGCAAGCCATAGACCCAGAGTTCGTCGTAGTACTCGCTGAGCGCCGGGATCGCATGTTTGCGCTCCCATTCGTTTTCCAGCGCTTCGGGGTCGTCCATCACGTCGCGCAGGCCCAGGACCATCGGCGTACCGCGGCCACGCAATAGATCGAGCGTCGGCCGCATCTCGCCGCGCAAGCCGAGCGGCTCCTTGTCGACGATCAGGATATCGGGGTCGAAGGCGTCGGCGGTGTGCCGAATGATCGAAGAACGCATCGCCAAGGTCTCCTCGATGCGAAGATCGAGGCTCAACGAGACGTATTCGCCGTTGCGCAGCTTGATGACGCCCGGAACCCGAACGAAATCGACGTGCGATCTAAAATCGAAGCTGCCGATAATCGGCGATCCCGATAGTATCAAGACCGACAGGGCAGGTTCCGCCCCAACAAGGGCATGCGCAATCGCGCGGCAGCGACGCAGATGGCCGAGGCCGAAGGTGTCGTGGCTGTAGATCAGGACGCGTTTGTGCTCGCGATGCGGGGCCACATCACACCTCCTGACCACCAACCATTGGGTTTTTTATCAGGCGACTGTTACTATTACATCACGAACGGGAGACTGACGAATGCTGTTTTCTACGGCTGTTGCCTGAATGGACTCGGTGGCTGCGACCGCTGAGAACACGGCGCCCCGGAAATCGGTCCCGGGCGAAACGCCGCGTCTCGACGCGTCCGCGGCAAAGCCCGAGCCGAGCGCACTCGAGTCGACGATCTACCGTTTCATCCTCAAATACAGCCTGAAGCAGCAAATCTTCCTGCTGCTGCTGACGCTGGCGTCATTCCCATTCCTCTATTACTCGCTCGATCTGCCGAAGACGATCATCAACCATGCGATCGGCGGAAAGCGTTTTCCGCAGGAGCTGCTCGGCATTCAATTTGAGCAGATCCCGTATTTGATGACGTTGTGCGGCGCCTTTCTGGCGCTGGTCTTCATCAACGGCGGGTTCAAGTACTACATCAATACGTTCAAGGGTCAGCTCGGCGAGCGGATGCTGCGGCGCTTCCGCTATTCGCTCTACCAGCGGCTGCTGTGCTTCCCGCTCGGCTATTTCCAGAAGACGTCGTCGGCGCAGATCATTCCGATGATCACGGTCGAGTGCGAACAGCTCGGCGGCTTCATCGGCGATGCTTTTGTGTTGCCGCTGTTTCAGGGCGGCCAGCTGCTGACGATCGTCCTCTTCATGTTCATGCAGGACCCGCTGCTCGGCGCCGCCGCAGTGGCGCTGTATCCGGTACAGGGCTATGTGATCCCGAGGTTGCAGCGAAAGACGAACCAGCTCGGCAAACGCCGCGTGCGCACGATAAGGCAGGTTGCCGACCGGGTGCAGGAATCTTCCGCCGGCCTGATCGAAATCCAGGCCAACGACACGGTCAAGCTGCAGCTGACCGATTTCGCGCACATCCTCGGGTTCATCTACGATATTCGTTTCGAGATTTATCGGCGAAAATTCTTCACCAAATTTCTCAACAACTTCCTGGGTCAGCTGACCCCATTCTTCTTTTATTCGCTGGGTGGCTATCTGGTTATCCGCGGCAACCTGTCGTTCGGTGCACTCGTCGCGGTGCTGGCCGCCTACAAGGACATGGCTTCGCCCTGGAACGAGCTGCTTACCTTCTACCAGACCAAGGAAAACTCGCGGATCACCTACGAGCAGATCGTCGAGCAGTTTCAGCCGCCCGGCATCGCCGATCCGAACCTGCTGCTGGCCGAACCGGAAGTGATTGAACCGCTGACCGGTGAGGTTGCGGTCGCCAACGTATCGCTGGTCGAAGAGGGTAACATCCACATCCTCGACGGCATCAGCTTTACGCTCGCACTCGATCAGCACGCCGCGGTGATAGGCCAGGGCGGCAGCGGCAAGAACGAGCTGGCGATGGTGCTGGCGCGGCTGCTGCGCCCGAGCAGCGGACGCGTGACGATCGGCGGTCACGACCTTGCCGAAATGCCGGTTGCTGTTTCGGGCCGCCGCATGGGCTATGTCGCGACCACGCCCTATCTGTTCAATGGCAGCTTGCGTGACAACCTGCTGCTCGGGCTGCGTCATCGCCCGATACAAGCGGCCGAATACGACGATGCAGGTGCGAAGCGTCGGCTACGGCAGCTCGATGAGGCGCGCCGCTCCGGCAATATCGATTTCGACCTGCATGCCGATTGGATCGATTACGAGAGCGCCGGCGTAAAGGATGCAACGGAGCTGTCGCATCGTGTGAGCGAAGTACTCGAGCGGCTCGATTTTGCCGAGGATGTCTACGGCTTCGGGCTGCGCTGGCAGCTCGATCCGGCCGAGAACCCCGAATTGGCGGCGCGCCTCCTTGAGGCGCGCAAAGCGCTGGAGGCGCGGCTCGTCGCCGACGGCATCACCAATCTGGTAGAGACCTACGATCTCGATCGCTTCAACACGAATGCGACGGTCGCGGAAAACCTGCTGTTCGGTACTCCGACGGGGCCGGTCTTCGATTACGAGACGCTGGCGGACAACAATTATGTCCGTCAGGTGCTCGACAAGACCGGGCTGACCGACGATCTGGCGGAAGGCGGCCGCCGGGTCGCCGCGACGATGGTCGAACTGTTCGCCGATCTGCCGCCGGAGCACGAATTCTTCCGTCAATTCAGCTTCATCTCGGCGGAAGAGATCCGCGATTACATCCCGATCCTCGGCGATGCCGAGAGCGGCGGCACCAAGGCGCTCAACGAGGACCAGCGCCGCAAGCTGCTGGCGCTGCCGTTCAAGCTGATCCCGGCGCGCCACCGCCTCGACGTCATCGACGAGCCGCTGAAGCAGCGGTTGCTCGAGGCGCGCCACGTGTTCCGCGCCGATCTACCGGAAAACCTGCACGACCAGATCGAGTTCTTCGATCCCGAGCGTTACAACGCCGCCGCCTCGCTGCAGGACAACATCCTGTTCGGCAAGATCGCCTACGGCGAGGGTGACGCTCAGGCACGCATCCCGGTGGTGCTCAGCGAGGTGCTGACATCATTGTCGCTGCGCGATGCGGTGATCGATGTCGGGCTCAACTATCAGGTCGGCGCCGGCGGGTTGCGGCTTTCGCTGGCGCAGCGGCAGCGCGCGGCGATCGCGCGGGCCGTGCTGAAGCGGCCTGATCTCCTGATCCTCAACGAGGCGACGTCGGCGCTCGACGGCTCGGCCCAGGTCAAGGTCAGCGAAGGGGTGCGCCGCGAACTCGCCGGACGCGGGCTGATCTGGGTGCTGCACCGGGCGGGACTGGCGCGCGATTTCGATCGCATCCTTGTGATGAGCGGCGGCAAATTGGAAGGGCAGGGTCCGTTTGCCGAATTGGAACGACGCGAGTCGCTGAATGCTTTGTTGATGGCGGCCGAGTGAACCGAACGCGCGGTCTGGGAGGCGCGAGATGAGTCTGGCTCAAGAATACGATGTGCTGCGGCG
>DATARH010000292.1:0-4401 GCA_036264235.1 Allostellaceae bacterium
CGATGGAACAGCGGTACGCTGAGGCTTTCCTCGAGCGCGCTGATCTGCCGGCTGACGGCCGACTGGCTCAGATTGAGCGACTCGCCGGCATGGGTGAAGCTGCCGGCCTCGGCAACGGCATGAAAAACGCGCAGCTTGTCCCAATCCATCGACATCGTGCTTGCCTTCCCCCGGGTGGAACCGGCGCCCTCCGGCGCCGCCCCCCTTGCCGCGCTACTCGGCCGCGCGTCTCGGCGCGAGGTCTTCCTGCGCCGCCAGAAATTTCTCCGCTTCCAGCGCGGCCATGCAGCCCATGCCGGCGGCGGTCACCGCCTGCCGGAAGATCTTGTCCTTGACGTCGCCGGCGGCGAACACGCCGGGAATACCGGTCGCGGTCGAATCGGGCGCGGTCCGAATGTACCCCTCGGCGTCGAGCGCCAGCTGCCCCGCAACAAGTTCGGTGACCGGCGTGTGTCCGATCGCGATGAAGACGCCCTCGCAGGCGCGTTCGGTCAGAGCGCCGTTGCGCACATCGCGCAGCCGCACGCCGGTAACCTCGGGCGGCTCGGGAACGCCAAGAATTTCCTCGACAATGCTGTCCCAGATCACCTCGATCTTCGGGTTGCGGAACAGCCGATCCTGCAAGATTTTCTCGGCCCGCAGCTGATCCCGGCGGTGGATCAGCGTGACGCGGCTGGCGTGGTTGGTCAGGTAGATCGCTTCCTCGACGGCGGTGTTGCCGCCGCCCACGACAACGACCTCCTTGTCGCGGAAAAAGAAGCCGTCGCAGGTCGCGCAGGCCGAGACGCCAAAGCCGCGATACATCTCCTCGCTCGGCAGGCCGAGCCAGCGCGCCTGCGCCCCGGTCGAGACGATCGCGGTCGCGCCGAAATAAAGATCGCCCGAATCGCCGGTCGCGACGAACGGGCGGCGGCTCAGATCGAGCGAGACGATCATGTCGAGCAGAATGCGGGTGCCGACATGTTCCGCCTGAGCCTGCATCTGCTCCATCAACCAGGGCCCCTGGATGATATCGGCAAAACCGGGGTAGTTCTCGACATCGGTCGTGATCATCAGCTGGCCGCCGGGCTGCAGCCCGGCAACGAGCATCGGCTGCAGATTGGCCCGCGCGGCATAGATCGCCGCCGTGTAGCCGGCGGGTCCGGCGCCGATGATCAGGACTTTGCTGTGGTGCTCGGCCATTACGCCAATCGCAATCGATAGGACAGCGAACTATACCATTTAACCGGGCGCGATGGGACGGCGCGTAGGGTAAGGCAGCGTCTTTCGACAATATGTATGCGCGATCCTCCATGCCGCTACCAAGCCTGGGCTTCAGAACCCGAACATGTGGTCGAGGCTGAACGCCCCGTCGCGACCCAAAAGCCCGTGATAGCCGAACAAGCGGCAGGTGGTGTCGCGGATGATCGCGTAGGCGCCCGAGCCGCTGCGGGCGCGGGCCGCGCCATCGAACAGCTCGTGATAACGCCATAGTCGTGATCCGGAGCACGGGATCGCCAGCGCCTTCCGCGCCACCTCGCGCCCCTCGGAATCGTTGAGGATGATCTCGGTCGCGCTGTGCCGCCGCCACGGGCGCGACGCCGGATAGATCAGGTGGCACAGCGTGTCGTAATCGCCGTTGCCAAGCCGCAGGAACAGCCGGGTCGATAAGCCTGGCGGCCGGCCGCCATAGGATTGCGGCTCGTCGCGATAGGTCAGGATCGTGTTGAAGATATGTGCGCCGAAGCTGGTCTCGGCGGCATGACCGCCGCCGCGCCGGCTATAGCGGAACAGCGCATGCAGCCAGCCGTCACCTTGGCCGCCGTCGGAAAAATCGTATACCAGCTCGACGTGGCCATAGCCGTCGCCGAGCGCGCCGGCGGCCGCGTCGAGGTCGAGTGCCGTGCCATGTGCCCGCGGCAGCCGGCCAAACCGAGACCGGGCGATCTCGTTGCCCTCGGGGTCGTAGACCAGCGCCGCGATCGGCAACTCCGCCTGCGATACGGCCATCGGCGTTGGCAACAGAACGCTTTGGAAATCACCGCGCGGCAGGATCGGTGCCGGCAGCAAGTAGCCCTTGCCAAGCGTCTCCGCGAGCGCGGGGAGGTTGGGGTTCGGCTGAAGATCGGCGCGTTCCACATTGACATGCGCGATGCGGCGGTGGCTCGCGGCGACAATCTCATAGCGCGGCCGCACCACGTGTTTGCCGGCACGAATCTCGATCTGCCGCGGCCAATGCAGATCGGGCAGCAGGTCCCCGACATCGATCGCATGGCTGGCGAACGGGCCGATCGGTTCCGCAAGCGGGGCCAGGCTGTTCTCGCCCATCGGCGCCAGGGCGATCGCGCCGCCGGGGATCGGGGTCGGATGGCTGTTCTGCACCCATAGGATCACCCGCTCGCCCGCTGCCGGCGCCGGCAGTCCGGCATAGCGCTCGGCCGGCCAGGCGTTGGCGTCGTGCGTACAGGACAGCGCGCCATCCGCCCGGCCGCTCTCGTTGCCAATGATGTCGAGCGCGTATTTGACAACATCGTGGCCGGCGGCGCCCGAAACGTGCAGGAAAAGCTGGCCGGCGAAGTCGCCCAGACCGAAACGGCGGCGCACCTCACGACTGTCGATCGCGATCGCCGCCGCCTCGGGGCCGAACGCCTCGCTCCATTCGGCAATCACCGAGCCAGCACCGTCGAACAGGGTCAGCCAGCAGGTCACAGCCGCCGAGCCGTAGCCGGCCCAGTAATTCGCCGTGGTCAGCCGCGTGTGCAGACCGCCCACATCGCGGAACAATGCGAAATTGGTCGCGAAGTTCAGCGGGTCGAGGTAGGCACGGCGATTGGTCAGCCGTTCTTCCGGAAGGCGCAACGCGTCGAGACTCAGCAGCCGTGCGCCGGCCGGCAAATAGGGTTCGAGTTGCGCCGTCAGCCGCGCCGCGTCGAAACCGGCGATTAGCACCGCACCGGCTCCCGATTCCGCCAGCCCGGTAACCGGCGCGGTCCTGCGGCCCAGCACCGTCCGGCCGATCGCCGCCACATCCTGGACATAGACGCCGCAGATTTCCAAGCCGTCGAGCCCGAAGATTTCGGCGAAGCCGGCGGCCGCACCTTGGCTGTCGACGATCGCCACCGGGCCGTGCCGCGCCAGATCGGCGACGAGGTCGCGGCCGGCCTGCGCCGCGAGCGGATGGCTCAGCGCCTTGTACAGCGTGTTGCCCCCGCGGGCATTGTCGAAGGTCTCGATGCGCAGGGCCATAATGCGCCGATCCTACACCGGCGCTGCCTGCGCGCGCCTCCCTGCAATCCGCGCCAGCGCCAATTCGCGCAGCGCGGCGCCGGCCCGGGCGGTGTCGTCGGGTGCCTGGTAGCTCCAGTGCTCGATTCGACCGACGAACGGCCGGGTGATCCCGGCCACCCGCATCGCCGCGTGGAAGCGGTCGAATTTGCCATCGCTGCGCCCGAACCGTGGTTCGAGGTCGAACACATGCACCGGCTTGCCGGTCGCCGCCGCCTCGCTGACCATGGAGACCGAATCGGCGCTGACCAGCACCGCATCGGCGACCGCCAGATAGGCGTAATACGGGTTGGCCCCGGTCCCGTCCCAGATTTCGGCCGAAATTCCGGTGAGGCGCTCGCGCAATAGCGCGATCCCGTTTGGCCCGGTGCGCCGCGACGGGGTGACAACGACCGAGCCGCCACTTGCCCGCACCTCTGCCGCGACCGCGTCCGCGATCGCGGCGAGCCGTTCGAGGCGCAAGCGGTACGCGCGATTGGAGCCGCCGACCAGCAATGCAAACACCGGGCGCGGCAGTGCCTCGAGCCGCGGAAAGCGGTGCCGCTCCGCGTTGAGCCGCGCCGGGGTGACGCGGTGGATCGCGCCCTCCGTCGCGAAGACGCGCTCCCCGCGCAGCCGGTCATGCGCAGGGACAAACATGATATCGAACGCATCACGGCCGACGCCGGGGTCTTGCACCTGCGCCGCGACGGTCCGGCCGCCGCTGGCCCGCTTGATCGCCAGCGCCGGCATTGCCGTGTTGCGACCGCAGCCGATCACCAGATCGGGCCAGGGCGGCGCCAGCGGCAACCCGTTCTCGCTCACCGCCAGTAGCGGTGCGAGCCAGAGTTGCGGCGGCAGCCAGATCCAGGGCGGGCGGACCGCGAGCGGCTTCTCGATTAGGACAAAACCGGTCGCCTCTGCGAGGCCGAGCGCCTGGCTGCGCATCCCGGCCTTGCCGTCATGCAAAACCCAGACGGCCGGTTCGGCCTGACCGGCGGCCGAAGCAAGCTGGATCTTTAGGGGGAGCGCGACCATTGGCCCGGTTTAAGCAAACCGCTGGACCGGAGCAAGCGGCCCTGAGGTGGGCCTTCAGCCGAAATCGACGGTGACGACCTCGTAAGATTTGGGGCCGCGCGGCGTCGAGACTTCGACGCT
>DATARH010000068.1:0-1612 GCA_036264235.1 Allostellaceae bacterium
CCCCTGGATTTCCATGCCCATAATGTTGTCGGCATTGCCCTTATCGTCCTTGCTGTCGGCGAGCTTCGCCTGATGCGCGCCGAAAAAGCGCGGCGGGTTCTGGCGGTAGGGTTCGTCGAGATAGCGCGCCCACAGATCGTCCGGTTCCATCATGTGGAGATCGCTGTCCATGATCAGGTAATTGTCGCGCGCCATGTCTTTCCTCCCAAAACCAGATGATTGCCGTCGTGCGTTCGCGCTATTCGACCGGCACGAAGATGCAGTGGCGGATCTTGCCCTCGACCGCCTTCGACAGATGCCCCTTGCCGGTCGTGTCTTCGACGAGGATGACCTCGCCGGCGCCGATCACCCGCGCCTCGCCGTCGCTCGCGGTGATCTGCACCCCGGCGTCGAGGTTGATGATGTATTGGCGGCGCGGCGCCGGATGCCAGTCGAGATCGTAGTCCGGCTGCACCTGGCGGAAGATGATGCCGGTCGCGGGCAGACGCTTCGACAATTTGCCGGCGCGGCTCTCCTCGGCCCACTCAACCTCGATGTCGCGGAAATGCGACTGGCCCTGGGCATCGGTATAAAGATTGTGGATCCGCATCGGCGCCTCCTCCATGGAGGCGCGATTGTAGCGATGGCGCCGGCCGCTGCGCCAGCGCCATCAGCCGTTTAATTGAGTCGCCGGCTCAGTGCGGAGCGAGAACCGGCGCTGGCGCCGCCGGGTAAGCCGATGGACTAGCCGGCGGGACCGCAGTCGGGTAGGTCGGGGCCGCCGCGGTCGGATAGGTCTGCGCGGCCGTGGCCGGCGGGTAATAGGGTGATGGCGCATAGGCTGCGCTGGTCGGGTAATAGGCGCCGGTCGGCGGATAGTAGTACGGCACCGCCGGCGAGCCGTAGTAATACCGCGGGTAGTACGGATAGATCGTGCCGCGGAACGGCGCGGTGATGATCGCGCCGACACCGCCGACGATGGCGACCGCCGCACAGAACGGCCAGAACAACGGGAACGGATTGCAAGGATAGGTATAATAAGGCTGCGCCTTGCCCGGCGACAGCGGCAGGGCGGCAAGCCCGGCAGCAACAATCGCCGCGACCGCAATCCGCTGGAAACGCATCTCTGGCCTCCCCGTCGACCCCGCAGTGACTTTAGGCAGGCCGGTCGGCTCCCCATCCCCGGCCTGCATCCCAGACCGGACAACGCGTTGGTTGCGTGGACCGATCCTCAACATAATGATGCCGCAACAATTCTTAAGAGGTCGACAATGGAATTCGGCAGCTTTATGGAATTCCCGCCGGTCGGCAGTGGCGGCGCGAGCGCCGCGTTCGATCAGGCCCTCGCAGAGGTTGATGCAGCTGAGAAATTTGGCCTGGACGCGGTCTGGCTTGCGGAATTGCACGGCGCCCCCGAACGCTCGGTGCTGTCGGCGCCGATGATGCTGGCGAGCGCGATCGGAGCGCGCACCAGCCGAATCAAGATCGGAATCGCGGTCCAGGTTCTGCCCTTGTCGCACCCGCTGCGCCTCGCCGAGGAAGCCGCCACGGTCGATCAGATCAGCCATGGAAGGCTGATCTACGGCATCGGCCGCAGCGGCGTCGTGCGCACCTATGAGGATTACGGCATTTC
>DATARH010000075.1:0-5208 GCA_036264235.1 Allostellaceae bacterium
TGGCCTTGAGGATCAGCGGGATCTGCCCGGCATACGTCCCGGCGCCCGCCTCGATAAAACCGAGCGGCGCCGCGTAGGCGCTGAGCCCCGCCTCGACCGCGAGCTGGAAATGGTAATGCGGGTCATAGGCCGGCGGGTTCGGCGCGAAGCTGCGGGCTGGCCCGTGCTCGTTGCCCTGGTCGACCGGCAGGATCACAACCTTACCGGTGCCGCCGAGCTTTCCGTGCATCAGGATGCTGGCGATGTTGGCCTTGGTGCCGGGGTTGTCGCTCTCGTAATTGGCGAGAATCTTCTGGACCTGGCCGTTGATCTTCATCGCTCGCTCCTCCTGCCGCGGGGTATGCCGGCAGTTTTAGCAAATCGTTCCCGGGTCCGCGACGGTCTCGCAGGGTTTTTCGGACCGTGGCGGAGCCGGCCGCACGGCGCGGGCAAAATGCCCGCGCCGTGGCCGTGCAGGGTCAGCCGGCCTTGCGGGCGTCCTCGAAGGTTTGCACCCATTTGAGGTAGCGGCCGGCGATGTCCTCGACCGCCTGATCGCGGCTGATCTTCTTGTCGCGGAGGCCCGACAGCGCATCCCAGAACGAGGTGCGGCCGACCGCAAAGCCGATATAGGCCGGCAGCGGCGCCGCGGCCTTCAGCCAGGCGATGATCCCGGCTTCGTTCGAACCGCGGCCCAACAGGATGCAGCCGACCTTGTCGCGACCGTCGCGCCGCGCCGCGGCGGCGACCGCGGCGGCGTCCTCACGCCGGTCGAGGCCCTCGATCTTCCACACGTCGGGCTCGACGCCATAACCCTGCAATTCCTTGATCGCCGAGATCATCAGCGAGGGGCGCAGATCGTGGTCGAACAGATGCTGGTCGCCCTCGAGCCGGTCGTGCTGGTCCTTGGTCATCGGCACCAGCAGCTCGAACATGAATTTCTGGCCGTTCTGGTGCACGTAGTCGCCGAGGTCCTTGAGCCGCGCCGCCTGGCGGCGGTTCATCGCCTCGTCGTCTTCCGGGTTGTAGCGCACCAGCGCCTTGGCGAAAGTCGGCTTGAACTCGGCGAGGTGCTCGCGCCAATGGTCGCCGTATTCGAAATTGAATTCGTTCTGGCCGCTTTTTTCGAGCGGCGCGGCGGTGACGTAGCCGTTGCTGCGGGCGTCGCGCAGGATGTCGGCGCCGAACTGCTCGTCGACCAGGATGCCGGCCGCCTCGCGCGGCACGCCGCGGGTCAGCGCCAGTTTGAGCCCGTCATAGACGACCTTCTTGCTGGCCGCGACCGTCTCGGTCTGCTCGACCGAGAGCGGTGCGGTAAAGCCGAACAGCCCCTTCTCGAACGACGCGCGGTGGTCGAACGGCAGGATATAGAGCGGCCGGTCGTATCCGATGTCCATGGTATCTCCCCGTTTATTTTGCCGTGGCGCCCGATCGCGCATCGGTCGAATGAAGCGAACCGGAGATATTTATCAGGCTCGCGTGACCAACGCGAGAACGTCGCGACAGCGCCGCAGGAGCTGGTCCGGATCGGCGAAGAAGAATTCAGCCAGATCGAGCGCCCCCGGCGGACGTGCGGTAACGATCTTGGCGTTACGTTGCCCCGCAATGTCGGCCAGGCGCTCGGCGACATCGGCGCGGCCGGAAAAGACGACCGCTTCGACCCCCGTACGGATCGCGCCTTGTGCCGCGCCGGCATCGTCGCCGCAATCGAGCAGCGCCGTGCATTGCGCCTGCGGCACCGCCGCGCGCGCCGCCGCGATCAACGCGCGCCACCAGCCGGGCCCGGCGGAGAGCCCGGCCGCAGGTGCGCTGAGGAGGATCACCGAACGGTCGGCTTCCGCCGCGGCGGTCAGTGCCGCGACCGCGTGCGCGAGTGAATGGACAACGAAGACTGGCTGGCCAGTAGACTGAGTCAGTGCATCGAACCGAATTGGGCGGCGACCTCGACCATCCGGTTGGAGAAACCCCACTCGTTGTCGTACCAGGACAGGACGCGGACGAACGTCTTGTCGAGTACCTGGGTCTGCGTCACATCGAAGGTCGAGCTGTGCGAGTCGTGGTTGAAATCGACCGACACGGTCGGCGCCTTGTTGATGCCGATAATGCCCTTGAAGCGGTTCGACTTCGCCGCATCCTGCATCAGCGAATTGACCTCGTCGGCGGTGGTGTCGCGCGCCGCGTCGAATTTGAAGTCGATCAGCGACACATTCGGCGTCGGCACCCGGATCGCGGTGCCGTCGAGCTTGCCCTTCAGCGCCGGCAGGACCAGGCCGACCGCCCGGGCCGCACCCGTCGAGGTCGGGATCAGCGACAAATTGGCGGCCCGGGCCCGGCGCAGATCGCTGTGTAGCGTGTCCTGCAGGCTCTGGTCGCCGGTATAGGCGTGGATCGTCGTCATATAGCCGCGCTCGATGCCGATGCCCTGGTGCAGCACGAATGCGACCGGCGCGAGGCAATTGGTTGTGCAGGACGCGTTTGAGATCACCTTGTGCTGTGGCGCGAGCTCTTCGTCGTTCACCCCTTTGACCACGGTGAAGTCGACGCCGTCAGCCGGGGCGGAGATGATCACCCGTTTGGCGCCGGCTTCGAGGTGCTTTGCCGCGGCGTCGCGCTTGGTGAAGATGCCGGTGCATTCGAGCGCGACATCGACATCGAGTTCGCGCCATGGCAGCTTCGCCGGGTCGCGCTCGGCGGTGACGCGGACCTTGCCGCGGCCGGCATCCAGCCAGTTTTCGCCGGTCGTGACCTCGTGCGGGTAGCGGCCGTGCACGCTGTCGTAGCGTAAGAGGTGCGCATTGGTCTCGACCGAGCCGAGATCGTTGACGCCGACGATCTCGATTTCGCGGCTCGCATGTTCCATTGCTGCGCGGAAGACCAGCCGGCCAATGCGGCCGAACCCGTTGATCGCGACACGAACCGCCATCGCTCGTCCCTCCAGGTTTTCTTCAACCTACAGCAGCGCGCGGGCCGCTTCGGCAACTTTTTCGGCCGTGATGCCGAAATGCTTGTACACCGCGTCGCCGGGCGCCGAGGCGCCGAAATCGCTCATCCCGATAAAGGCCGAACGCGGCCCGAGCCAGCGGTCCCAGCCGAACCGCACCGCCGCCTCGACCCCGACCCGCGGCGCCGTCCCGAGCACCGACTGCTGGTATTCCGTGGGTTGGCGCTCGAACAATTCCCAGCACGGCATCGACACGACTGCGGCGCGAATGCCGCTGCCGGCAAGCGCGTCGCGCGCCGCCATCGCCAGCGACACCTCGGAGCCGGTCGCCAGCAGCGTCACCTGGCGCCCGCCGTCCGCTTCGGCCAGCACATAGGCGCCGCGGGCCGAACGGTTCTCGCCGTCGGCCTCGCTGCGCAGCAGGGGTACCGATTGCCGGGTCAGCGCCAGCACCGAGGGCGCCTCGCGGCTCTGCAGCGCGAGCGCCCAGCACTCGGCCGTCTCGACCGGGTCGGCTGGGCGGAAGACCTGCAGCCGCGGCATTGCCCGCAGCGCCGCCAGATGCTCAATCGGCTGGTGCGTCGGGCCATCCTCGCCGAGGCCGACGGAATCATGCGTCATCACATAGATGACTCTGAGTTCCATCAGGCACGACAGCCGGATCGATGGGCGGCAGTAATCGGTGAAGGTCAGGAAGGTGCCGCCGTAGGGAATGATCCCGCCATGCGCGGCCATGCCGTTCATCGCCGCCGCCATGCCGTGCTCGCGCACGCCAAAGCGCAGGTACCGGCCGGCGAAGTCGCCCGGCCGAATATCCTTATCGTCCTTGGTGCGAGTGTTGTTGGACGGCGTCAAATCGGCCGAGCCGCCGAGCAATTCGGGCACGGCCGGCATCAGGTGTTCGAGCACCGTGCCGGAGGCCTGGCGGGTCGCGATCTTGGCATTCTTGGAGCGGAATTCGGCGCAGGCGGCGGCGACCGCCTCGTCGAGCTTGGCCGGCAGCGTGCCCTTCTGGCGGCGCAGGAATTCGTCGCGCCGGCTGGTGTCGAGCCGCGCCAGGCGCTGGTCCCAATCCTGCCGGGTCTGAGCCCCGCGTGCGCCGACCTGGCGCCACCAGGCGCGGATGTCGTCGGGGATCACGAAGGGCGGATCGGTCCAGCCGAGCCGCTCACGCGCGCCCTTGATCTCCTCGGCGCCGAGCGGGTTGCCATGCGCCGCGGCGGTGCCGGCCTTGGTGGGAGCACCGAACGCGATGATCGTCTTGCAGGCAATCAGCACCGGCCGGTCGGCCGATTGCGCCCGCTTTAGCGCCGCCGCGATCGCGTTGGTGTCGTGGCCGTCGATCCGCTCGGCGGCCCAGCCATGCGCCCGGAATCGTTCGAGCTGGTCGTCGGAAACCGCCAGATCCGTCGGGCCATCGATCGTGATCGAATTGTCGTCGTAGAGGACGATCAGCTTATTGAGGCGCAGATGCCCGGCGAGCGACAGCGCCTCGTGGCTGATCCCTTCCATCAGGCAGCCGTCGCCGCAGAAGACGTAGGTGCGGTGATTGACGATCTCGTCACCGAATTCGGCGGCGAGGTGGCGCTCGGCGATTGCCATGCCGACCGAGTCGGCGAGACCCTGGCCAAGCGGTCCGGTCGTCACCTCGATCCCGGTGGCGAGTCCGCGCTCGGGATGGCCGGCGGTGCGGCTGCCGAGCTGCCGGAAATGCTTCAGCTCGTCCAGCGTCATGTCGGCGTAACCGGTCAGATGCAGCAGCCCATAGAGCAGCATCGAGCCGTGGCCGTTCGACAGGATGAACCGGTCGCGGTCAGGCCAGTCCGGCGCCTGCGGGTCGAAGCGCAGGAATTGGCTGAACAGTACGGTGGCGATGTCCGCCATGCCCATCGGCATGCCGGGATGGCCCGATTTGGCCTGTTCGACCGCATCCATCGCCAGCGCCCGCAAGGCGTTTGCCATGCGGCGCAGCTTCGGGTCGACGGCGGGCGGGAGCGGGGCGGGAGAGGAAGTCATTGCGGGCAATCTATCCTGGCTTGCTGCGACAGCAAACGGATTGGATCGCCCACCGTCCGCGGGCCGGCGAAGCTTAGCCGTGGCCGCGCAGCACCGTGGCTGTTTTGACGGTGCTCGCCAGCCGTTGCGGGACACCGCTCGAGGCCTTGGCCGCGAGGGCGACCCGACGGACGAAGGCGTCGTGTTCGCGTGTCGTCGCATCCGACTTCGCAATGCTCGCCAGCTTTGCCAGGCGCTGCGCCACGGTCGTCGGTGCGTGTGCGACCGTGCTC
>DATARH010000109.1:0-2254 GCA_036264235.1 Allostellaceae bacterium
GATCGGCGAATTGCATGTACAGGCCGGGTGTCTGCCGCTGCATCGGCAGCGTCACTTCCTGATAGCCGAGCCATTGGAACACGTAGAGGGTGGCGAGCGGGTAAGCGAGCATGGCCAGCGCAAAATAATGGCCGCGCAGACGGAAGGTCGGATAACCGATGATCGCGCCCGCGATACTCCCGACAATGGCGCAGAGCGGGATTGTCAGCCACGGGATCAGCCCGAAATGGATCATGCCGAGCGATACCGTGTAGGCGCCGAGCCCCCAAAACACGGCGTGACCAAACGAGAAATAACCGCTGTAGCCGGACAGCAGGTTCCAGGCGAGCGACAGCACCGCCCACAGCAAGACCTGCGTCAGCACCAGCTGGTAATAGGCGCTCTTCAGCACGAGCGAGACGAGCGGCACGGCGACCGCGAAACCCGCGATCGCCCAGCGCTGGCGGTTGGTCTCGGCCCGCGTTCTCACTGCCGCGATCTCATGTCCGCTCGCTGAGGCGGCCGAAGATGCCCTGCGGGCGCAGGAAGATGATCAGCAGAAAGACGACGAAGATCGCCGTGTTCTGCAGCTGATACGGCAGCACCAGCGTCGACATCTGCTGCACGACGCCGATCAACAGGCCGCCCCAGAACGCGCCGAGGATGCTGCCGAGCCCGCCGAGCACGACCCCGGCATACATGACGATGACGAAATCGAAGCCGACATAGGGCTGAAAGGTCTGCGAGCTGGCGACAAGCCCGCCCGCCACGGCCGTGATGCCAACCCCGAGACTCCAGGCGATGCGGTGCGCCCGGTCGACATCGATGCCCATGTAGAGCGCCGCCTGGCTGTTGTCGGCGGCGGCCCGCAGCCCCTTGCCGAGCCGCGTGTGCGACAGAAACAGATAAACCGCAGCGGCGAGCGCGATCGCGACGACAAAACTGACGCAGCGGCCCTGGTTCAACAGGATATCGCCGATTTCCCAGGACGAGCGCGACAGGGGAGTGCGGATGCCGGTCGGGGTCGAGCCGAACAGGATCAGCCCGCCATTCTGCAGAATCAGCGAGATGCCGAGCGTCACGATGATCTGGCCGTAGGCGCCCGCGCCCTCGATCTGCGCCACGCCGGCGCCGGTCACGCGCGCGACGATGAAGCGATGCAATACCCAGCCGATCGCGAAAACCAGGGGGCCGGCGAGAAAAGCGGCGACGATCGGCCCGGCGTAGGGGCCGAGAAATGTCAGGACGCCATATCCGGTCGTCAAATAGAAGGCGGCGTACATGCCGAGCATCAGGAAGTCGCCCTGCGCGAAATTGATGACGTTCATCGAGCCGAAGATGATGCCGAGCCCGATGCACATCAGGGCATAGGCGCTGCCGACCAAGAGCCCGGCGCTCAACGCCTGCAACAGATCGACCGCCGAAAACCCCACCCCAGGCTCCCTCCCCCGCTCCTGCCGGCCCGACGATAGGCGGGCCGCGCCGGCGACACCACGAATTTTGCGCCGCCCCGCGATGCCGGCGTGATATTCGGATGCACCGGAGTTTGCGGCGGATCATGCTGGAGATTAGCGACCTATCGGTCACCTATGGCGGATTGGCGGCGTTGCGCGGCGTCTCGCTCGCGGTCGCCGAGGGCCAGTTCGTCGCGATCGTCGGCCCCAACGGCGCCGGCAAGACGACATTGTTCAAAGCCGTGTCTGGCACCGTGCCGCCGGCCGCCGGGTCGATCTCCTTCGAGGGCCGGGACCTGCTCGCCGTGCCGCCGCACCAGCGCGCCCATCTCGGCATCGCGCACATGCCCGAAGGGCGGCAGGTGTTCGCCGCGCTGACGGTGCTGGAAAACCTCGAGATGGGCGCCTACTCGAGCCGCGGCCAGGCCGAATGGCAGCGCAACATCGAGCGCATCTTCGCGCTATTTCCGGTGTTGGCGGAGCGACGGCGCCAGCTCGCCGGGACCCTTTCGGGCGGCGAGCAGCAAATGCTGGCGATCGGCCGCGGCATCGCGTCCGCGCCCCGCCTGCTGTTGCTCGACGAGCCGTCGATGGGATTGGCGCCGGCGGTCGCCGATCTGATTTTCGACCGCATCGCCGCTCTGCACCGCGAAGACCGGGTAACCCTGATCCTGGTCGAGCAGCGTGTCGCCGAGGCGCTCGAAAGCTGCGATTACGGTTATGTGCTGGAGACCGGCAGGGTCGTCCTCGAAGGTCAGCGGCGAACCCTGATGGCCGATGACCGGGTGCGGCAGGCTTATCTCGGGATGTGACCATTCCGA
>DATARH010000180.1:0-19865 GCA_036264235.1 Allostellaceae bacterium
GCGGCCGGCACGGGCAATGACATTTCGAACCCCTCGCGGTCGGCGAGGATAGCGGCGTTACCGCCGACTGAGATTGCGATTTCGGCGACCGCGCCGCCGACGTCAATGCCGATGGCGGCACCCGGCGCGTCGGGGTCGGCCGGCGAGCCGTCGGGTTCTTCGATCTGAAACAGCTTCACGAGATCAAAACCGTTGTTATCGGAAGCGCGGCCGTTTCGGCCGCATGCGGGCGATGCCCGCGGGCCGGGTCGTTATGCCACGTCGTTAGACGTGGAACGACTCGCCGCAGCCGCAGCGGCCCTTTTCGTTCGGGTTGCGGAAGACGAAGCCCGATTGCAGCTTGTCCTCGACGTAATCCATCTCGGTGCCGAGGATAAACATGACCGCCTTCGGATCGACGATCACGGTCACACCCTTGTCCTCGACGATTTCGTCGAATTTGCCCTTCTCGTCGGCGTATTCGAGTGTGTAGCTCAAGCCCGAGCAGCCACGCGCCCGCACGCCGACGCGAACGCCGACCGACGGTTTGCCGCGCTTCGCCAAGAGCGCCTGGATGTGCTCCGCCGCCGCGTCGGTTACTATAAGCGCCTGCTTTCCCGCCATCAGCCGATCTCTCCCGCAACGTTCATATCGCCGTCGCTGCCCTCGCCGTCAACTCTCGTTCCTTATGTAGGTATCGCGCGCCTTTACGCCAGTTTCCCGCTGCGCAAGCGCGCCGCTGCGCTCGCCAGCGCTTCGATCGCGAAATCGACATCGGCGATGGTGTTGAAGCGACCGAGCCCAACCCGAATGGAGGCATTGGCTATGTCGTCCGAAAGGCCAAGCGCGCGCAGCACATAGGACGGCTCGACCGCGGCCGAGGTGCAGGCCGAGCCGGTCGAAATCGCGATGCTCGGCACCGCCTCGATCAGCTGCGCCGCGGTCAGGCCGGGGACCGAGAAATTGAGGCTGCCGGGCAGACGATGATCGAGGTCGCCGTTGACTGTCAGACCCGGAATGCGGCGCAGCAAGCCCTGGCGCAGCCGCTCGCGCAGATCGAGGAGCCGCTTGGCCTCTTCCCGCATTTCGGCGGCGGCGATTGCGGCGGCGCGGCCAAAGCCGACGCAGAGCGGCGTCGGCAGCGTGCCGGAGCGCATCGCCCGCTCCTGGCCGCCGCCGTCGATCAGCGATAGGAGGCGCACCCGCGGGCGACGACGGATGTAGAGCGCGCCGGTGCCCTTCGGCCCGTACATCTTATGGGCGGAGATCGACATCAGATCGATCTTCATCGCCTCGATATCGAGGGGGATCTTGCCGGCAGCCTGGGCCGCATCGGTGTGGAACAGGGCGCCGCGAGCCCGGCACAGCGCGCCGATCTCGGCCAAGGGCTGGATCACGCCGATCTCGTTATGCGCCGCCATGATCGAGACCAGCAGCGTGCGCTCGGTGATCGCGGCGGCGAGCGCATCGAGATCGATCAAGCCGCTTTCCTTGACCGGCAGGAAGCTAACCGGAAAACCCTCGCGTTCCAGCGCGGCGACGCTTTCGAGCACGCATTTGTGCTCGGTGGTCAGCGTGAAGATGTGGTCGCGGACGGCGCCATTCCTCGGCGGATGGGCGCAGGCGAAATGTGCCACGCCCTTGATCGCCAGATTGTTGGCCTCGGTCGCGCCGGAGGTGAAGACAATCTCGCGCGGGTCGGCATGGATCAGCCGGGCAATGTCGGCACGCGCCGCTTCGATCGCCGCCATCGCATTATGGCCATAGACGTGACTCTCGCTGTGCGGGTTGCCGAAATGCTCTGTGAAATACGGCAGCATCGCCTCGAGCACGCGCGGGTCGAGTGGTGTCGAGGCTTGGTTGTCGAGATAAATCGGCAGCGCGTTGGCGCGTTCGGTGCTGCGGGCGCCGGCGGGGAACGGAAGATCGTTCATGCCGCGCGCGCCTGCGGGCGCGATTGGCGGCGGGCCAGCGCCGTCCAGGCGTCGTGGAAGTGCGCCACGTCAGCCTCGCTTGTGCTCCAGCCGAGGCTGACGCGGATCGTCGATCGGGCAATCTCTGCTGGCAACCCCATCGCGGCGAGGACATGCGAAGGGCCGACCTTGCCCGAAGAGCAGGCGGCCCCGGCGCTTACCATGACGCCATCGAGGTCGAGCGCGATCACCTGCGTCTCGGCCGTCAAGCCGGGAAGCGACAGCGCGGTCGTGTTGGGCAGGCGTGGCACGGAGGCTCCGACGATAATGGCAGCGGGCACCGCTGAGACCACCGCCTCTTCGAGGCGGTCGCGCAATCGACCGATGTGTTCGTAGGTTTCGATTTCGGCGAGTGCGACCTCGGCCGCAGCGGCGAAGCCGGCGATCCCGGCCAGATTCTCGGTGCCGGCGCGCCGCCCGCGTTCCTGACCGCCACCACGGATGCTCGCTGCAATTTCCGTCGTGCTGGCGACGACCAGCGCGCCGACGCCGGTTGGCCCGCCTAGTTTGTGGGCCGAGAGCGTGACGAGATCGGCACCGATTTCCGCGAGACCGAGCCGGAGTTTGCCGGCGGCCTGCACGGCGTCGCAATGAAACAATGCGCCGTACCGGTGCGCGATTTCCGCGATCCTTTCGACCGGTTGCAACACGCCGGTCTCGTTGTTGGCATATTGGACTGAAATCAGCGCAGGCGCCGGATGCGCGGCGACCTGCGCATCAAGCCAAGCGAGGTCGACGAGGCCGTCCGCATCGACCGGGAGCCGTTGAGCGTCCGGCACCGCCTGCAGCACCGAATTGTGCTCGACCGCGGAGACGAACACGCGCTCACGCCCGCTGCCAAGGAGAGCGAGATGGTTTGCCTCGGTACCGCCACTGGTAAAGACAACTCCCTCGGACGAAGCGTCGAGAAGAGCGGCAACCGCCTCGCGGGCGTGCTCGACGCGCTGCCGCGCGGCGCGGCCCCAGCGATGCACCGAGGACGGGTTGCCGCATTGCGCGAGCATGGCCGAAATTGCCGCCGCCGCCCGTGGTCGCAGCGGCGTTGTTGCATTCCAATCGAGATATGTCTCGCGCCCAGCCATGACTATTTTGCTGCCACCGCTGTCCGGTAGGCCTCGCGCTGCGGCAATCCGCTGGTGCCGAGCACCCGTTTCTCGCAGACATCGGCGAGCGAAACCGAGCTCAGATAAAGATTGATCTGGTTGCCGAGCTCTTCCCAGAGATCATGGGTCAGGCAGCGGCTGCGGTCGCCTCGGCAACCGATGGCGCCGGGAGTACATCGCACTGCCCGGATCGGCTCGTCGACGGCCCGAATGATGTCACCGATGCGGATCTCGTGGCGGTCATGCGCGAGGCGATAACCGCCGCCCGGTCCGCGCACGCTGTTGACGAGCCCTGCCCGGCGCAGCTTTGCGAAGAGCTGTTCCAGATAACAAAGGGATATTTCCTGCCGTTCGGCGATGTCGGCAAGCGAGACGGGTCGCCCATTGCACTGGCAGCCGAGATCGACCATCGCCATCACCGCGTAACGCGCGCGAGTGCCGAGCCTCATGATATTGCCCTCAGCGCCGGCGTGTCGCTCGGAGCTGGGTCGCCCGCAGGCTCATCCGCCGGCGCGGCGCCGCGGCTTTCGAGCTCCGCGACCCGCGCGCGCAACATCGCAATCTCGTCGAGCAGCCCGCCCAGAGCGCGGGCGACAGGGTCGGGAATATCCTCGCCGCTGATGCCGTAGGGCGCGAAGGCGGGGCGCGCTTCGCCCGGTTGACGGCGCGTAATCTGCCGGGCCGGATTGCCGACCATTGTCGCGCCGGGCGGGACTTCCTTTAACACCACCGCCTGAGCGCCGATCGTGGCGCCGTCGCCGACCTTGAACGGGCCGAGCACCTGCGCATTCGAGCTGATGATAACGTTGTTGCCGATCGTCGGGTGCCGCTTGTGCCCCGCTTGGTCGGCCGAGGGCCGGGTACCACCCAGCGTCACCCCTTGGTAAATTGTGCAGTCGTCGCCGATCTCGGCGGTCTCCCCGACCACGACCCCAATTCCGTGATCGATGAAGAGGCGGCGGCCGATTTTCGCGCCGGGATGAATATCGATCGCGGTCAGGATCCGCCCGAGATGCGAGACGAACCGCCCGGCAAGATGCCATCGCCGCTGCCAAAGCCAGTGCCCCACGCGATGGAACAGCAGCACCTGGAAGCCGGGATAGCAGAGGACGACTTCCAACCGCGACCGGGCTGCCGGGTCGCGCGCCAGTGTCGCATCGATCTCGTCACGCAGGTTTTTGAAAAGCATTGGCGCGCCACTATGTTAGTGTCGGCGCCCGCGCGCCGGTCGAGGCACAGCCGCCCGGCGGGGGATCGCAGAAGCGAGAATATAATTGCCTGACCTCCACAATCAAGAATAGGGGCGGGCTCGGCAGGAAATCTGAAGCCAGACGTATGTTTAAAGCTGACTCGCACACTCGGATTTATAACCAACCATGCCGGAAGTAATCATCAACGGCCCGGAAGGGCGCATCGAAGGCCGCTATCACCATGCCCGCGGCGGCACCGCGCCGATGGCGCTGGTCTTGCACCCGCACCCGCTGCATGGCGGGACGATGAACAACAAGATCGTCTACACGCTTTACCAGTGCTTCGTACGCCGCGGATTTTCGACGCTGCGGTTCAACTTCCGAGGCGTCGGACGCAGCCAGGGCAGCTTCGACCGCGGCGAAGGCGAGCTCGCCGATGCGGCGGCGGCCCTCGACTGGCTGCAAGGGTACAACCCGAACGCCGGCGCTTGCTGGATCGCCGGCTATTCGTTCGGCGCTTGGATTGGCATGCAGCTGCTGATGCGGCGGCCGGAGATTGACGCCTTCATCTCGGTCTCGCCGCCTGCCAACACCTATGATTTCAGTTTCCTTGCACCGTGCCCGTCATCGGGGCTGATCCTGCAAGGCGACCAGGACACGCTGGTCCCGCACGAATCGGTGCAGAAGCTCGTGCACAAGCTGTCGCACCAACGCGATATCAAGATCGACTTCCGCAAGATAGCCGGCGCCGACCACTTCTTCGGCGAGCAAAGCGAGCTCTTGGCGTCGCATGTCGAGACCTATGTGACCGAGCATCTGCGGCCAGCCGGCGCCGAACCGGTGCGCGCGGCCGGCCGGGGCCGGTAAGCCGGAAGACGCGTTTAAGGCCGCGTCCGGGCCGCTCGGATTGCGGCCCAGGCGACGCCGGCTAAACCGAGTACGACAAGCCCGGCGAATACCAAGAGGACGGTGTTGCTCTTGCCGATGACCCGTCCTCCTGCCTCGCCGACCAGGTCGCCGGCGAGCAGCAGCATCGGCGCCCAAACGATTGCCGAGGTCACGTTGGCGATCCAAAAGGCGCCGCGCGGCATCCGCATCAGCCCGGCGGCGAGCGGGATCACCGCGCGGATCGGACCGAAGAAGCGGCCGATGAAAACGCTCTTGCCGCCGTGCCGCTCGAAAAAGGCGACGCCGCGCGGCAGCAGCTCCGGGTTGCGGCTGAATGGCCATAGTCTCGCAATTGACGCGCCGAAGCGGTCGCCCAGCCAATACGAGATCGTGTCGCCGAGTACGGCGCCGACAATCGCGCCGACGACAACCGGGCCATAAGGCAGGGTCCCGGCCGACATCAGCGTGCCGGCCGCGATCAGCAGCGACGTGCCGGGAAAGGCGAGGCTGACAAAGGCGAAACTCTCGCCGAAGGCGGTTACGAACATCACCAACGCCGCCCATTCCGAATGCGCTGCGATGAAGTCGAGCAACGGGCGAACGATATCTTCCAACTGATTCCTTTTGAAGGTTACCAGCGCAGCGGTGGGCGGCAGACCGAGTACCAGAGCCCGAGATTCTGCTCCTTCCACTTCTCGTCGGAGCAGTTCTTCTTCAGGATTTCTTCCGAGCTCGCCGAATCCCCGGGGGCCGGCTCCGGCTTGTCGGAGCCAAACAGCGAGCAGCCGGCAAGCAGGACCGCCGCCGCAACCAGAGTAACCGCCGATCTCACGAAGCCCCGCAATTGCCGCGGGGGCAAACATACGCCGCCGGCAACGGGAAATTAGGGGCTGCGGCGATGCGGCCGCTGATTAAGCAGTTCTGGGTCACCGCAGTTCGCCGATTGGCGGCATCCGCAACAGTACGGCCTCGCCCGACCACGCATCGATCTCGCCGGCGATGGCCCGCAGTCCGGCCAGCACGCGTTCGGTCGCCGTCGACGCGCCAGAGTTGTTCTCGCTGTCCCGGTCGAACAGGCGATCGGCCAGCTTATCCAGCGTATCCTTCTCTTGCGGGTAGACGGCGATCTTGAATGGAGCGTCGGGCGGGATCTGCGCCGCCTCCTTCGCAAGGCGGAACGCAGCGTCATAGCCGCCGAGTTCGTCGACGAGACCCTTTTCCTTGGCGTCCTCGCCCGACCATACCCGTCCCTTGGCGATCGCCTCGACAGCGTCCGGCGATAGCTGCCGTCCGGCGGCGACGTGCTGCTTGAAACCACGATAGGTCTCGTCGAGAAAGCCTCCGAGCCGCTGCCATTCCTCGGGCGAGAAATCTTGCGTGAGGCTGTACATCCCCGCATTGGCGCCGCGCTCTGCCGAATCCATCGAGATACCGAGCTTGCGGAACAGCCCGCCGACGACGAGCTTGCCGGCGAGCACTCCGATCGAGCCGGTGATCGTCGCCGGTTCGGCGACGATCTTGTTGGCCGGCGCGGCGATGTAGTAGCCGCCGGAGGCGGCGGTGTCGCCCATCGAGGCGATCACCGGTTTGCCACGCTCGCGGGCACGCAGGACCTCGCGCCAGATCGTCTCCGAGGCGACGGCCGAGCCACCGGGGCTGTCGATCCGCAGCACGATCGCGCGCACCGCCGAGTCGCGCGCCGCATCGCGAAAGGCCCGCGTCAGCTTGTTCGCGGTCGCCTGATCCTCGCCCGTCAGCGAATTGTCCGAGCTGCCACGGCTGATCAGCCCGGTGCCGTAGATCAGGGCAATGGTCGCGCCGCTGGTGTGCGGCCGACCGGCTCCGCGCAGATAGCGCGAGATGCTGGTCAGCTCGGAGGCGGTGCCGGCCCGTTCGTGGGCGCGGGTGACAACCTCGTCGCGGTACCCGACGCGGTCCACGAGGTGCTCCGCCTTGGCGTCATCGGCGAGAAATGGCCCTTTATCGATCAGCGCCTTGACCTGATCCGGCGAAAGCTTGCGGTCCTCGGCAATGCCGCGGACGATCTGCCGCTCGGCCGAGTCCAGCAAGGCTTCCGTCTCCTCGCGCTGTGGACTGGTCATTTGCGTATCGGTCAGCGTGTTCATTGCGCTTTTGTATTCGCTGCGATGGTCGAACTTGGCCTCGACCCCGAGCCGATCGAGCGCTCCGCGGACAAACGGCACTTCGGCGCGCAACCCGGTCAGCCCGACATCGCCGAGCGGCTGCAGCCAGATCTCGTCAAAGGCGGTGGCAAGGTAATAGGGGCGGGTGCCCGGCCCGAGCTCGCCAAAGCTCTCGGCGAAGGCGATCGCGAACTTGCCGTTGGCGCGGAAGGCTCTAACCGCATCCCGCACCTGCTGGACTTTGGCAAGCCCGAGCGAATCGTCGCCGAGCCGGACATAGAGGCCCTTGACCCGCGCATCCGTAGCGGCGTGCTCGAGCGCCTCGACCACGTCGCGCAGTGTCGTCTTGCTGCCGACGAGGAGGCGTGACACGGCGTCTTCGCTCGGCCCGTCGATCAGGCCGCCGTTCAGATCGACGGTCAGGATCATCGCCCCGGGAACGCTCGGCGAGCGCGCGGCCAGCTTCCATGCAACGACGCCGCCGGCCACCAGCAGCAGTGCGGCGACGAGGCCGATTACTGCGAACAGGCCGACGACAAGCCGGCGAACCAAGCGAAACATCGAGATTCCGTCCGTTGGATTACGGTGCGGTATTGTGCGCGCTGCGCGGCGCCGGCGGAACCCTCCCGTAGTGCGACCGCGTTTGCCGCCGCTCGGATCAGCGAGAGGTCACCACACAAGGGGAGTGCGATGTCTTACCGCCGGATCAGCCGCAGGCGGCGCGCACGGCGGAGGGCCTGGCGCGTCGGCATCGCTCTTGCCGCGATGCTGGCGGTTGGCGGTCTGATTGCCGGCGGCACCTTGGCGCCGCCGGCCGATGGGGTGGCGGAGCATGGGGCCTCGATCCAGCCGATGACGGTCGCCGATGCCGTCGCCGCAGCGGCCTCCCCGAGCGCTTCGGCCGAACCTCGGCCCAGCGGCGATCCTCCGGCGCCCGCGGTGCAAGGTCGGTCGCCGTCGCCTGATGCGCCGCCGCCGGTCCAGGTTCTCGCGGGTCATAGCGCAGCGGTCAACGCGGTCGCCTTTTCGCCGGACGGCCGGCTGATTGCGTCCGGCGGCGACGACCGCAAGGTGATCCTGTGGGAGCGTGCCGGGGCACGCGAATTGCTGACACTGCCGCCCGCTCCGGCCGCGGTCGCGGCGCTCGCCTTCTCGCCGGACGGGCGGTTCCTCGCTTGGTCCACCGGGACCGTATTCGCGCCCGGCGAAGCGGTACCGGTGATCTGGCTGTGGGACATCGCCGCCCGCCGCATCGCCAACAAGTTTGTGGAAACACCGCCCGACCATCATGGCGCCTATTCGCCGCGTACGCTGACCTTTTCCCCCGATGGCCAGACACTCGCGGCTGGCGGCGACGACCGGCTGATCCGTCTATGGGATGTGGGGGAGGGCTCGCTGCGCGGCACGCTGCCCGGCCATGCCGATGCGACGACATCGCTGGCCTTCGCTGCGGACGGATTAACGCTCGCCTCGGGCGGCAGCGACGGTGAGGTCAAACTTTGGCATCTTGCGACCGGCGCGCTGGCCGCAACGATCCCGGTGAGTTCGCGTTGGGTCCGCGCGGTCGTGTTCGCCCCCGACGGGAAGGGGCTGGCCTCGGCCGAGGAGGACCGCACGATCAAGTTGTGGGATGCGGCGAGCGGGCGGTTGTTGCGCACCCTTTCCGACCAGCGCTGGCCTCGCAGCCTTGCCTTCTCGCCGAACGGCCGAATTCTGATCTCGGGCGGTCAGGACGCCCTGCTGAAGCTGTGGAACCCGGCAACTGGCGAACTTCAGCGTCAGGTCTCCGGCCACACCGAACCGATTTTCTGCGTCGCCTACGCACCGGACGGCAGCTCGATCGTCTCCGGCGGCGCCGATAACACGGTGCGCCTGTGGAATTACGAGCGCTCGAGCCAAGTCAGCCGATAATGGTGCCACGACTGAGTACTAGCGCGTCCGGAACAGGATCACGGCGTCTGGCCCGCATCGCTGCTAGGCTACGCCGATGAGCGAATTAGCCTTCACCGCTGCCGCCGAGCTGGCCGGCATGATTGCCCGGCGCGAGCTGTCGGCCGTCGAGGTCGTCGATGTGACCCTGGCGCGGATCGAGCGGTCGCAGCCGACGATCAATGCCTTCATCACGGTCTGCGCCGACGAGGCGCGGGCCGCCGCTTGCGAAGCCGATGCGGCCATGATGCGCGGCGACCGTCTTGGCCGGCTGCATGGCGTGCCGTTCGCGGTCAAGGACCTCGTCAACACCGCCGGCGTCCGCACGACCTTTGCCTCGGTGGCGCTGGCCGACAATGTTCCGGCCGCGGATTCGCCGGCTGTGGCGCGGTTGAAAGCCGCCGGCGCGGTTCTCGTCGGCAAGACCACAACCCCGGAATTCGGCCACAAATGCTTCACCGAAGCGCCGCTGTTCGGCCGCACCGCCAATCCATGGGATTTGTCGCGCACCCCCGGCGGGTCGAGCGGCGGCGCCGCCGCCGCGGTGGCGGCCGGGCTCGGGCCGATCGGCATCGGCACCGACGGCGGCGGATCGAGCCGTATCCCAGCGGCATGCTGCGGCATCGTCGGCTTCAAGCAGACGCTGGGTCTGGTGCCGCATGATCTGACCCCCGACGGGTTCGGCAACCAGGCGCACATCACCCCGATGACCCGCACCGTGACGGACACCGCGCTGATGCTGCAGGCGATGGCCGGGCCGCATCCTTGCGATCCGCATTCCCTCGGCCTCGCGGTACCCGATTTCGCCGCCGCGGCGCGGCCGCAGGGGGACCTCAAGGGCGTGCGCATCGGCTGGCGGCCGCTGCTCGGCAACACAAAACTTGGCCGCGAGGTGGGGGAGCATTGCGAGGCTGCGGTGGTTGCGCTCGCCGAACTCGGTGCGATTGTTGAGCCATTCGAAGACCCGTTCGGCAGCACCGAGCCGATCTGGCTGATCCTGACGCAATCTTTCTGGAACGCGCGCTTTCGGCAGTATGTCGACCGCTTCGGCAACCGCATGAGCGAGACGCTGATCCGACAGATGGACACCGGCGCTGGCCACAGCGCCGTCGCGCTGCAGCAGGCGATGTTCGAGCGCACCCGAATCTTTCGCGAGGTCCAGGGTTGGTTCGACTGCTACGATTTGGTGGCGACGCCGACGCTGTCGCGCACGGCGCTGCCGATCGATCACGATTTTTTTGCCCCTATCGAGATCGATGGCGAGGTAACCGACACGGTCCGCAACGCCTGGTACCCCTACACGCTGCCGTTCAACCTGTCGGGCAACCCGGCCGTGACGCTGCCCTGCGGTTTTGCATCGGACGGGCTGCCGGTCGGATTACAGCTGATCGGGCCGCATCTCGGCGATGCGCGGCTGCTGCGCGCGGCGGCGCTATTCGAGGCGGCACGCCCTTGGGCCGGGCGCTACCCATCGATTGCCGAACTCTGAGGCGGGCCGCCTGTCGCTCAAGGCGGCTCACCGAATGCCGAGAGCGTCGAGGCGAGTGAGCGGCACATCAGACTCGGCGGAGCCAGCTGCGCCAACGCGTACAGCCGAAACCAGCGCGACGACAAACCGGCGCCGAGCTTGCGGCGCTGCCATTTCCAGGCCCGGCCGAAGGCCCGCTCGGTTGCTTCGCGGCGGTAGCGCCACGGCAGGCCCTGGGTTTCCGACAGGAACAGCAGTATTGCCTGGTTTGTGTCGCGCAGCATCCGTCGCTGGTTATCGGAAACCCGGTTGGGGGCTTCGATCGGGCTGGCGGCAAGCGGCATCGGTCCGACTTCCGCCACCGCGCTTTGCCAAGTGAGGCGCAGCAGCAGCGAATAGTCTTGGGTGAACAACCGCTCGTCGCAGCCGCCCACCCGCCAATAAAGCGCCCGATCAATCAACAGCGGGCTCAAGTTACAGGGCACGTTTTTCAGGCAATCCCGAAACAGGTTCTGCCGCCTGAACTCGATCTCCGAGGTATCGGCGTCGCCGAAATCGACCGGCTCGCCGAGGCGGTAATCGATCATGTGGCCGCGCGCCAGCGGCAGGCCGAGTCGCATGGCCCCGTCGAGCAGAAGCTGGGTGCAGGCGGGCGCGAGGACGTCGTCGGCATCGACGATCTTGAGCCACGGCAAGCGCGCCGCACGCACGGCGACGTTGGTCGCGATAGCCGGGCCGGCATTCGCCTGCTGCAGCAGGCGCACATCGGCCCGTCGTTCCGTGAGCCTTTGCAGCAATTCCCACGACTGGTCGGTCGACCCGTCATCGATAAAGATGAACTCGCGCTCGAAATCGCCCCCCTGCGCAAACAGCGCCTCGACAACCAGCGGCAGGAAGATGGCCTTGTTATAGACAGTGATGACGAAGCTGACGCCGGCTGCTCTTGCCATGAACGCAGATTATCGAAGCCCGCTGCTGGCGGGCAAATCGTTGGCTGGCCGCAGCGCCGGTATTCTGGGTTGCAACCCGGGCGTCTCGACTGGTATGGCGGGAAAACTGCAGGACCCGACCCGGTCCTCTAGCCAATATGTATTAGTCCGAATGCCGCGAAAATGAGCAAGACCGACCAGCTCCGACGCGCGGCTCGACGGCGCGTCTCGCCGCTTAGGAAACAGTTGAACTTCGAGCTGAAGAGCTGCCTCGGCCGCCGTTTTTTCCGCAATAGCGCCTCTATCGAGGATTACCTGCATGTCGGCTGCGGCCAAAACATCCTCGCCGGCTTCACCAATCTCGATTTTTACAGCCATCGCAGCAAGGCGCGCGTCTTCGGCCACGATCTGCGCTATCCGCTGCCGTTTGCCGACGGCCGCTTCGCCGGCGCTCTCTCCGAGCACACCCTGGAGCATTTTCGACCAGAGCATGCGAGTAGCCTGCTGAAAGAGATATATCGGGTATTGCGTCCCGGCGCGGTGTTCCGCTGCATAGTTCCCGACCTCGGCATCTATATGCGGTTTTATAGCCAGGGAGCCCTGCCCGGATTCGAGGGGTTTGGCAGCGGCTGCGAGGCGATCCGCTCGTTGACCCAGAGCCACGGCCACCTGTCAGTTTGGGATGAAGAGCTGCTGAGGCGGACGCTCAGCGAAGTGGGGTTCCGGCAAATCCAGCGATGCGACTACCGGGTCGGAAACAATCCGGACCTGCTGAAGGACCAGGAACGGCATCGATGGGAGAGCCTCTACATGGAGGCAGTAAAATAGACCATGGCGATTCTGTTCCGCTCGACGCCGGCGGCCCAGGGCCGTTGGCGTCCGCTGTTGTCGCGGCTGATGCCGGAGCACGAATTCCGTTTCTGGCCGGAGATCGGCGACCGCGCCGCGATTGATTACGCGCTGGTCTGGAACCCGGAGCCGGGGCTGTTCGCCTCATTACCCAATTTGAAGCTGATCGTCGGTCTCGGCGCCGGTGTCGATGCGCTGTTGCGCGACAAGATGTTGCCGCCGCAGGTGCCGATCGTGCGGCTGGTCGACCCGTACATGACCGATGCCATGAGCGAGTATGTCGTTTTTCAGGTGTTGCGGCTGCACCGCCAGGATCTGGATTACATGGCCCAGCAGCGCGAACATGTCTGGCAGGAGCGCGAGCAGGTCAACGCCGGCGAGCGTCGCGTCGGCATTCTTGGGTTCGGCACGCTCGGCCAGGATGCCGGCCGCAAGCTCAAGGCACTCGGCTTCGATGTCGCTGGCTGGAGCCGGACGCTGCGCCAGGTGGCGGGGTTTACCACCTTCGCCGGCGAGGCCGGTTTTGGCGAGTTGCTGGGGCGCAGCGACATTCTGGTTTGTTTGCTGCCGCTGACCCCGGCGACCGAGGGCATCCTCGATGCCGCCGCCTTCGCCCGCCTGCCGCCCGGCGCCGGGCTCGTCAATGCGGGCCGCGGCGGTCATCTGGTCGAGGCCGATCTGATCCCGGCGCTCGATTCCGGCCAGCTGTCAGCGGCGGTGCTCGACGTGTTCCGCACCGAGCCGCTGCCGGCGGACCACCCGTTCTGGAGCCATCCACGGGTCATCGTCACGCCGCATGTCGCGGCCGAGACGCACCCGTCGACCGCGGCGCCGATCATCCGCGACGCAATCCGTCAGTTTGAGACGGGGCTGCCGCTCGCCAACCGGGTGGACCCGTCGCGGGGCTATTGATCACCCGCTCTTCGCCGAGCGTGAATTCGTTCACACCAAGAGCGCCGACTTAGCGTTTTACTGGCCCCGGACAATGACGACCGACACCTCACACGGAAGAGGAGGTCAAATGCCAGCGGCCAGCGGGAGACAACCGGACCCGCCCCCTCATATCGAAGGCGGGGTGTTGGCTTGGCTGGGACGGCTGTGGGAAGCGGTGAAGGAAGTCGGCCGAATTGCGTGGCCGATGCGGTTCAGCGTGCTGTTGGTCGCAATCGCCGGGCCATTTCTGCTGCTGCCGCAATCACAGGATGCACTTCTTGCATTGACCGAAGCGGACGACGAGAAGCCGCAGCTCCTGTTCGCGCTGGTCGTGTTCGTCTGGGCCTTCTATACGCATTACTGGGCGCGCTTCATGTCGCGCCTGGAAGCGCGTCCGCTGCCACCGCCGCGCTGGCCACCGTCCTGGCTGTATGGGCACCGGATCGAATGGCTGAACCTGTGGATCCCGCGCGTGCTCGGCGCGCTGGCCATTGTCATCGTCTGGCTTGCGATCGAGCGAGCGGCAGATCATTGGCTGGCGGTCGGTTGGCCGTTCGCGCTCGGGCTCGTCGTCTACTGGGTCGCGGTCATCTACCGCCGCCCAATGATGGCTCGGCTCGGAGCGCAGATCGCCGACGATCGCTTCGTTGCCCGCGACATCGCCCGCGGCACCTTCGACGCGCAGCTCGGGTTGCAAATCTGGCGCTGGCTGCTATTCGCCAGCCTCGCGGTGACGTTCGGCTTTTTCTTGGTCAGCGCCTACACCGCCATCCCCGAAGGACAGGCGGCGTGGACGACAAGCACGCTGGCCGCGATCGGCGCGATCTGCGCGATCGGTCTGCTGTCACAGATCAGGCGCTTGCCGATCGGGACGCGATACGCGGTGGCGATCTCGCTCGTCTTGGTCTGCCTCCTCTTCCTGGCGAGTATCAATTCGACGGTCGTGGCCGGCCAGTGGTTGGCGTCACCTTCGATCGTCATGACCGTCGCCGCCGCATGGGTGTCGCTCGGCACCTTTGCGATTGCATTTCCAGGTGAAATTCTGCGCCTGCCGGTTGGCGCCGCGATCATTGGCCTGGCGCTGCTGTTCAGTGTCATCGGCAGCCGCGACAATCACGGCCTGCGCCTCTTGACGTCACCTCCAACCGATAGCGAGACCATTTCCGCGGCGCTGCAGCGCTGGTACGGCGGCGGTCACGACAAGGCAGCATTGGAGGCCTGGCAAGCTGGGGCGCAGCGTGCCGGGGTCAAGGTGCCGCTCGTCATCGTTGCCACCGCCGGCGGCGCCAGCCGGGCCGGCTTATGGACCGCCAAGGTTCTCGGCGAGTTGCAGGATAACCATCCGGAGTTTCACAACTACCTGTTCGCGATCAGCGGCATTTCCGGCGGCTCTTACGGGGCGGCGGTCTATCGTGCGTTGTTGAGCCAGGCCGATGCCCATCCGGGGAGGCCGCTGGAGCGACCCAAATGCACCGACGGCTTCGAGGTGCTGAGCGGCTTTGTCGATTGTGCGCGGGCGGTGATCAAACAGGACTTCCTCGGTCCGGCGTTCCTGACGGGGCTTTACGCCGACCTGACGCAGCGCTTTCTGCCCGGCGCGTTGCTGCCGGACCGCGCCACCGCGCTGGAGCTTTCCTGGGACCGTGCCTGGGACCGCTCCATCGCTGAGCCGCACGTGAAATTTTCCGATGGCTTTCACCAATTCTGGCGCAATCGCTCGCGATGGTTCCCGTCGCTGCTGTTGAATGGCACATCGGCGAAGCAGGGACGGCGGATCGTCACCAGCAATCTCTCGATCGAAGACGCCACAACGGTCAGCCGTTTCGCCGACACGCTGGACTTTTTTGGCCGCGTCAAGCGCGAGATCAGCCTCAGCACCGCCGCGCATAACTCTGCCCGGTTTCCCTATATCGATGCCGCTGGCACGATATGGACCGACCACGTCAAAAATGATCGGATTATCGATGGCGGATATTTCGAAAATTTCGGTGCACAGACCGCGCACGATCTGGTGCTGGCTTTGGCGGACCTGCGGGCTGCAGGCGGGGTCAACGCCGAATTTGTGTTTGTCGTGATCCAGATCAGCAGCGATCCCGGGCTCGAGCTCGACAGTCCGCGCAACGACGCGTGGAAAGCGCCGATGGATGCGGCAATCAATTTTGCCGCCGATATCGCTACGCCACTTGCCGGCTTCTGGGATGTGCGAGAGGGGCACGGGGTTGCCGCCGCCGATGCGCTCGCGGGTCCAACACCTGACATCGCGCATAGCGACGGCAGCGTCGACCATCCGTACTACGTGCACTTTCGGTTGACTGACCAATCGACGCCGATGAGCTGGGCGCTGTCGAACCGCTCGGTGCAGCAGCTGTCAGCCGAATGGGACTCGCCGATCAACAAGGCACAGCGCGCTGCGCTCGATTGGATGATGTGCTGGAATCCGGCGCCAAGCCGGTGTCAGCCGACGCGGTAGCGGTCGATTACTGTTACTGCCGCAAGCTTTCGACCAATTCGCGCAGCTGGTTCCGATCGCTGTCCGTTGCAACCGGGATTGCGAATTCAAGATGGGTGGCCACCCCGGCATAGCGGGCCCTGAGCTTCGCCGCGATTTCGTCGTAGGTTCCGATGGTCGCGTAGGTTTCGAGCATGCCATCGCTGACGAAGGCCGGCATCTCCTCCCAGCGCTGCGCCCGTGAATATGCGTGGAGCTGTTGCGCCACCTCGCCATAGCCCTGCGTCGTGAAGGCGGCGAGATAGGCCGGAGTCGAGGCGTAGAAAGCGATGCGCGCCCGCACATCGCGAATGCGCTCGGCGAGCACCGCGCGATCACGCGCGGTTGCCACCAGCGGCTTGACGCAGAGCGCGAAACCGGTGAAGTCGCGGCCGGCCTTCGCCGCGCCCTGGCGCGCGCCCGGCAGCATTATCTCGTCGATGTAGCGCGGCGTCGCCACCGGATGGGCGCGGATGCCGTCCGCGACCTCGCCGGCCACCTGACACATATACGAATTGACCGCGGCGAGATGCACCGGGATCGGGTAGTGCTCGATCGGTCCCGGCGCAAACAGTGGCACCATCAGGTTGAGCTTGTAGTGTTCGCCCTGAAAATCGAGCGCGGTGCCGTTCTGCCAGCTCTCCCAGACCGCGCGCAGGGCGGCGACATACTCGCGCAGCCATGGACCCGGTGCCGACCACTTTACGCCAAACCGCCGTTCGATGTGCCCTTTGACTTGCGAACCGAGCCCCAAGGTGAAGCGGCCCCGCGACAGTTTTTGCATGGTCCAGGCGGTCATCGCGGTGACTGTCGGACTACGCGGGAAGGCAATCGCGACCGTGGTGGCCAGGCTGACCCGGCTGGTCGCCTGCGCCGCCAGCGCCAGAACAATGAACGGGTCGTCCTTGGTCTCCTCGGCGACGATGCCGTCGTAGCCGAGGGTTTCGGCGAGCCGCGCCTCCTCGGCGACGGTGGTCACATCGAGCGCCGCCGCGGCGGCACGCAGACCCGGATCGAGCTTGCCGAGCGGCAGCAGCGTTTCGATCTTCATAGGCTATTCGTTAACCATGCGCGGCTACGATCGGACCCAGCCTTTGGAAGAGCCGAACCTTGATCGCCCGCTGCCCATCGGCAAGCCGCGCCTTAAACGGCGCCGTCTGCCTCGCGTTTGAGCTCCTCGTCGAGCCCTTGCTCCTCGGCGGAAATTTCCGCTTCGGCCTGAGCCCAATGCTGCGCCGACATGCCGTCGGGCCGTCCCGCCCGTTCCCAGATCTCGTAGGCGCGCTCGCGAACGCGCTGCTCGTGCCAAAAGCCTTTCATTTCGGTCTCCTCGGAATGGTCGGCCGTTCTACCACAGCAAGGCTTCGCGGCGAATCGGCCATTGCTCGCGACGAGCTTGCTCGGAGCGCGCTCTCCCGTTGTGTTGCGATGCCGCAGAGCTCCCGAAAGGCCTTGCCGATTGCCCGGTGGGCTGCTTCCTTCAGGGTAGGGTGGATCGGGGGGCCGATGCACCGCTATGGCGGCCGGACGGCCGGGCTGGACAGCGACTCGGAAGAGTCTGCGCGTGAGCGCCGTTCTGTTCGTCGCGGGCGGCGCTGGCACGGCGCATGCAGACACTCGTCGAGGCTCGGGAGCTAGTTTGGGAGACCAGCAAATTGCCGGCAAGTTTGTTGACTGATAGCGAGACGGCAGAAATCCTTGATCGCGAGGCGGGGCTCGATGCCGCCCCGGCGCGGTTCGCGATGCCGGAGATGCCCGCCTCCGAAGAAGACATCGAGAATTTCAAGCGCACCGTCTTGGCAAAGCTGACACTGGCGGTCGGCAAGAACCCTTCGAATGCCACCGATCGCGACTGGTTCGTCGCGACGACGTTGTCGCTGCGCGACCGGGTCATCCATCGCTGGCTCGAAGTCGACCGCGAGCATACCGCCCGCGGTGACAAGAGCGTTTATTACCTGTCGCTCGAGTTCCTGATCGGCCGGCTGCTCAATGACGTCGCCGGCAATCTGCAGATGACCGATGTCGTGAACCGGGCGCTCGGCGACCTTGGGGTCAAATTCGACCTGGTGCGCTTCGCCGAGCCGGACGCGGCGCTCGGCAATGGCGGTCTCGGCCGCCTCGCTGCGTGTTTTCTTGAAAGTATGGCCAGCCTCGGCATCCCGGCCTATGGCTACGGCATTCGTTATGATCACGGCCTGTTCCGGCAGATCGTGATCGACGGCTGGCAGAAAGAATACCCCGAGGAGTGGCTGTCTTTCGCCAATCCCTGGGAATTCGAGCGCCCGGACGTCACCTACGACATTCACTATGGCGGCTGGGTCGAGACGGTCACCGGGCGCGGCGGTCGCCTCAGCTTCGTCTGGCATCCATCCGAGACGATCGAGGCGGTTGCTTATGACACCCCGGTGGTCGGCTGGCGCGGCAACCACGTCAACCCGTTGCGCCTGTGGTCGGCGCGTGCGGTCGACCCGCTGCGCCTCGACGTGTTCAACCGGGGCGACCATATCGGTGCGCTGTCGGAGCAGGCCCGCGCCGAAACGATCTCTAAGATTCTTTATCCCAGCGACGAGACCACGGCTGGGCGCGAATTGCGGCTGCGGCAGGAGTATTTCTTTGTCGCCGCCTCATTGCAGGATTTGGTCGAGCGTCACCGCCGCGCTTATGGCTCGCTGCACACTCTCGCAGACCGCGCGGCGATCCAGCTCAACGACACGCATCCGAGCATCGCGATCGCCGAGCTGATGCGGATCCTGGTCGATCTGCACAATATTCCTTGGGATGCCGCCTGGCAGATCACCGTCGACACCTGCCGCTACACCAATCACACCCTGCTGCCGGAAGCGCTCGAGAGCTGGCCCGTGTCATTGTTCGAGCGGGTTCTGCCGAGACATCTGCAAATCATTTATCTGATCAATGCCCGTCACCTGGACAGTGTCGCGGCGACGCAACCGCTCGACGCTGATGCGCTCGCCGCGATCTCGTTGATCGACGAGCGTAATGGCCGCCACATCAAGATGGGTCATCTTGCTTTTGTCGGCTGCGGTCGCGTCAACGGCGTCTCGGCGATGCACACCGGATTGATGCGCGAGACCGTATTTGGCGATTTGCACGCGCTGCACCCCGACCGGATTGTCAACGTCACAAACGGCATCACCTTCCGCCGCTGGCTGCACCAGGCCAACCCGAGTCTGACACGGCTGTTGTCGGACGCCTGCGGCACCGATATCCGCGACCAGCCGGCCGCGATCGAGCGTCTGGCCGCGGTGGCGGATGATCGCGGCTTGCATGAGCGGATGCGGCAGGTCAAGCGTGCCAACCGACTGGCGCTGTGCCGCGTCGTTCACGAGCGGCTCGGCATCCTGATCAATCCTGACGCGCTGTTCGATGTGCACATCAAGCGTATCCATGAATACAAGCGGCAGCTGCTGAACCTGCTGGAGACAGTGGCGCTGTACAACGCGATCCGCGCCGATCCGAGCCGCGTCTGGGCTCCGCGAGTGAAGATATTTGCCGGCAAAGCGGCGGCAAGTTACGCCGCGGCGAAATTGATCGTGAAATTGGCGCACGATATCGCCGCTGTGGTCAATTCCGATCCGACCGTGCGGGACCAGCTGAAAATCGTATTCCTGCCGAACTACAACGTCAGCCTCGCCGAGACGATTATCCCTGCCGCCGACCTGTCGGAGCAGATCTCGACCGCCGGTATGGAAGCGTCCGGCACCGGCAACATGAAGCTCGCGCTCAATGGGGCGCCGACGATCGGCACGTTGGACGGCGCCAATATCGAGATTCGCGAACGGGTCGGCGCCGACAACATCTTCATCTTCGGCCTCCTCGCCCAGGAGGTGGCAGAACTCCGGCGTCAGGCGCTCGCCGACAAGCGGGTGATCGCTCCGTCACCGGCACTCGCCGAGGTGCTGGAGATGATCGAAACCGGCCTCTTTTCACCGGATGAACCGCAACGCTTCCAGATGCTGACGGAGCGGTTGCGG
>DATARH010000209.1:0-24598 GCA_036264235.1 Allostellaceae bacterium
CCTCGGCGAATAGCCGAATTATCCGGCGATGCGGAATTCCTGCGCCGCGTCCATCAGCCATTCGCACAGCCAGCGCGCGAGCGAGCGGCGCACGAACAGCCGATACGCTGCGACACCGGTCTGGTCGAGGATGGTCGGCACCCCGGCAAACAGCGTCTGCGCGCAATGCCCGGGCGCGAAGCTGCGCGAATGCAGGTCGAGACCACAGCCCTTTTCGAGCAGAGCGCGCGCCCGCTCGCCATCGATCGCGATCACCACCCGGCTGGCCGAAAGATCGCTCAGCTGCGCGCGCTGCCCTTCGATGGCACGGGCAAGTCGCGCCGGCAGCTCGGGCACAGCGGCGTGCGGCACCGTGATCAGCCACTCGCCGAGCCCGAGCCATAGCGTCCGGACTTCACGCATGGTCGCGACCCGGTTCGGCTCGAGCGGCAGCGGCACATTGGCGAGGTAAGCTGCGCCGCGGCCCCGCCGACGGAATTCGAGCTGCCGCATCAGCGCGAGCTCGGAAAGACGGAGATCACCGTCCGGAAGGGACCACGGCAGCAGCCCGTCGAGCGCCCGGCGGCGTAGCTCCGGCAGCGCGTCAGCCATCGCGCCGCCGGCCCTGCGGGTCGTAAAACAGCGGCGGGCAGACCGTCGCCTGGATAAAGCCCGCCGAGCGATGCCGGAAGCCGCGGCGAGCCGGGTTCGGCATCGCAGCCCAAACCGTCTCGCCATGCCGGGCGCGGCCATTTTCCAGCAAGGCCAGCGCAATGCCGTGCCCCAGCCGCGCGGCAAAGTAGCTCGAGGTGACGTGGCCGATCATCGGGACCGGTGTCGTGCTGCCAGGCTCGGCGACGAGCTGCGCGCCTTCGGCGATGACCGCGTTGGGATCTTCGGTCAACAGTCCGACCAGCTGCTTGCGGTCGGGTCGGGCCAGTGCGCTGCGCGCCAGTGACCGGCGGCCCAAAAAATCGCTGTCGCCGGCGAGGATCGCCGAGAGACCGAGATCGACCGGCGTCACCGAGCCGTCGGTCTCGTGCCCGACCATGAAAAACCCCTTCTCGGCCCGCATCACGTGCATCGCCTCGGTGCCGTAAGGAGTAATACCGTGATCGGCGCCGGCCTCGATCAGCTCTTCCCACAGCGGCAGACCGCATTCGGCCGGTACGTTGATTTCGTAGCTGAGCTCGCCGGAGAAGCTAACCCGGAAGATCCGAGCCGGGATGCGTGCGACATCGGCCTCGCGCATCGTCATGAACGGGAAGGCGGTGCGGTCGAAGACGAGGCCCGGCGCGAGCCTCGCCAACGCGTCGCGCGCCTTGGGGCCGACCAGCGTCGCGTTGGCCCACTCGTCGGTCAGCGAGGTGCAGAACACGTCGAGATCGGGCCATTCGGTTTGCAGCCATTCCTCGAGCCAGTCGAGGACGGCGGCGGCGTTGCCGGTTGTGGTGGTCAGAAAGAAGCGGTCCTCGGCGAGCCGGGTGCCGACGCCGTCGTCGAACACCATGCCGTCATCGCGGCACATCACGCCGTAGCGGCAGCGCCCGACCGGCAGGTCGTGCCAGCGATTGACGTAGATTCGATCAAGGAAGCGGCCCGCGTCCGGACCTGACACCTCGATCTTCCCCAAAGTGGAGGCATCGAGCAGCGCCACCGCGTCGCGCGCCGCGATGCACTCGCGCTGTACTGCGCGCTCCATATCTTCGCCAGGCCGGGGGTAGTAGCGCGGCCGCTGCCATTGCGCGACATCCTCGAACATGGCGCCGGTGGCGACGTGCCAGTCGTGCATCGGGGTCAGCCGCACCGGCGCATAGCGCGGACCCCGCGACGGGCCCGCGAGGAGACCGAACGGCACTGGCACATAAGGCGGGCGGAACGTCGTCGTGCCGGTCTCGCCCGGGGTGCGGCCGAGGGTCGCCGCCAGCAGCGCCAGGCCGGTAACATTGCCGGTCTTGCCCTGGTCAGTGCCCATGCCGAGCGTTGTCCAACGCTTCATGTGCTCGACCGACGCGAAGCCCTCGCGGGCGGCCAACGCGATATCGGTCGCAGTCACGTCGTTGTGCAGATCGACAAAGCTGCGGCGTCAGGCGCCCGGAACCAGCCAGACCGGTGCGACCGGTGCCTCCGGGCCTTGCGGCTCGACCGACGGCGGCTCCCAAGTGCCGGCGGCAAACCCGCAAGAAATCGCAGCGCTGGCGCCGGTCGCGGCGCCCTCAACCAGGCATTCAGCGAGCGAGAACGCGCCGTTGGCGGAGCCGGCGCATTCGATACCGTCGCCTGCCGCGGCGGGCACGAAGGCAGCAATGCCATGATCGTAGCGCAACGGGCCCTGCGCCTGGGCAAAGAGGTGGATCGCCGGGTTCCAGCCGCCCGAGACGGCGAGCAGGTCGCAATCGATCGGCCGCCGTGCTCCACCGGCGAGCGAACGAACCCAGATCCGGCGCAACGAGTGCCGGCCCGCTGTGGCAACGACGGCGTGCGCCGGATACAGCGAAATTCCTTCGACGGCGGCGCTGGCCGCTTCGCCTGGCTCGGCCCGCAGATCGACGATCGCAGCGACCGCAACGCCTGCATCTGCCAAGGCGAGGGCGACGCCGTAGGCGTCATCGTTGTTGGTGAATAGGACCGCCCGCCGGCCGGCGGCGACGCCATAGCGGTTCAAATAAGTCTCGGCGGCGCCGGCGAGCATGATCCCGGGCCGGTCGTTGTCGGTGAAGACGAGCGGCCGCTCGATGGTGCCAGTCGCGACGACGATCCGGCGCGCGCGGATATGCCACAGACGGTGGCGCGGCAGTTCGGGCGGGGCGTTTGGACCGATCAGATCGCCAATCCGTTCGGCGGCGACCGCGTAATTGCCGTCGTAGCCGCCAAGCACGGTGGTATTCGGCAGCAACCGCACTTCCGGCAGCGCCGCGAGTTCCGCGACCATGGATACCGCCCAGGCGGCGCCGTCCTGGTCGCCGATGCGCTCGTAGCGGCGCAGCAACGTGCCGCCAAACTCGACGTCGCCATCCGCGAGAATGACCCGCGCGCCGCTTTGTCCGGCAGCGAGGGCGGCGGCAAGCCCGGCCGGACCGCCGCCGACCACCAGCACCTCGCAATGGGCATGGGCATGGTCGTAGCGCGAGGGGTCGGGTTCATCCGGCGCGCGACCGAGCCCCGCCATGTGCCGCAGTGCCGGCTCCCACAGCCAGCGCCACGCCGCGGCCGGCCTGATAAACGTCTTGTAGTAGAAGCCGGCGGGGAGGAACGGGGCCGCTCGATCAGCGAATGCGCCGAGATCGAAATTCAGCGACGGCCAGGCGTGTTGGCGCGACGCGCGCAACCCGTTGTACAGCGGGATATCCGGCGCAAGTCGGTTCGGCTCCGCGAAGGCGGCGGCCTCGAGCTGTACCAGCGCTGACGGCTCCTCGGGACCGGCGGCGAAAAACCCGCGCGGCCGATGGTATTTGAAGCTGCGGCCGACGAGGCGCACGCCGTTGGCGAGCAGCGCCGAGGCCAGGGTGTCGCCCGGATGACCCTCGTACTCGCCGTCACCGAATTGGAACGGCAGCACCCGGCTGCGGTCGATGCGTCCGCCGCTGGCGAGACGATAGGGCTGGATCATTGCGGCCGTGCGGCGGGCGGGCTGTCGCCGATGCGGTACACGGCGAGGATGCGGTGCGAGGCGGTGTCGCGCAGCAGGTTGAACCAGCGCCGGCAGCCGGCCCGGTGCACCCAGCGCTCTGCGAGGGCGCCCTTCGGGTTGGCGCGCATGTGCAGGTAGTCGGCCCAGGCGGCATCATCGAGCGCCGCCGGGTCCGGCGGGCGCACGATATGAGCCTCGCCGCCATAGCGGAACTCGACCTCGTCGCGCGGCCCGCACCACGGGCAGGGGATCAGCAGCATCGCGCCCCCAGGTCACTGCGCGGCACCGAAGGCGACGACGCAATCTCGATGTGTGCGATCGCAATTCCGACGAGACTGCTTCGCTGCGCTCGCAATGACATTTCGGTTTTGCCTAATGCGCCACCGCGGCGGCGCCGTGTTCGTCGATCAGCGCGCCGGTGGTGAAGCGCTCCAACGAAAATGGCGCGGCAAGCGGGTGCGGCGCGTCGCGCGCGATCGTGTGAGCGAAGACATGCCCCGCCCCCGGCGTGGCCTTGAACCCACCGGTACCCCAGCCGCCATCGATGTAGAGTCCCTCGACCGGCAGCTTGCCGATGATCGGCGACGCGTCGGGCGAGATATCGACGATGCCGGCCCAGCTGCGCATCAGCTTTAGCCGCGAGAAGAGCGGAAACAGCTCGACCAACGCCGCCGCCTGCGCCTCGATGACCGGGAACGAGCCGCGCTGAGCATAGGAATTATAGGGGTCGATGCCCGCGCCGACGACGAGTTCGCCCTTGTCGGACTGGCTGACATAGACGTGCACAGTATTCGACATCACGACGCAATCGAGCACCGGCTTCACCTGCTCCGACACCAGCGCCTGCAGCGGATGGCTCTGCAGCGGCAGTCGCACTCCGGCCATTGCCGCCAAAACGGAGGAGTGACCGGCGGCGGCGATCGCGACCTTCTCGGCGGCGATCTCGCCGCGGGTCGTATTGACACCGGTGACCTGCCCGGCGCGGGTGCGGATCGCGGTGACTTCGCAATTCTCGATGATGTCGACGCCGCGCGCGTCGGCGGCGCGGGCGAAAGCCCAGGCGACCGCGTCGTGGCGCGCGACGCCGCCGCGGCGCTGCAAGGTCGCGCCAAGGATCGGGTAGCGCGCTTCCGGCCCGGCATTCAGGATCGGGCAGAACTGCTTGACCTCGCTCGGGCTCAGCCATTCGGCATCGATGCCGTTCAGCCGGTTGGCACCGACTCGGCGCACGCCTTCGCGCACGTCGTGCAGCGTGTGCGCGAGGTTCAATACGCCGCGCTGGCTCAGCATCAGATTGAAGTTGAGCTCGGCCGAGAGCCCTTCCCACAGCTTCAGCGAGTGCTCGTAGAGGCGAGCGCTCTCGTCCCACAGGTAATTCGAGCGGATGATTGTCGTATTGCGGCCGGTGTTGCCGAGCCCGATCGCGCCTTTTTCCAGGACGGCGACATCGGTGATGCCGTGCTCCTTGGCGAGGTAATAGGCGGTGGCGAGGCCATGCCCGCCGCCGCCGATGATCACGACCTGATAGGGCGGGCGCGGCGCCGGCTTGCGCCATAGCGGCTTCCAGTGGCGGTGGCGACCGAACGCGTGGCGCGCGAGCGCGGCGAGCGAAAATCGCTGCATCGGCGAAGGCTACCGCCGCGGCCGCTTATCTCCAAGCGGTGTAGCAAGCCGACGCCGAGCACCGGCAAAGGCGTCACGGGGCGCCGGTCGCGTCGCGCTCGTCGAGCTCGAAACGGATGCCCTGGGCCAGCGGCAACTCGCGCGAATAGTTCACCGTCGTCGTGATCCGACGCATATAGGCCTTCCACGCATCACTGCCGGATTCGCGGCCGCCGCCGGTTTCCTTCTCACCGCCGAAGGCGCCGCCGATTTCAGCGCCGCTCGGCCCGATATTGACGTTGACGATGCCGCAATCGCTGCCGAGCGCCGAGGTAAACAACTCGGCCTCGCGCAGATCGTCGGTGAAGATGCTGGAGGCGAGCCCCTGCGGCACGGCGTTGTGCTGCGCGATCGCCTCCGCGAGCTCGCCATAGCGCATCATATAGAGAATCGGGGCGAAGGTCTCGCGCCGCACGAGCGCGGTCTGCCTCGGCATCTCGACCAGCGCGGGCTGGACGTAATAGGCGTGCGGCCAGCGCTCAGCCAAGACCCGCTCGCCGCCAGAGACCCGGCCGCCATCGCGGCGGGCCTCATCGAGCGCCTGCTGCATGCCGGTGAAGGCGCGCTCCCCGATCAAGGGGCCGACCAGGGTGCCGGCTTCGAGCGGGCTGCCGATCCGCACCTGCCCGTAAGCGCGGCGCAATCGGCCGACCAGCGTCTCGGCGATGTCGTCATGCACGAACAGCCGGCGCAATGAGGTGCAGCGCTGCCCGGCCGTTCCGACCGCCGCAAAGAGGATCGCTCGCACCGCGAGGTCAAGATCGGCCGAAGGCGCAACGATCATGCCGTTGTTGCCGCCGAGCTCGAGGATCGTGCGGCCGAACCGCGCCGCCACCCGCGGCGCGACCTGTCCACCCATCCGGGTCGAGCCGGTGGCGCTGATCAGCGGCAAACGGCGGTCATCCGCCAGTGCCTCGCCGAGTTCGCCGCCACCGATCGCGACCTGGCTCAGCCCTTCCGGCGCATCGCCGAACCTAGCGATCGCGCGCGCCAGCAGCGCGTTGCAGGCGAGCGCGCAGAGCGGCGTCTGGTCCGATGGCTTCCACAGCAACGAGTCGCCGCAGACCAGCGCCAGCGCCGCGTTCCAGGCCCAGACCGCGACCGGGAAGTTGAAGGCGGTGATGATGCCGACCGGCCCGAGCGGGTGCCAGGTCTCGGCCATGCGGTGACCGGGCCGCTCGCTGGCGATCGTCAGCCCGTAAAGCTGGCGCGACAGGCCGACCGCGAAGTCGCAGATATCGATCATCTCCTGCACTTCGCCCTGCCCCTCGGCAGCGATCTTGCCGGCCTCGATCGTCACCAGCCGGCCGAGCGCTTCCTTGTGGCGGCGCAATTCCTCGGCGAAGAGGCGCACCAGTTCGCCGCGGCGCGGCGCCGGCACCGAGCGCCATTCGAGAAAGGCGCGTTCGGCCGCCGCCATCATGCCTTCGAGATCGGCGCCATCATGCTGCCGCAACGATGCGATCGTGCCGCCGTCGATCGGCGATGCGACAGTCAGATCGGTGTCGCCGGAGCCACCGTCGGAGACACCCAAATCCCGCAGCAGGCGGGCCGTTTCATCGGCGAGTGATATGTTCGTCATCGCGGGTACCGCTGAGAACACGGGGATCGTAGGCTCAACGTCGCAACCCCTCTCGCTGTTTCCGCAGGATATAGGACGCTCCAAGAGGCGGGCAGTATGGCGGCGACGATCATCGGTACCTTTGCGGCAGCGGCGTGGCTGTACCTGCTCGTCTTTCGCGGCCGGTTCTGGCGCGTGGAAACAAACCCGAGCGGGACGATGCAGGTGGCGCCTCGCAAGATCGTGGCGGTGATCCCGGCGCGGGACGAGGCGCCGGTGATCGGCCGCGCGCTCGCCTCGCTGTTCGCGCAGGATTATGTCGGCTCCCTGCATGTCGTCGTCGTTGACGATCACAGCAGCGACGGCACCGCCGATATCGCCCGCGCTGCTGCCGCATCCACCGGCTGCGGGCAGCGACTGACGGTCATTGCCGCCCGGCCGCTGCCGATGGGCTGGACCGGCAAGCTGTGGGCAATGAGCGAGGGCGTCGCGGCGGCCCGTGCGCTCGATCCCGATTACCTGCTGTTGACCGATGCCGACATCGTGCACGGGCGCCAGGAACTCGCGGGCCTCGTGGCGCGGGCCGAGAGCGGTTATGACCTCGTATCGCTGATGGTCCGGCTCAATTGCCGCAGCCTGTGGGAGCGGCTGCTGATTCCGGCCTTTGTGTTCTTCTTCTTCAAGCTGTACCCGCCGCGCTGGGTCGCCGACCGAACCAGCCGCACCGCCGCCGCCGCCGGTGGCTGTATCCTGGTACGGCCGGCGGCGCTCGACCGGATCGGCGGCATCGACAGGATCCGCAGCGAGATCATCGACGATTGCGCGCTTGCCCGCCGCATCAAGCACGGCGGCGCCGTCTGGCTTGGCGCGACAGCCGAAACGCAAAGTATCCGGGAATACACATCGTGGCGGCCGATCTGGGACCTGGTCGCGCGCTGTGCCTTCGCGCAGCTGCAGTATTCGGCGGTGCTGCTCGCGCTGATGGTAATTGGGATGGCAGCGCTGTATCTGGCGCCGCCGCTGCTGCTGTTATCCGGCAATCCGGCCGCGATGCTGCTCGGCGCGATCGCCTGGTTGATCATGGCCGCGGCCTTTGTGCCGATGCTGCGGCTTTACAAATGCTCGGTATGGTTCGGGCTGCTGCTGCCGGTGATTGCGGGGTTTTACACGGCTGCGACAATTGCCTCGGCGGTGCAGTTCTGGCGCGGCCGCGGCGGCTCGTGGAAGGGTCGCTTCCAGGCCGCGGCGGCGAGCTGAGAAGGTCTAGCGCAGCCCCTGCGGCAGCGCGGTGATCGCGGCGTCGACGAGAGCTGCGCGGCGGTTCTCGTCGAGCCCGTCGGTGATCACGTCGCGGGCGGCGCCGATCGCGACATCGACCGCGGCGCCGCGGATCTCGTCGACAGCCTTGGCCTCGGCCTGCGCGATGCGCTCCTCGGCGAGCCGGGTGCGCCGCTCGAGCGCCTGCTGCAGGTCGCGCGCCGATTGCTGCGCGATCAGCTCGGCCTGCTCACGGGCATGGGTGACGATCGCCTCGGCATCGCCCGCGGCCTCGCGCTGCTTCTGCTGATATTCAGCGAGCAGCGCCTCGGCCTCGTCGCGCAGCCGGCGCGCCTCGTCGAGCTCGGCAGAGATGCGATTGGCCCGCGCGTCGATCATGCCCGAGAGAGCGCGGCCCATCGGCTTCCAGACCACCGCGACAAAAATCACGAAGGCGATCAGAACCCAGAATTCGGCGTCGGCAAGGAGATGCATCAATGGGCGCGCTCCCCGGCTGCAGCCGCGAGCGTGCGCTCGACCGCCGCCGCCATCCGCGCATCATCGGGGACGGCGCCGGTCAACTTCTCGACAACCGCGCGGCCAACATCGAGGGCGATGCCGCGGATTTCGGCCAAGGCCTCGTTCTTCATTGCGGCAATGCGCGCCTCGGCCGCCGCGATCTGCTGCGCGAGCCGCTGCGCCAATTCGCGCTGCCGCTCGGCCGCTTCGGCGGCGAGCCGGTCGGTGGTCGCCTTCAATGTCGCCTGCGCCTCGCCGCGCGCCTCGGCCAACCCCTTTTGATAGGCGGCGAGAACCTCTTCCGCATCGGCCTTGACCTGCGCCGCGCGGGCGAGGTCGCCGTCGATGCGGTCGCGCCGCGCGCCGATCGCCTTACCGATCCGCGGCAGGCCGAGCCACGCCATCAGCACGTACAAGACGATGAAGCTGATCGCCAGCCACACCAGCTGCGGCGCGAAGGTCGAGATGTCGAGTTGCGGCATGGCGTTGAACCTGGCGAGCGGTCGCGCCGCCTAGAACACGAACAGAATCAGGAACGCGACGGCGAGGCCGAAAAGTCCGGTTGCCTCGGCCAACGCAAAGCCGAGAAACGCGAAGGGCTGCACCTGGCCCTGCGAGGCCGGGTTGCGGGCGACGGCGGCGATCAGCGACGAGAACACATTGCCGATGCCGACGCCGGCACCGACGAGGGCGATGCAGGCGAGGCCGGCACCGATCATCTTGGCGGAAGCGAGATCCATTTTCGGTAGTCCCCTGTTTCGAATGGAAGGTCAGTGCAGGTGGATGGCGTCGCGCAGATAGAGGCAGGTCAGAATTGCAAAGACATACGCCTGCAACACGGCGACCAGCAGTTCGAGAGCGAACATCGCGGTGTTGATCGCCAGCGGGAAGATCGCCAGGAGCCCGATGCTGGCGGCGAACCCGCCGAGGATCGCCAACATCGTATGGCCGGCCAGCATATTGGCGAAGAGCCGGATCGACAGTGTGAACGGCCGGATGAAATACGACAGGACCTCGATCGGGACGAGAACCACCAACAGAGGCAGCGGCACGCCGTGCGGCACGAAGAAGCTGAGGAAGTGAAACCCGTGTCGCGCGATGCCGATGATCGTGACGCCGATGAACACGACGGCCGCCAGCGCGAAGGTGACGATGATGTGGCTCGTCACCGTGAAGCTGTATGGGACCAGCCCGAGCAGGTTGGCGAGCAGGATGAAGGTGAACAGCGTAAAGACGAACGGCACGTAGTCGCGCGCTTCGCGCCCGACATTCGAATCGATCATGTCGGCGACGAATTCGTAGGTCATCTCGACCATCGATTGCAGCCGCCCCGGCACCAGCGACGCGCGTCGGGTGCCAAGCAGAACGAGCGCCGTGATCAGCACGACGACAATCGTCATCAGCAGCGCCGAATTCGTGTAGGACACGTCCAGCTTGCCGATATGCAGCGGCACGATGCGCTCGATCTTGAACTGCTCGAGCGGGTTCAGCTCTATCGCCACGTCACGCCTCGTCGTCCCAATCGTCGGTCGCTACCGGCTTACCGCCTGCGTGGCGGTAGCCGACCGCCATGCCGAGACCCGTCACCGCCCGGTACACATTGACCATGCCGGCACCGACCCCGAGAAAAAACATCACGATCGTCACCCAAGGCCGCGTCCCGACCCACTGGTCGATTGCCCAGCCGAGCCCAGTCGCGACGACAATCGCCACCACAAATTCGAGACCGATGCGAAAGCCGAGCCCCATCCCGCGTTGCAGGTTGCCGGCATCGCCGCGACCCGCTTCGGGACGCGGTGCGCGAGCCGCCTGCGCCCGGTCAAGCTCCCGGCCAAGCCGTGCCAGAGGGTCCGGCTTGTCGCTGTCGCTCATTTAAGGAGGCGCAACCAATACCGATCCGGTCCCGCGCCGCTGCCGGCCCGGAACGGCGCGACCATAGTGGCGGCATGCCACGGTGTCAAGCCGACTTACCGGCCAAAAATCAGCGATATTTCAGCAAGTTAAAGCGTCACAAAACGGAAAGAATCGCGTTGGGCCCGTTGGAATTAAAGCGAGATCCGACGACGCGCCGCAGCCGGGTGGTCGGGCGAGTGCTGAAGCGTTACGCGGTCTGACGCATCTCGGCGGCGCGAGCGAGATCGACCGAGACCAGCTGCGAGACGCCGCGCTCGGGCATCGTGACACCGAACAGCCGGTCCATCCGAGCCATCGTGATCCGGTGATGCGTCACCAGCAGAAAGCGGGTGCCGGTCGCGTCCGCGATCTCCGCGACGAGCGAGCAGAAACGCTCGATGTTGGCATCGTCGAGCGGCGCATCGACCTCGTCGAGGACGCAGACCGGCGCCGGATTGGTCAAAAACACGGCGAAGATCAGCGCGATCGCGGTCAGCGCCTGCTCGCCGCCCGACAGCAGCGACAAGCTTTGGAGGCGTTTGCCCGGTGGGCTCGCCATGATCTCGAGACCGGCTTCGAGCGGGTCGTCGCTCTCCTCCAAGGCGAGATGCGCCTTGCCGCCGCCGAATAGGCGCCCGAACAGGTCGGTAAAGTGCCCATTCAGCTTTTCGAACGCGGCGAGCAGGCGCTCGCGGCCCTCGCGATCGAGAGCACCGATGCCGCGGCGCAGCCGCGCGATCGCCTCGGTCAAATCGGCCCGCTCGGCCTGCAGCTCCTCGATTTGCGTCTCAATTTCGGCCGCCTCGGCCTCGGCCACGAGATTGACCGGACCGATGTTGTCGCGCTCGCGCACCAGCCGCTCCAGCCGTGCCGCCAGCGCGGCGGTGTCGGCCGTCGGCTCGTCCGCCGCCGCCGCTTCCGCCAGCTCGGAAAGCGCCTCGGGCGCGGTGTCGAGCCGCTCGCCGATCTCTTCGCGCAACCGCGCCAGCGTCTCGGCCGCCGCGTCGCGCTGCGCCTCCCGGCGGGCGCGCCGTTCGCGGTGCTCGGCGACCTCGTGCTCGGATTGGCGCGCGGCCTCACCGGCGCCGCGCAGCCGCGCCTCGCCGCTCTCCAGCGACGCCGCGGCGGCACGATGGACCTGCTGCGCCTCGGCGGCGGTGCGGTCGAAGGCATCTCGTTCGGCGGCGATCGCGTCCGGCCGCTGGCGCATATCGGCAATCTCGGCGGCAAGCGCGCGGCGCCGCTCGTTCAGCGTCGCCTGCTGCGCCGTCGCGCCGGCGCGACGGCGCTGCCAGGACTGTTCCTCCTCGCCGATCGTATCGAGACGGCGTCGGCGCGCGGCGGCCTCCTGCGCCAGTCGGTCCAGGGCGCCGCGCGCCTCCGCTTCGCGCCGGCGCGCCGCTGCTGCCTGGGTTCGCGCCGCCTCGAGCCCGGCTCGGGCGAGGCCCGGATCGGGCAGCAGCGACAGCGCCCGCTCGGCCTCGGCCGTTTCCTTTGCGGCTTCATCCAGTTCGGCCGTTAGTTCTGTGATCGTTTCCGCGAGCGCGGCGAGGCGGGTCTGCGCATTTGCGGCCCGGGCCGCGATTTCGGCCGCGATTGCGCGATTGCGGGCCAACCGCTCTTCGGCTTGGCGCAGTGCCTGACGCGCCTCCTGATCGCCGGCGGCGGCCTGCTCGCGCGCGGTGCGGGCCGCTGTTGCGCTGGCGCCGGCGCGATCGGCGGCGTCGGCCGCAGCGGCGATCGCCGCCGTCAATTCGGCGAGGCGGCGGCGTTGCCGCAATTGCTGTGCGGTGCTACCGGCGGCGGCGCTCAGCCGGACGAAGCCATCCCAGCGCCACAACCGGCCGTCGCGATCGACGAGGCTCTGTCCAGGCCGCAATTGCGGCTGCAATTGCCAGCCAGTCGCCTCGCTATCGACGAGGCCGATTTGCTGCAGGCGGCGGTCGAGCACGGCCGGAACCGAAATGCGGCCCGCAAGGGGCAGGGCGTCCGCCGGAAGCTGGTACGACTCGGAAACCGGCCCCAACGCGATCCATAGGCACGAAGTGCCCTCGTCGACCCGCTCGCGCGGCAGCGCCGGCGCCGCCAATTCTCCATTGAAGGCGGCGGCGGTTGCCGCTTCGAGCCCTTCCGGCACATCGAGCTGCGCCATGACCGGCGGCTCGCTCGCGCCGCCCTCCGCCGGACCCGGTTCGAGAATGCTTGCCAAGGCTTCCGCCTCGGCGCGCAGCCGATCGAGCTCGTGCCGCGCCGAGCGGGCGCGATCGAGCGCCGCGACTTCGCCCGCTTGCGCCGCCGTCAGCATCTGAACCGAGGCGGTCGCCGCGGCCCGGCGCGCCTCGACATCGGCTTCGGCCTCGGCCAGCGCGCGGGCGGCCTCCGAGGCGGCGTCCGACGGATCCAGCCGCTCTGTAATCGCCGCGCGCTGGCGCTCGCTGTCGGCGCGCCGATTCTCTAATCGGCCGCGCCGCTCCGAGAGGTCGCGCCGCTGCCGTTCGAGCGCGCCGCGCCGGGCATCGCCGGAGGCGCAGGCCTCGGTCATCTGCTGCAGGCCGGTCTCGGCGCCGGCAAGATCGGCGGCGGCTTCGGCGAGCCGCTTCTCGGCCTCGGCCCGCGCGGTCTCCTCGGCGCCGGCGCCCCGTTCCAGCCCGTGCCGCTCATCGGCGAGGCGCGCGAGGGCGGTCTCGGCGTCGGCGAGATTTTCATCCTCGCGGGCGAGGTCGGCACCGAACTGGCCGAGCCGACGCTCGGCCTCGGCCTGCATCTCGGCGAGGCGCGCCAGCTCCTGGTCGAGCACCGCGCGCCGCTGCGCCAGCCGCTGGACCTCGGCGGCGGCCGCCGCCTCCGCCTGGCGCAGCGCCGGCAAGCCTGCCTCGGCGGCGGCGCGCGCCTGCTCGGCCTCGCGCGCGCGGCCGGCGGCGGCCGAGACTTCGGTCTCGGCAAGGTTCAGTTCGGCACTGATGCGCTCGGCCTCGGTAACCGCCAACCGCCAGCGCGCCGCCAGCAGCATCGCCTCGGTGCGGCGGATCTGCTCGGCCAGGCGCCGGTAGCGTTGTGCCGCCCGCGCCTGTTTCTTGAGCCCGTCGAGTTGCGTCGACATCGCCGTCAGCACGTCATCGACGCGCAACAGATTGGCCTCGGCGGCTTTCAGCTTCAGCTCGGCCTCGTGACGGCGGGCATGCAGCCCCGCGGTGCCCGCCGCCTCATCGAGCAGCAGTCGGCGCTCGATCGGTTTCGCCGAAATCAGCGCGCCGATTCGGCCCTGGCTGACCAGCGCCTCGGAATGGGCGCCGGTGGCGGCGTCGGCGAACAGCAGCTGGACGTCGCGGGCACGCACCTCGCGCCCGTTGATGCGATAGGCCGACCCGCCGCCGCGCTCGATGCGGCGGCCGATCTCGATCGTCTCGCGGTCGTTGAAGGCGAAAGGCGCGGCACGGGCGCTGTTGTCGATCGTCAACACGACTTCGGCGGTGTTGCGCGCCGGCCGCCCGGACGAGCCGGCAAAGATCACGTCGTCCATACCGCCGCCGCGCAGGCGCCGCGCCGAGCCCTCGCCCATAATCCAGCGCAATGCATCCACGAGGTTCGACTTGCCGCAACCATTCGGACCGACGATTCCGGTCAGCCCGGGCTCGATTACCAGTTCGGTGGCATCGACGAAGGATTTAAAGCCGACGAGGCGGAGCCGCTCTATATGCATCGATCGCGCGGATGTCCTGGTGTTGGCGGTTACGATTTGGGGGCGGCCGACGACAGCGCCTTATCGAAATCCTCGACGGTCGGGGCGCCGGCGAACTTGCTGCCGTTGATGAAGAAGGTCGGGGTGGCATCGACTGCGAGCTGATTGGCGGCGACGAAGCGGCTCTGCACGACTTTGTCCTGCCGCGTCTTGTCGTCGATGCAAGCGGTGAAGTCCTTTTTGCCCATGCCGGCGAGCTGGGCGAGATGCTGCAGCCCGCCGCGGGGATCCTTCGCCGCCCCCCATTCGGCCTGGGTCCTGAACAACTCATCGACAAACCCGTAAAACCGGTCGGGCGGCTCGCAGCGGGCCACGGTGGCGGCCAGCAGCGCCGACTGGTCGAGCGGAAAATCCCGGAACACCAGCTTCGCCTTGCCGCTGTCGATCCATTTCTCCTTGAGCTTCGGCAAGACCTCTTGGTCGAAATGCGCGCAATGCGGGCAGGTCAGCGAGGCGTATTCAACGATCGTGATCGGCGCATCGGCCTTGCCAAGAACCCGATCGTCCGGAGAGACCGCAAGGAGCTTTGTCTGCTCCTCCGCAGAGGCCGGCTTCGGGTTCGGTGTTTGGGCCGCAGCCGGGATTGCGCCGGCAAACAGGAGAAAGACGAGGGGAAACCAGATTTTCGGCATTAATCGTTTTCCTGCTACCAGATGTTGATGTTAGTGGGTTCGATGTGGCCGTGCAACGGGTGCTGTCGAAGGCCAATTTTGCTCAGCGATTGCGCCGCTCGGCGCCGATCACGGCGCGTCCCAACCTGTTCAACGCCGCCCGCAACTCGGTGTCCTCGATGACGGCGAGCTGCCGCTGCAGAGCCGCGCTATCGGCGGCCGCAGGCGGCGGAATCGCTGGCTTTGCCACGGCGGTGGCGAGCGGCAGCGGACCCTGGAGAAGGACGATTCGCACAACCACCGGTCTCCCAAAATACAGGTTGATGCGCTCGATCAGGAGCGGCGCGCGGTGCTGCAGTTCGAGCGCCTGCACCGGCGCGACGAGCGCTCGCAGCACGCCGCCGCGGCCGAGCGCCTCGGGCCAGCTGGCGGCGGCGACCTCGGCGCCGGCGACCGCGGCCCATTCCGCCTTCATGCGGGCGAGAACCCCGCCGCCGCGCTTGCTGACGATCGGGGCTGCCACCTGCGAGGCGGCGAGTCCGGCGGCGCGCAAACCCGGCCGCCGCTCGCCCGTCGCGCCCGATCGGGCTAGGCTGTCGCCGCCGTTATTTGCCTGATCCGCGTCTGTCGCCCGCTTCATGAGCTCCACTCGATTCGCCGCACCCGACCCGGCGGCGCTGCTCGCCTGGTATGACCGCCACCGGCGCGACCTGCCGTGGCGCGGGATGCCCGGCGAGCGGCCCGACCCATACCGCGTCTGGCTCAGCGAAATCATGCTGCAGCAGACGACGGTACCGGCGGTGGGACCGTATTTTGCCCGATTCCTGGCGCGCTGGCCCGATGTCTCGGCCCTCGCCGCCGCCTCGCTCGACGAGGTGCTGCACCAGAGGCAGGGGCTCGGCTATTACGCCCGGGCGCGCAACCTGCATGCCTGCGCCCGCGCCGTCGTCGAGCGATATGGTGGCCGCTTTCCAGACGAGATCGCGGAACTACGCGCGCTGCCGGGGATCGGCGACTACACCGCCAGCGCAGTAGCCGCGATCGCCTTCGACCGCCCCGCCGCGGCCGTCGACGGCAATGTCGAGCGGGTGATGGCGCGGGTATACGCGGTCCCGGAGCCGCTGCCGCAGGCAAAGCCGCGGCTGCGGCAACTGGCGGCGGCGCTGGTGCCGCAGCGGCGGTCCGGCGATTTCGCGCAGGCGATGATGGATCTGGGCGCGGTGATCTGCACACCACGCAAGCCGCGCTGCGTGTTGTGTCCGTGGCGCGCCTGCTGCGCCGCGGCGGCGGCCGGTATCGCCGACGATCTGCCGGCCCGCGCCGACAAACCCGAGCGGCCGCTGAAATACGGCGTCGCCTTTTGGCTGAGCCGGCCGGACGGCGCGGTGCTATTGCGGCGGCGGCCGGAAAAGGGACTGCTCGGCGGCATGATCGAGCTGCCCTCTAGCGAATGGCGCGCAACGCCATGGGGTGCGGAGGCGGTTGCCGAGGCGCCGGCGGCGACGGAATGGCGGCCGTTGCCGGGGACGGTGCAGCACGGCTTCACCCATTTCCGCCTCCAGCTGGCGCTGATGGCCGGGGTCGTTGCCGAGCCGATCGACGGTATCTGGGCCCGGCCGGAGCAGTTTGGCGAGTACGCGTTTCCGACGCTGACGAAAAAGCTCGTCAGCCACGCAATCTCGGCACTATCGCGTTAGCGGGAGTGGCGGCGGCAGAGATTGGTCAGCTCGTCGAGGTTGTCCCAGCTGTCGCAGCGATCGACCGCCGCCTCAACCGCGGCAACACGGTCGGCGGTCAGTACGACACCGGCCAGCTCGCGGAATTTTTCACGGATTTCACCTTCGGTGAAAGGCTCGGTGAAGTCGCCGCGGTGACTGTCGCAGGAATGCGTCGCCCTGCGGCCGTCGGTCAGTGTCACCGTGACGCGGGCCGGCCGCTGCCGCGGCGCGACGGCACTCATCGCCGGGTCTTCCGCGATATGGACGCGGTGGCGCAGCGCCGCGATCGCCGGGTCGGCAAGCGCACTGTCGTCGAGCTGCGAAAACCCCGCGCCGCCGCGCACCACCATCGCCGCGGCGGCATGCGGCAGCGAGTATTTCGACGCGAAATAATTCGGCGGATCGGGGTTGCGCATCACCGAAGCGAAGCGGTAGGTCGCAAAATCGATGCGGGCGACCTCCTCCGGCGTCGGGTGCAATTCGGCGAGCGCCGCGGCGAGGCAATCGAGCGTCGGGTGGATCGGGTTACAGCAGGCATAGAGGCGCATGTAGTTGCGGGTGATCTGCCAGGAGGTGCCGAGCTCATCGAGCAGCCGGTCGGGAGAGAAGCCGTCACCGGTCAGCTGGCCCAGCGATTCCTCGATCGAGTCGGGCTGCGCCTCGAAGCCGGCGAGCGCGAGATCGGGCGCGAGCGCGCCGGCATAGCCGCTCATCCCGCCGGCGACATTGAGGGCCGTCGCGCCGGCGACGGCGTTGGTGTAGCTCGGCGTCAGCACCAAGACGGTGGCGATCCGCATCGCCCGGCTGATGCCGGCAGCATCGAGGCCGCGCACCCTGGCACCGGCCGCGGCCGCGGCGAGCAGCGACACCTGGCCGTTCTGGTGCGCCAACGGGCGCGGCGTGAAGCCGGTCGCGAGGCGGCCGGCGATTTCGTAGCCGAGGACGAAGGCGGCCATCATGTCGCGGCCCGGCCGGCGTGCCGGCTCTGCCGAGGCGAGCACCGCCGGCAGCACCTGCATCGCCGCCTGGCCGGAGACGAGGCGCAGCCCCTCGCACAACTCGATCGCCCGGCCGGCGATGCCGTTCAGCAGCGCGGCGGTGCCCGGATCATGGCTCGGGCAGGAGCGGGCATAGACCGTCGCGCCCGAGCCGGCGGTCGGTGCCAGCCGCTCCCGCAGCGCGCTGACCTCGGGCCGTTCGCTGCCGGCGAGGATCACGCCAAGCGTGTCGAGAAAGACAAGCTTCGCCCAGTCGCGCACCGGGGCCGGTATATCCTGCCACTGGGTTGTCGCGACGAACGCGGCCAGGCTCTCGATCTGATGTCCCATCGGACCGCACCGATTAGCGGAACGGCGCGACGATGCGCGTGCGCAGGGTGCCGATTGCCGGCGAGCGGATCTCGACCGTGTCGCCCGGCTTCAGGTAGCGCTCCGGCGCCGAGGTGCCGTCTGCCAGCAGCGGGCTCGAATCGGCGGCGGTGCCGGCGGCGGTACCGCCGCTGATGATGTCGCCGGGATGCAGCGTCAGATCGGCCGACAGGTATTCGAGGTATTCGCCGAACGAAAACACCATGTCGCGCGTGTTGAAGCTCTGGCGGCGCTCGCCATTGACCCAGGTCTCGACATCGGCGGCGAACGGGTCGCACTCGCCGACCGCGATGCAGGGCCCGAGCGAGCACGAGGTGTCGAAATTCTTGCCCATCGCGAAATTGTGGTGGCCGGCCGGCTCGCGCGGCGCACGGATGCTCCAATCGCCGAGCAGGGTCACGCCCCAGACGTAATCGCGCGCGTCTTGGGCCCTGATGTCGGTGCCGCGCTTGCCGAGCACGATCGCCAACTCGCCCTCGTAGTCGAGCCGGGTCGCCTTCTTTGGGTAGATCACGGTGCCGTCCGGCCCGGCCACCTCGCGCAGAACCTTCCAAAAGCCCCAAATGCCGGCGTTGCGGATATGGGCGCGGGCATCGCCGGTGAACGGCTTCCCCGACATCTTTTCGGCCATCGCCGCGGCATGATCGGCGAAATTGCCGCCGGCACAGGCGATGCGGCCGCGGGCCGGCTTCGGCGGATGCAGCCGCACCTCTTCGGCCGGATTCACCAGGACCATGCCCCGCCGGTCATGCTGGTTCAGGGCGTGGCCGAACAGGTAATCGAGCGCCGCCTCGGTCTCTTCGAGGGTGCGCGAGCCGCCTTCGATAAACCGCGCCAGGTCGGACGGCACCAGCGCCTCGGCCAATTGCATGGGATGCGCCTCGCCCTTTTTCTCGAAGATGTATTTGGCGTAGGCGCCGCACAGATCGACGACCATGCCGTCGCGCAACGCGCCGGTCCGCCGCTGCGGACCGAAAACCACAATTTTCATGGGTCAACTCCCCGCATTCGCGCCGCTGGCGAAGCGACGCGGCGGAAGCTGACGACGAAATACCCAACCCAGCAAGCAGAAACCGCCGACACTAGATCAGGCTGATCGCAAACCGCGCCGCCGCGGCCAGGAGGAAGAGACCGAAGGCGACCTCCATGGTCCGCCGCGACAGGCGATGCGCGAGCCGGGCGCCAAACGGCGCGACGTAGCTCGAAAGCGGCGCGATCAGCGCTACGCCGATGATCGAGACGTAGCCGATCGACAGCGGCGGCAACTCGCCCTGGTGCGACAGGCCGGCAAGGGCATAGCCGAGCGTTCCGGCGATCGTGATCGGCACGCCGATGCCGGCGGCGGTCGCGACCGCGTTGTGGATCGTCTTGCCGTGCAGCGTCAGGATGATCGTCACGACCGAGCCGCCGCTGATCCCCATCAGCGACGAGGCCAGCCCGACCAGAAAACCGTATCCGGCCATGCCGGCGCGGCCCGGCAGGTCGGTGGCGACGACCCAGCTCTCCCGGCCGAACAGCAGCTTGGCGGCGATCACGCTGGCGACGATTACGAATACGATCTTAAACAGCGCCGAGGGCGCGAAGGCAGCGGCGAGCGAACCGAGCGCGACGCCGATAACCGCCGGCGCCGCCCACAGCCGCATGACCTCGGGGACGACGAGCCCTTTCTCCCGATGCACGCGGTAGGAGCGCACCGTCGTCGGCACGATGATTGCGAGGGAGGTGCCGACGCAGAGCTGCATTCGCACGTCGTCGGGCACATGGTACACGCGGAACAGCTCGAACAGCACCGGCACGATGACCGCGCCGCCGCCGATGCCGAAGATGCCGGCGAGGAGTCCAGTGACAATCCCGCCGGCGATGACCGCCGCGGCGAGCGCGGGCAGTTCTCCGATCGGAAAAATCGCACTGGCTCCCGGCTATTCCGCGGCAGCGTGCGTGCGGCTTGCCTCAATCAGCGCGACGGTTTCCGCCGCATTCCGCAAGTCGGCGAACACTACCGCCAGATTGGTCAGGGTTGCGTTGTGTTCGAAATCGCTCTTCGCGGCGTTGCCGTCGGTGACGAAGACCACCCGGTAGTTGCGCTGCATGGCGTCGCGCGCCGTCGCTTCGCAGCACACATTGGTCAAGGTGCCGGTAACGATCAGGGTGTCGATGCGCTGCGATTGCAGTTTCTCTTGCAGCGCACAGGTGCCCGGGACGAAGGCACTAAAGCGGGTCCTGTCAATGACGAGGTCACCGGGCCGCAGGTCGAGCTCAGGCCATAACTGCCAGTATGGCGCGCCGCGAGTGAAGGCGTCGCGGTGGATCGCGCTCAGACGCGGCCCGAGATAGGTGTCGAAGAAAACCGTCCACGGTTGTCGTTCCTCCGGGTCAACGGTGAAGCGGAGGAACACGTTGAACCCGCCGGCCGCGCGCAGCGCCGCGGCGATGCGGTTGACGTTTGGGACGATCTCGCGCGCCGTCGGCACTTCGAGCGGCGCACCTTCGGCCATGAACCCGTTCTGCAGATCGACGATGATATGTGCCGTGCGCGCCGGGTCGATCGCGTCGACCACATGCTCGCGGCCGCGGGCGCGCATCGCGCGGGCGCCGATTTCGGGTGGAATCTCGATCTTGTGCATGCCGTCCCTCCCCGTCGCCTCTCGTCGCGTGCTATGCGGTTGTAGCAGGAAATGCGAGAAGGCCGTATCGGACGATGAAAACCCCGGTCACAGTCGCGGCGGCGGCGCTCGATTTCGCGAAGCTGATCCGCGAAGGCGAGACGGTCGGCTGGGCCGAGGCGACCGCCGAGCCGGTGCTCCTGACCCGGATGCTGAATGCGCAGGCGCCGCGCTGCCCGCCGTTCCGGCTGTTCTTCGCGCTGACCTTCGGTACCGAGTTTTCGCCCGATCATCCGAATGTCACCGTTACCGCATTCGGCGGCGGCGGTGCCGGCCGGCGCTTCTTCGCGCGTGGCGCGGCCAATCTCATCCCGGCCAACATCTCGAATTTGTGCGATCTCGTCGCGAGCGGCCGCGTGCCGATCAATATCGTGCTGATCCAGGTAATCGGGCCGGATAGCGTCGGCCGCTACAGCGCCGGGATCGGCATCGAGCACCTGCAGGATGCGATGCCAAAGGCGCGACTGGTGATCGCGCAGGTCAACCCGGAGCTGCCATGGACCGAGGGCGACACGGTGATCGAGCCCGGGCTGATCGACATCCTGGTGCCGGCGGCGCACCCGGTGATGAAGCTGCCGGCGCGGCCGGCCGGCCCGGTCGAGCAGGCGATCGCCGGCCATATCGCCGCGCTGGTGCCGGACCGGGCGACGATCGAGCTCGGCATCGGCGCGATTCCCGAGGAGGCGGCACGCGCGCTCGGCGGCAAAAAAGGGCTCGGCATTCATTCAGGCGCGATCGGCGGCGGTGTGATGGAGCTGATCGAAAGCGGCGCGGTCGATAACCGATACAAGGAGATCGACCCCGGCGTCACCGTCGCGCTGATGCTGATGGGCTCGCGGCGGCTCTATGCCTGGGCCGACCGCAATTCGAAGCTGGTAATGCGGGGGCCGCGATATACCCACGATGCGCTGGTGCTCGGCAATTTCCGCCGCTTCGTCGCAATCAACGGCGCGCTGGAAGTGGATTTGACCGGACAGGTGAACGCCGAGACCGCCTCCGGCCGCCATGTCGGGCTGGTCGGCGGACAGATGGACTTTGTCCGCGCCGCCAACCGGGCGCCGGAGGGGCGCTCGATCATCGCCCTGCCAGCGGCGAGCCGCAACCGCAAACGCTCGCGCATCGTCGCCAGGCTCGACGACGGCGTCGTCACCACGCCGCGCGCCGAGGCCGATTGCGTCGTCACCGAATTCGGCATCGCCGAATTGCGGGGCCGCACTCTGGCCGAGCGCGCCCGCGCGCTGATTGCGGTCGCCGACCCCGCATTCCGCGACGAGCTGCTGCGGGCAAGCGAGCGCCTGGTCTAGAGCACAGGGGGCGCGACAGCCGGCGATGTTGCCGCTAGCATTTGGGATCGAGCGGTTAGCGCGCTGGCCAGGATGCACAGAAGGGGTTTCCAATGAGCGAAAATCGCAGGGCAAACACGAAGGACAAGCCGGTCGCCATGGTGATCGGCGCCACCTCGAAGTGGCAGTCGGATGGCCGCAATACCTTGCTGGCGCACGGCCACACGATCGACGACAGCGAGTTGCCGGTTGGGGTGCGGTGGGGCGTCGGCGGCGCGATCGCACAGAAATTCGCGCAAGAGGGCTTTTTCACCGTGCTGACGACGCGCAAGGAGGCCAATGCCGCCAAATTGGCGGCGGCGATCCGCGAGCAGGGCGGCGACTGCATGATCGTCGAGCTCGATCTGGTCTCGCAGGATTCGATTGCGTCGGCGTTTGCCACGATACGACGCGAGGTCGGCGACCCGGAGGTGCTGGTCTACAACGCCGGCTACCTGGAGGGCCGCGATCTGCCGGCCGACAAGGAACTGCTCGAATACATTCCGGTCGAGATGTTCGACACGACACAGCACATCGCCTGCCGCGGCCCCTTCCTCGTCGCCAAGGAGGTATTGCCGGCGATGCGCAAGAACGGCCGGGGATCGTTTTTCTTCTCCAACAACTCCAGTTCGCTGCGCGGCAAGAAGCGGATGACGGGACAGTCGCTTTACTACCCACGGGTCATGATGCGCACGCTGGCGCAAGTGCTGACCGAGGAATATTCCGAGCATGGCGTGCACGTCGCCAACATCGTCATCGACGGCAGCATCGACTCGCCAGGCAGCCGCGCGCTACCGCGGAACCAGAACCGGCCCGATCTGCAGATCAATCCGATCAAGATCGCCGAGGCGTTCTATTACCTACACACGCAGGACCGGTCGTGCTGGACCCACGAGCTGCAGCTCACGCCGTTTTCGATCAAGCCGAGCTACTAGCGGCAGTTTCCGGTTTTGCTTGGGGTTCGCCGACCGACGAGCCCGTCTCAATCAAGCGGAATGATCTTGGGGCCGATGTGGTGCACCACCCCCGCGTTTGCGGCGGTCTCCGGTTCCGTTGCGTTGTGGTGAATCGCCGGCTTTGCCGCTTTGGCGTGGGTTCGGCTTTTCTTCTCGATGCGGGCATGGCGTCTCTGCTTGAGGGCTGCGACGACCGAGCGGTGTCTCGCGCTGCGCACAGCAGCGCGAATGTGACTCTGGGCTGGCGCTACCGGCCGTAGCACCGCTGTGGGGGTGGAATCCTGGCTGCCGGTGATCGGCGCCGGCGGCGAATTGACTGCGCGTTCCGTGCACCCCGCGACAAGCAGAATGCCGCCTAGCAGGGCGATGACGCGCAGCTCCCGAATATGTGATGCGATACCCATAGCCGCAGCCTGTAGCTGGCCCAAATTGTCTCAGTGCTACGACGGGAAGGGCTGTAAGCACAGCAAGCAACCGGAAACCAGGAGAATACCTTGCGAATCATGCACTTGGTCCCTGCGACCAACCCTGCTCCACCGGCGAATCGGGTGCCCGGAATACGGAGCGGCTCAGATGCGTGAACCTCGCCCGGAGCTTCGCGATGCCGCGCTCCAATCATCTCTGGAGAAGCGGTGCGGACACCCAATTGCTGACGCTTCGACTACGGGCCTCTGATGGATAGGACCGATTTGTCGGCCTCCGAGACCCGCACGACCTTGTGCCGGGCCCGAGGCGATGGGGGCAAATCTCCAACGGAGGCGTCGGCGGGAAACCCGATGGTCAAAGTCCAGACCATCAGGTGGTCGTCATAGAGGAACGACTCCAGGCGGACATTCTGCGGCGCTTCGGCCTCGGCCGCGAACAAATTGCTGATGTGCCGCTTTGCGACCGCAACGGCCTCTCGCAGGTCCATGAGCCGACTATAACGCAATGACGAAGATGCGGAATGGCCGGGGTTGCATCGCTACCACTTAATTCATCGGGGACTGCGCAAGGAACCGATATGACACAGAGGCTGGAAAATGAAAAAGTGCATCCTTATCGTGGCTGCAATGGCCTTCGGGTCCGCCGCCGCCTTCGCCGCCGGAATAGATTCCCGCAGCTATACTTGCCCCGGGCTCCAGGCGGTAATCGCGGCGAATCGCTTCGTTTTCATCAACACTCCGGGCTACGGCGACTTTGCCGTGGCGGACCGCTCCTACTGTTCGATGTCTGACATCATTCAGCGGCGCACTGTTCCCACGACCGACAGTGCCGACTGTCCCGTCAACTACTGCAGGCCACCGGCCGAAACTCGGGGTGCGGAGTGACCCTCGCTCGGGCACCGCGACAATAAATTGATTGGTGGGTGCACCAGGACTCGAACCTGGGACCCGCTGATTAAGAGTCAGCTGCTCTACCAACTGAGCTATGCACCCCACCAAGCGTGTGCGGCGCGGAATATAGGGTCGATCGCCCCCGAGTCAAATCTGGGACAAATGCGCGGCATCGCCGCTGGTCAGAACACATGGGCGGAAAGCCGCGGCCGCTTCAGACGCGGCCGTGGCAATGCTTGAATTTCTTGCCCGAGCCGCACGGGCAGGCGGCGTTGCGCGGGGTGCCGGACCAGGGAGCGCGCGGCGCCGAATTCCGCTCGCCGAGCGGCTCGCCGCCACGACCGCGCGCGCCCTGGGCCGGCACCGGCCGCAACGCGCCCAGCCCATGCGGCTCTGGCAAGAAA
>DATARH010000213.1:0-5609 GCA_036264235.1 Allostellaceae bacterium
TACCGTGCTCGACTGGTCGGAATGGGGCGGCTTCGCCAGCGCCGCCGAGATGTGCAACAACAACGGCGCCTGCCGCAAATCCGATCCCGGCGTGATGTGCCCTTCCTACCGCGCCACCGGCGACGAGCAGCATCTGACGCGTGGTCGCGCCAATTCCTTGCGCCTCGCGCTGTCCGGTCAGCTCGGACCGGACGCGCTGGTGTCGGATGAGATGCGTGCAACGCTCGACCTTTGCATCTCGTGCAAAGGCTGCAAGCGCGAATGCCCGACCGGGATCGACATGGCGAAGATGAAGATCGAATTTCTTCACCATTACCGGAAGGGCCATCGGTTGACGGCGCGTGACCGGCTGATTGCCTATCTGCCCCGCTATGCCCCGTACGCGGCACGGCTGGCGCCGCTGTTGAACCTGCGCAACCGGGTGTCCGCGCTGGCCGCCCTCGGCGAGCGGCTGTTCGGCTTCAGCGCCCGCCGCTCGCTGCCGGAATGGTCGGCGAGCCGCTACCCCGGCGCTAGTCCTCCACCGCAAGCGGAGGAGAGAGGCGAGCGGAGCGAGCGGGAGGGGGCAGAAACGCCGCGCGACGTTCTCCTGCTGATCGACACCTTCAACCGCTATTTCGAACCGGACAATGCGCATGCGGCCGAGCGGGTGTTGCGCCGCGCTGGCTACCGGGTGGCGACACCGGAACCGGGTGTCGGGCGGCCGCTCTGTTGTGGCCGCACCTTTCTCGCCGCCGGGCTCGTCGACGAGGCGCGCAAGGAAGCACGCCGCATGCTTGACGCGCTGGCGCCGGCGGTTGCCGCCGGCACGCCGATCGTCGGGCTGGAGCCGTCCTGCCTGCTGACCTTGCGCGACGAGTTTGCGTCGCTGCTGCCCGGCGCCGATACCAAGGCGCTCGCCGAGCGCGCGCTGCTGTTCGAGGAGTTCGTCGAGCGCGAGCGCGCCGCGGGGCGCTTCCAATTGCCGCTGAAGCCGATGCCGGGGGTGGCGCTATTGCATGGGCATTGTCACCAGAAGGCGTTTGGCACCGCCGCGGCGGCGGCGAAGGCGCTTCAGCTGATCCCGGAGCTGAATGTCGAGACGTTCGACTCGACCTGCTGCGGCATGGCGGGCGCCTTCGGCATGGAGGCCGAGCATTACGACATGTCGCTCAAGATCGGCGAACTTGGCGTCTTGCCGAAGATGCGCGCCGCCCCGCCCGACACGATCCTCGCCGCCTGCGGCACCAGCTGCCGTCACCAGATCGCCGACGCCGCCGGCCGCGACGCGCGGCACATCGTCCGGATTCTGGACGAGGCTTCGGCTCCGTAGGAGCTGGCCGGAGGCGCCGGCCTGCGGCGCTCGCTTTCGCCTCAGGCGCGAACCATCGCGCGCACCGGTTTCGGCAGCGGAATCGTCGCGTCCGCGTTGGCGGCCGTCGAGGCCGGCGCCGCCGCCGCGCTCTGCTGCCGATGCACCCAAACCGGATTGCGTGCCGCAGGCATCTTGGCGCGCGGCTGCTCGACCTCTCGCCGCGCCGCTTCCGCGCGTGCCGCCTCGTGCGAAATCCTGAACCGCCAGTGATAGAAGCCCATTCTGCCCCTCCGCCACCTCGTCTTCCGCCTCTGCGGGCGGAGACCAATGAGATGGCTTCTATCGGACGTTGCGAGCAGCGTATGTGAGGCCGGTCACGGTGCCGCCAAATTTAGTCGATTGTTGTGAAACCGCGGCCTGCCGGTCAGGAGTAGCTCTTCCCCTTCGGATAGGTGTCGTATTTCGGCAGCGCCGGGTTCATGTGGTCCCAGGGCTGGGCGCTTTTGACGAAGATGTCGGCCTCCGGACGAAACCAGGAGGGATCGTCGAAGCTCGACACCCGCACGCCGACCAGGTCGGGCCGGGTCGACACCTGGACATAGAGCGGAGTGCCGCAATCGCCGCAGAAAGCGCGGGTGATCTCGTTGCCGGCGTCGGATTTGGCGATGTAGCGCTTCGGCGTGCCCTGGACGATGCGGAATTCGGCCGACGGCACCCGCACCGCCGCGACATAGGCGCTGCCGCTCGCCCGTTGGCAGTCGCGGCAGTGGCACTGCAGCGAGAATTGCGGCTCGCCGCTGCTTTCGTAGCGGATTGCGCCGCACAAGCAGCCGCCGGTCCTCGCAGACGCCATCTCAGCCTCCTTCGCAAATCGCCGCGCAATGATACGATGCGGCGCGCAGCGACGGGAGGAATCGTGGCGAATAACCAGCGCGTGCAGGCCTTGCTCGATTTTTGGTTCGGTCCGCCGGGCGACCCGGAGCGCGAGCGGCCGCGTGACATCTGGTTCAAGGGCACGGCGGAGTTCGATGACGAAGTCCGCCGCCGATTTGTCGCCGATTACGAAGCCGCGGCGGCCGGGCGCCTCGTCGCCTGGGAAGAGACACCCGAAGGCGCGCTCGCGCTGGTGCTGCTGCTTGATCAGGTGCCGCGCAACATCTTCCGCGGGATGCCGCGCGCCTACGCGACCGACGCCGCCGCCCGCGCTGCGGCCGACCGGGCGATGGAACGCGGCTTCGACCGCGCGATGCCGTTGGTGTGGTGCAAATTCTTTTATATGCCCCTGCACCACAGCGAAGATGTCGCCGACCAGCTCCGCTGCCTCGAACTGCTCGAGGCGCTGCCACTACAGCCGGATGGGCCCGACAACAAGCGTTATGCCCGGCGCTATCTCGACACGATCTCGCGCTTCGGCCGCTTTCCGCACCGCAACGCGGTGCTCGGCCGTCAATCCACCCCGGAGGAGCTCGCGTTTCTCGATGAGCCGGAATCGCGCCTCGACCTGCTGAAGGTGACGCCGCGGAGAAGGGAGCCGGAATGCCGATCACCGACATCGCCGTAACCGCGATCGACAACTTCGCCGAGGGGCACGAATTCGGTGCCGCTGGCCCTTACCTGCGCATCCGCGGCGTCGCGCGCGGCACCCTAGACCCGGCAGCGCCGGGGAACCGCGTAATCGTCGATCTCGACAAGGCCCCGCGCAACCCGGCAGGGCTCGTAGAATACGCGACCGATTTCGATCTGTTGCGGCCAGAACAGCCGCGGCGCGGTTGCGGCATCCTGGTGTACGACGTGCCCAATCGTGGCTCGAAGCGGATCTTCAACCTGCTCGACGATGTGCCGGCCAATGACCCGGCCCGCACCAATGACCCGAAGACCCGCGAGGATGCCGGGCTTGGCTTCTGCCTCGGGCGTGGTTACTCGCTGCTGTGGTCGGGGTGGGATCCGGGCGCCCCCCGTATGAACAATGGCTTGGGAGCTGATTTTCCAGCGGTACTCGAAGGCGGTAAACCAGTCATCCGCCGCATCCGCGACGAATTCCATATCGGCACACGAGCGCCAGGCGATGGCAGCAGTCGCCGGCTCAGCTACCCGGCGGCGACGATCGACAAGCGCACGGCGCGGCTGGCCGTGCGCAGCCGCGAGCGTGATCCGCATACCGAAATCCCCGCTAGCGAGTGGGAGTTCGTCGATGAGCGCACGATCAGGCTTTTGCCGGAGGGGCGCAAATTCGAGCCGTTCCGCATCTACGATTTTTGGTACGAGGCGACCGGCACGAGGGTGCTCGGCATCGGCTACGCCAGCGTCCGCGACCTCGTCTCCTTCGCGCGCTACGACCGGCCGGCCGGCGGCGGTATCGGCAACCCGTTCTTTGCCGGCGAGGGTGAAATCCGCCACGCCCTCGCCTTCGGCGTGTCGCAGAGCGGCCGATTCCTGCGTCATTTCCTCGAGCTCGGGATGAATGCCGACACCGAGGGCCAGCGCGTCTTCGATGGCGTCTTCAGCCATGTCGCCGGCGCCGGCAAGGTGTTCGCCAACCACACATTCGGCATGCCCGGTCGCACCGCGACCCAGCACGAGGACCGGCTCTATCCCGAGAACTGGTTCCCGTTCAGCACGGCGGAGACGGCCGATCCATTCTCCGGCAGGGTGGGCTCGCTACTGCGGGGGGACGCGGCCGATCCGCTGGTGATCGAGACCAACACCTCGACCGAATACTGGCAGAAGGGTGCCTCGCTGGTGCACGCCGACCCGGCGACCGGCGGCGATCTCGCGTTGCCGCCGACCGCCCGGACTTATCTGATCGCCGGCACCCAGCATGGCGGCCGGCCCGGCGTCGATCCGCGGCCCGGCCCGTGCGTCAACACGCGCAACCCGCACAGCGCGACGCCAGCGCTGCGGGCGCTGTTCGTGGCGCTCGAAGAGTGGGTGACGAAGGGCATCGCGCCACCGCCGAGCCGGGTGCCGACACATGCCGCACACACCGCGGTCGAGGCCGCATCCGTCCGGCTGCCCAGGGCGCCCGGCTTCGCACGCGCGCCCGGCGCCAACCGGATCGGCCCGCCGGTCGATTGGATCGATCCACCCCATGGCGCGCCGCACCAGAGCTATCCGACGCATGTTTCGGCCGTCGATCAGGACGGCAACGAGACCGCCGGGATCCGGCTGCCGCCGATCGCGGTGCCGCTCGGCACCTACACCGGCTGGAACGTGTACAAGGTGCAGCCGGAGGAGCTCGCCGACCGCGACGGGTCGTTCATCGCGTTCTCCCGCACCCGCGCCGAGCGCGAGGCCGCCGACGACCCACGCCCGCCGCTCGAAGAGCGCTACGGCAGCCGCGAGGCTTACGTCGCGCAGGTCCGCGCCGCTTGCCACGCCCTCGTCGCCGACCGCCTGCTGCTGCCCGACGACGCCGAGCGTTTCGTCCAGGCTGCGCAGATGGTGGAGTTCTGAGAAGTTTCTCTACACCGCGGGTCTTGAGCGGATGTCGTCGGGGATCTTGCGCGGCAGGAACTGCCCGTCGCTGAGGTTCGCCAGCAACTGCCCGTTTTCGACCGCGACTTTGCCGCGCAGGATCGTGGCACTCGGCCACGCGGCGACCTCGTGCCCTTCCCACGGCGTGTAATCGGTCTCGTGCAGATCGGCGGCGCGGACCACCCGCCGCGCCCGTGCGTCGAGCAATGTGATGTCGGCGTCGGAGCCGACCGCCAACGCGCCCTTTCTCGGGTAAAGGCCCATGATCTTCGCCGCATTCGTCGACACCATGTCGACGAAGTGACTCAGTGAGTAGCCGCGTTTCTCGACCATATGGGTGTACATCAGCGCGACGCGCGGCTCGACGCCGGAATTGCCGCCGGTCGTGTCGTCGATGCGGCGGCCCTGCAATTTCACCTTGATCGGACAGCACACTTCGTCGGTGGCGATCGCCTGGATTGCGCCATGATCGGTCGCCGCCCACAGCGCCTTGTGGTCCTCGCCGTGCTTCAGCGACGGGTAGGTGTGGAACATCTGCCCGCCCGGTTTTTTGTAGTCCTCGGCGGTGTAGAGCAGGTACTGGTGCAGCGTCTCGCCGTAGATCGGGAAGCCGCGGGCGCGTGAGTTGGCGATCGCATTGACGCCGGTCGCGGCCGACACATGCACCATGTAGAGCGCCGCGCCCTCGACATTCTCGGCAAGTCGAATTACCCGATTGAACGACAAATCCTCCGAGAGCGTGTTGTGCACCTCGGCCATGTTCTCGAAGCCGGTCCGCTCCTCGCGGATCAGCTTCTCGTACATGTGCATCACGATGTCGTTGTCCTCGGCATGAATCGCC